>JBALWS010000016.1:0-56924 GCA_036960405.1 Halopseudomonas sp. | reverse complement strand
ACTCTGTTATCGCCTCAGCGGTAACGAGGGGCGCATTCTACAGACACCAGATCTGCCGTCAACGGCTTTGTAGATTATTTTTTACAGCAACAAATAAAACACTGCTAACACACTGTTTTATTTTCTTTTATTCTTCTTTTTAGACTTCTTAGTGAACAGCGCCATCCGGTCTTTCTTTTGAATCTGACGGCGCGTTAATTCATTCTTGTGCCCCTCGTAGGGGTTCTTACCCGATTTGAACTGAAACCGTACCGGGGTGCCTTTGATTTTTAGCACTTTAATAAACTTGTTTTTCAGGTAGCGCTTGTAGCCATCCGACAAACCATCGGTTTGATTACCGTGAACGATAAACAGCGGCGGATTCGAACCTCCCTGGTGTGCGTAGCGTAATTTTATCCGTCGCCCGTGTACCATTGGCGGCGCATGATCCGCTACAACATCAGCCAGTAACGTAGTCAGCATATTGGTTGAGAACTTGGCCATCGCCGATTGATAGGCTTCATTGACCGAGTCGTACAGGTTACCGACCCCTGAACCGTGCAGCGCCGAGATAAAATGAATATTGGCAAAATCGGCAAATACCAGCTTACGCTCGATCTGCGTCTTAACCATCTCTTTGTCATCTGCGGTCATGCCGTCCCATTTATTTACTGCGATGACCAACGCACGACCATCCTCGAGCGCAAAGCCCAGCATGTGCAAGTCCTGATCGGTCAGGCCTTCGTGGGCATCCATCACCGCGATCACCACATGGGCGTCTTTGATCGCTTGCAGTGCCTTAACGATCGAGAATTTCTCCACCGCCTCTTTAATATTCTTGCGCCGCCTTACCCCCGCAGTATCGATCAGGGTATACGGCACCTCCTCCTCGCCCTCTAGCCGGGTGTAAGGGATATAAATACTGTCACGCGTGGTGCCAGCTTGGTCGAACACCACGACACGATCTTCGCCCAGCATTCGATTAACCAGGGTCGATTTGCCCACATTGGGCCGGCCAATAACCGCAATCCGTACCCCTCGCTCATCTGCCTCTTCCGACAGCTCTTCTTCATCTTCAGGAAAGTCGGTTAAAACCAGTTCGATCAGACTGCGCACACCGCGTCCGTGCGAGGCGGCAATCGGTAGCGCCTCACCCAAGCCTAACGAGAAGAAATCGGCTACCACGACGTCAGGGTCGGTGCCATCGGTCTTATTGACCACCAAATGATAAGGCTTGCCTTGGCGGCGCAGGTGCTTGGCAATCATATTATCAGCAGGGTTCAGCCCCGCACGACCATCGACAAGAAACACCACCGCGTCGGCCTCGTCGATAGCCAGCATCGACTGCTCGGCCATCTCGTAGTCGATCCCCTCTTCGGCGCCGCTGATACCACCGGTGTCGATCACCATAAAATCACGTTCATCCGTATTGCCCTGACCGTATTTACGATCACGGGTCAACCCTGGGTAGTCGGCCACCAACGCATCACGAGACCGAGTCAACTGATTAAAGAGTGTCGACTTGCCAACATTGGGTCGCCCGACGAGGGCGATGACTGGAATCATGATTTACACCTAGCAAAATTAAAGAGAGGGCCGCAGCCCCCTCGTAAGGAATCAGATAAAGCTTAGTCTTTTTGTAACGTTAAGGCTGAAAGCCGCCCGTCATCACTGAAGGTATAGAGCACGCCATCCTGGCTTAGCGGGGGCGACACTATCGACGACGAACTAGGCTGATAACGCCCAACAAAATGGCCATCGGCAGGGTCAATAAAATGGAGGTAACCTTGATAATCTCCGACAGCCACCACACCATCTACCACTACCGGTGAACTCAACTGCCGAAAGTACAGCGCGTCCTGTTTCCATAACTCGGTGCCACTGCGCTTATCAAAAGCGACGACCGCGCCCTCATCATTGACTGCGTACAACGATTGAGCATTTTGAGCCAGCGACCGGTAACTCGATAGCGACTCACTCCAGACACGCCGACCATCTTGCATCGCAATGGCTGCCACCCGTCCTTGATAGCTACTAGCATAAACAAGCCCATTGGAATGAATTAATGATCCATCAATATCGACCATCCGTTCCAACTCTGTACGCCCCTGCGAAGAAGCGACCCGAGTTTCCCATACAACATCGCCAGAGCCTAATGCCAAAGCCACCACCTTACCACTAGAAAAGCCAGCAAAGACCTGCTCACCAACAATCAGCGGGGTACTGGTACCGCGCAGTGTCAATACAGGCTCCTGGGCAGAGTAACTCCAGCGGAGCTGGCCTATTTGTGTATCAAATGCCGACAATCGACCATCAATCGTCTGCACGACGGCTAAACCGGAAGACAACTGTGCCGCAGCTATCGCCTCACTGGTAAGCCGCTCGCGCCAAACTTCCACCCCATCAAGGGCGCTCAACGCAATAATTTGACCGTCATAGCTGGTGACGACAACGCGGCCGTCGCCAACTCCCACCCCACCGCTAACAGGCAGATCCAATTCCTGCTGCCAAACTTTGGCACCGGTCTCTCGATCGACGGCATAGACGGCGCCTTCATGATCGACAGCAAAGATGCGACTGGCCAATATTTGCGGGGTTAACTGGTGGTATTTGCTACCTAAGCCATCGCCTATCTTGGTAGACCACAACTTTGTAACCTGATATTCAGCGGAGATATCCTCCAGCGAAGCCGGCTCTATCTCTTCATCCGAATCCCACAAACTACACCCGGTCAGCAATGCAACTAGCAACAATGGGAGAAACCGGCTTAGCAATGTCATTAATTAGCACCCTGCCCAGCAAGATCGTCAAACTTCATCGCGATCAACGGCCGTGTATTATCAGTGGTGGCGGCCATCGCCGAGGCATACGCCTCCCTTGCCTGAGCCGCACGCCCCAACGCCAACAATAGATCGCCCTTCATCTCATAATACGACGCTTCAAAACCTGCTTCGGAAGTTACCCCTAAACGCACCAACCCCTCTTCTGCCTGCCCCGACGCCAATAACAACTGTGCCATACGCAATCGAGCGATCTGCGCGACGGTGGTATCCGTTTTTTGACTTAGCAAGCCCTCAAGCTCGGTTTTAGCCTGGTCCAATAGACCTTGCTCAGCGGCCTGTTTTACCAGCCATAAAGAAGCGTATTGCGCATAGGCTGAACCGTCGTAGTCCGCTTTTAGTTGATTGGCGATATACGCAGCGCTCTTGCGACTCTCCTCGGAAAGCTGTTGCCCAGGCTGGACCTGTGACTGCTGCACCAACGACTGGTATAACGCCGAAGCTGCCTCGGCAGTCTGTCGCTCATGGTCTTGCCAACCACGCCAGCCAAATACAGCAACCGCCGCAAGGACAACACCGATGACAGTGGAACGTCCGTTCTCTTTCCACCAGTTTTTTATCGCTTCGACCTGTTCTTCTTCGGTTCTCATATCAGACACTGCTGACTCCTTAAATTAACGATTATTCTGTTTCAACTCAGTGCTGAAAACTTACTTGTAGCTGTTCAATCAATCCATCTGCAGATAGACCATCTAACGGCTGATCATTCTGCCAAACCTTTAGCTGCTGCTGACCGTCACGTTCAGATAGCAATACAATCCAGGGCGCACCCGTCTGCCGCGCCTTATTGTTAATATTCTTCAATCCGCTGCAATGGCTCATCAAACGCAAGCCCGGCACGGCATCACGCAACTGCTCAGATAGCTGAATGATCTGCGGCTGCAAGCCTTTATGCTCTGCCGCTAGATACAGATCTAACGGTCGACGTAGCTGATCAGGAATCAGCTCCAGAGTTTCGAGCAGCAACACCAACCGCTCGATCCCCATGGCAAACCCCACCGCAGGCGTTGGACGCCCACCCAACTGCTTAACCAACCCATCATAACGGCCGCCAGCACAGACCGTTCCCTGCGCCCCTAAACGGTCCGTAACCCATTCGAACACTGTCTTACAGTAGTAATCCAGCCCCCGAACCAGGCGCGGATTGACTTCGTAGCGGATCCCGGCTGCATCCAAGTTCTGCTGCAACTCGGTAAAATGCTGACGCGATTCATCGTCCAGGTAATCAGCCAACACCGGAGCGTCATTCAGTACCTGCTGGGTTTCAGGGTCCTTTGAATCCAACACCCGCAACGGGTTGCTCTGAACTCGGCGCTTGGAATCATCATCGAGCCGATCATGGTGCGCCTCAAGGTAGCTAACCAACGCATCGCGATATCGCGCTCGGGCCTCATTACTGCCCAACGAGTTAAGCTGCAGAGTGACGTGCTCCAACAGCCCCAGCTCTTTCCACAGCCGAGCCGACAGCATGATCACTTCGGCGTCAATATCGGCACTGGCCATACCAAAAGTCTCCACCCCAATCTGGTGAAACTGGCGATAACGGCCTTTCTGCGGCTTTTCATAACGGAACATAGGCCCCTTGTACCAGAGCCGCTGAACCTGATTAAACAACAGACCGTGCTCTTCTGCTGCCCGAACGCAACCGGCGGTCCCTTCGGGGCGCAGAGTCAGACTCTCATCGTTACGATCGTCAAAGGTATACATCTCCTTCTCGACGATATCGGTAACTTCACCAATAGAGCGTTTAAACAGCTCGGTTTTTTCAACAATAGGCAGACGAATTTCACTGTACGCATATTGCCCCAGAACCCGTTCAACAGTGCTCTCTAAGTAGCGCCAGAGCGGTGACTGGTCCGGTAGAATATCGTTCATGCCACGAATGGCTTGAATTTTTGCCAATGTATTGTTCCTAAATGGAGGTTTGCTTCAGAATTATTCCAGCGTTAACCGTGCAACGCCTTTTTTACTATATTGAGCCAAAGCCAGCGGCTTGCCTCGAAATGCGGCCTCCACCACAGCACTGGTCTGACCGACCAACAACTGCACAGGAAGCGAATCAAGATTACGCTCCAACGTATCGCCATCTTGCATCAAGCTGGCGAAGACCACTTTACCACTGTTATCTTTGATACTGACCCAACACTCGCTGTTAAAGCGAACCAGCAGTAAAGGCGCGTTACTCGACACTACCTGACTGCCGGAATCTGCCACCACAGCAGGGGCGCTTACAACAATATCCGTTACTTCCTTCTCTGCAGCGCTATCTAACTCTTGTGCCAACCGCGCAATTTCAGCATCGGAAAGATACTCCGGCTCAGCCTCTTCATCGATCGGAGCCGGACCATCTTGGGATAATCCAACCGACTCAGCCTGTAACTCGGTATCAACAACTTCCTGAGGCTGCACTGCCGCAGACTCGGATGATACAGGTTCTACCACTGATGGCGGGCTTAATATCGGGGTATCCCCGACCATCTGGGTTTGCCACCACCACACACTGGAGCCAATCAATATCAGCACAAACACAATGATCGAGATACGAAGCATCGGGTCACCCAAATGAGCTTGAGGCTTGACTCGATTGATCGTTTGAACCTGCCGCTGCCCCCCCTCTCCGTATAGCGCGTTAAAATCCTGAACCAAAGCGTCGGCATCCAACCCCAACAATCGCGCATAAGTACGGACGTAGCCTCTAGAGTATGCAAGCCCTGGCAGGCGCTCAACATCCCCACTCTCTAACGCATCAAGCTGAACGGTAGAGATTTTAATGCGATCCGACACTTCATCAAGAGAAACCCCTTGATCTTCACGTGCCTGCCGTAGCAGCGAGCCTGGATCCGGCCTCCCAACGGCTTCGGTTACGTCATCTGCCTGCTTTGATTTCGACACTAACGAGTTTCCTTATAGCGCTGATATTCAACAGAACTGGGGTACATGTTTTTTAGCAACAGAGCATAGGTTGCGGCTTTACCTGGGTCACTGCCCTCTCGAGCAAGCTGCACGCCTAAATAAAGACTTCTAGCAGTATGCTCACCCTGGCGCAGGCGCACCAACGATGAAAAACGCTCAAAATATTGAAACGACTTACCGTAGGCTTCACGCTCATATTCAATCGTCCCCATCTCTACCAGTGCATTGGCCGAGTTAGGGTTAAGGCGAAGCACCTGAAGATATATCTGCTCCGCCTGTTCGGGCTGATTTGAAAGATTGTAGCAACTCGCCAAGTTTTCCAACGCCCAGATACGCTGGGAATATAGAGGGTCATTGGCAGCCTTGGCCAAGTGCTGGCACGCTTTTTCGTAGCGCTGGGAAATCAGCAGGAAAGTACCATAATTATTGTTGATCATTGAATCGTCGGGGGTGATCTTCAACGCCTTCTTGTAATATTCGTCGGCGGTTTCATCCTCACCTTGGCGTTGAAAAACCAGCGCCATTAGCATCATCGAACCGGCAGCCGAAGGGTCAATCTGCAAAGCTTGTTTGAGCGGCCCTTTAGCATCTTCATACTGTTCTAAGCGGATATATTCACGGGCGACATTATTCCACGCCTGAATTCGTTCGGGAGTCGCCTTTTGCTTGTATGTCGAACTGTCCTGCGTTGCACAACCCGTCAGCAACATAACGACAACTATGGCCTTAATAAACTTCACGAACGTTCCTTATTTTATGATCCATTAACCGTCACATCTTGCACAATCGGAATATTTTTTTGACTGCGACGCGTCCTATCAACAACCTGACCAACAAGCTGACCACAGGCGGCATCGATATCATCGCCGCGCGTACTGCGCACCGTGGTGATCAAGCCAGAATAGGTGGTAATCTCCTTAAACCGCTCAATAGCCTCTCGACGAGGGCGCCGATAATTGGAATTTGGGAACGGGTTAAAGGGTATTAAATTAAGCTTGCATGGCAACGTTTTCAATACGCCAACCAACTGCCGAGCATGTTCGGGCTGATCATTGACACCATCAATCAGAGTATATTCAATAGTCGCTACCCGCTTATCATTGCAGCTAGCCAAATAGCGTTTGGTAGCAGCCAGCACTTCCTCTATCGGATAGCGCTGATTCAACGGAACTAACTCGTTTCTCAGCTCATCGTTAGGGGCATGCAACGATACCGCCAACGACACGTCAGTGACTTCGGCCAATCGGTCGATAGCGGGAACAAGCCCTGCTGTACTTAGTGTAACGCGCCGTTTAGACAAACCATAGGCATTGTCTTCCATCATCAATGACATCGCATCGACAACGGGCTCAAAATTCATCAGCGGCTCGCCCATGCCCATCATCACCACATTGGAGACACGGCGTAGATCCTCTGTGGTATCCACAGGGCCGTAAGACAAGATAGCCACGCGTAACTGACCAATAATCTCTGCTGCGGTTAGATTACGGTTAAACCCCTGCTTACCTGTCGAGCAAAAACTACAGTTAAGCGAACAGCCGACCTGCGAAGAGACGCATAGGGTTCTACGATCCCCATCAGGAATCAACACCGCCTCCATCGAACTGCCACCGTCTACACGCAGCACCCACTTACGGGTACCGTCTTTAGAGGTGTCTTGATAAATCACTTCAGGCGGGCGAATTTCAGCGATCGCATTCAATTTGGTACGTAGAGCTTTACTGACGTTAGTCATCTCATCAAAGCTGGTCGCACCACTCTGATGTATCCACTTAATAACCTGAGTTGCACGAAACTTCTTTTCGTCGATGCTCTCAAAAAACGCTTCCATTTTGTTTTTCGACAGGCCCAGCAAATTAATTTTTTCAGGCGCGTGTGTCATAACACCAACATCTCATTAAGGGGTAAAGCAGCGTGCGAAGGACGTCCTCCGCACGCAAAGGCAGAATTAACCGCCAAAAAAGTAAGCCACTTCACGCGCAGCGGAAATTGGCGAGTCAGAGCCATGTACCGCATTAGCATCGATAGACTCAGCAAAGTCTGCACGAATAGTACCCGCAGCCGCTTCTTTAGGGTTGGTAGCGCCCATCAGTTCACGATTTTTAGAGATCGCATTTTCGCCTTCCAACGCCTGCACCATCACAGGACCAGAGGTCATGAATTTGACCAAATCTTCAAAGAAAGGACGACCTTCGTGCTCAGCGTAAAACCCTTCAGCAAGCTCACTGCTCAGAGTCAGCATTTTCGCTTCAACAACCTTCAAGCCGTTAGTCTCAAAACGACTATAGATCTTGCCGATTACGTTCTTCGCCACTGCATCGGGCTTGATGATAGAAAGGGTACGTTCAATTGCCATGTAAATTCACCAATAGTTTGAGTAAAAACGATTAATTATAATGGCCAAGCACCCGCTATAAAAGCGCTTATCTGAATAAAGGCGACTGATTAAAACTCGTCTAGACTGAGTTTGTGATCAACCGTCACGGATACAGGAGCCATTATGCCCAATAGCCCTATCAGCGAAATGCTTCGAGAGTGGGAGCACCACATGGTAAAACATCAACCTCAGGTCAACTATGAAGTCGCAGTGGGGCGTGACGATGTCATCAAACTGGAGACGCTGGCCGAGCTATACCAACTCCCTCTTGACGACATTATCGCCAACCTCATCCACTGCGCATTAAAAGAATCCGAGCAAAAAATGCCTTATATTCAGGGCAAGAAAATAATCCGCATAGAAGAAGGCGACCCTGTTTACGAAGATATCGGACGGACTCCGCAATACCTTAAGATCAAGCAACAGATGGAACAGCAAGCCCAAAAACAGGCCGGATAGCCATTTCAAACCGACCAAAAAAAACGGGACGAATCATCACCCCGTTTTATGAACCAACCATCTCAGGTTAATTTTTGGTCGACCCCTTTGGTGGAGAGATCTCTAGCATCGCTTTATTCCGCTCGAGCAATGTAGCCCCGATCCCCTTTACCGCCACCAACTGATCAACCGATTGAAAAGGCCCATTCTGCTCGCGATAGCGAACTATCTCCTGCGCCTTGACCAAGCCGATGCCATTTAGCTCTTGAGCCAACTGTTCAGCCGAAGCCTGGTTAATATCAACACCTGCAGCAACCGACAGCGACATTCCCATTAACAGTCCGAACAATCCTGCTTTGATTATCTGGATCATCATCACACTCCTTGTGTATAGATATATTGATTCCCTCCATGGGCGAACTGTTAGTCTAGCCTAGGGTATCAATTTCCGCCAAAGCACTCTTCAAGGCAGCTACCGGCTCCGCAGCCTGAGTAATCGGACGCCCCATAACCAAGAAATCACTCCCCGCCTTTACGGCCTTAGCTGGAGTCATGATGCGCTGCTGATCCCCAACATCCGCACCCAGCGGCCGAATTCCTGGCGTCACCAACAAAAACCCAGCTCCTAACTGCTGTTTCAACAGTTGCGCTTCCTGAGCGGAACACACCACTCCATCCATACCACTTTGCTGGGCCAACGACGCCAGCCGCTCAACCTGCATTTGCGGCGCATCGTGCAGGCCTAGCTGCTGCAGATCTGCGGCCACCATACTGGTTAAAACGGTTACTGCAATCAACAGCGGGCGATGACCTTGAGCCTTACCCAACTCATTTCGAGCGGCTTCCATCATCTTTTGCCCACCGGATGCGTGAACATTAACCATCCACACCCCCATCTCAGCGGCAGCCAAAACCGCCTTAGCGGTCGTGTTAGGAATGTCATGAAACTTCAGATCTAAAAAAACCTCAAACCCCAGCCGGTGCAATGCATCCACAACCTGAGGCCCACTGCGAGTAAACAGCTCTTTACCCACCTTAACCCGACATAAAGCAGGATCTAATCGTGCCGCCATCGCCAAAGCTTGATCCATAGAAGGATAATCCAGCGCCACTATTATTCGAGACGACGAGTGTTTCTGCTCTAACATATGGACTCCAAAAAATAGAATAGCGCCAAGACGCCCCGTAAAAATGAACTAAGCCAGCGCCAAGCCTAAACACTCTCTACACTGGCCCAAACAACCAAGCACGAACGCACCAGAAGCACTATCTCAACAAGAAACCAAGACAGCGCCTTATTGGGCTGCCTACCAGCCTAGCAATAAAGGAACGAGGATTTTACTATTGATGACAATCAGTAGCGATCCAACGAGTGCAGAATCGCGTTTAACCCCTAAACAACAAACCACCACAAACAGCCCAGACCTCAGAGCGACTGATTAAGTTGAAGCGTTTTGAGCTTATCGAGCTCTCGCTCGGATTGATTAGCGGCTCGGCGAGCATGACGCAGCCGCGCCTTCATCACCACCAAAGCCACACCTCCTATTAACAAACTCAAGATCACGCCTGATAAGAAGCTCAACACCAACCACCGTGAGACACTAGCCTCAGGTAACTGTACAAAAACCAGATCAATTGCAATTTGCTGTTGATTGTTAACGGTCAACAACACGCCGGCCAACAACATCACCATTGCCACAGCGGCAATCAATAAAACTTTCAATACCCGCACAGAATACGCCCCTATCTGCGACGCGCCACTATGGGAAGCGCTTCAAACTATCGTTAACCTGCTCTCGCAAATCTTTGCCAGGCTTGAAGTGAGGTACATGCTTAGCATCTAGCTCAACTGACTCTCCGGTTTTAGGATTACGCCCAACTCGTGGAGCCCGAAAATGTAACGAGAAGCTGCCAAAACCCCTTATCTCTATCCGCTCCCCTTGAGAAAGCGAATCGGTCATATGGTCCAGCATGGTCTTAACCGCTAGCTCCACATCTTTAACCGACAGATGCTCATGCCTGTTTATCAGACGCTCAATCAGCTCGGACTTTGTCATGACTTTCCTCTTACTGAACGTAGTTACTAAAACTCACGCCTGCCAACTCGATCAAACTAGAACCCTACGGTTCTGACAGCACCGATCTTAATAGCCTGCACACCTCGTCGTAACATACCTTCTGGCAACCAGTGATTGTTCTACCACACATCGCCAATCCAGTTGATTATTAACAGAATTAGCGCTGTATTTTGCAATTATCAAGAGTATAGACGTTGATTTAACATTCAACCCACGATGATTATAAATTGATCAGAATATTGCCCAAGAGATCTATCAGACCGTAAGGCAGCATTATCGAACAGCAATATGTTCCCTAATTATATCAAGCACTTGATCAACAGATAAATCGGTACAATCAAGCTCCAGCGCATCGACAGCAGGCCTCAAAGGAGCCACCGCTCGCTGCGTATCACGAGCATCACGCTCCTGAACATCGCGTAATATTTCGCCAAGGTTAGCATCAAATCCCTTAGCTAACAATTGGTTACAACGTCTACGCGCTCTCTCATCGGCACTAGCGGTCAAAAACACCTTAACTTGCGCGGTCGGAAACACCACGGTGCCCATATCGCGACCATCAGCCACCACTCCAGGAAGCCGGGCAAAGTCACGCTGGCGATTCAACAACGCCGAACGCACAGGCTCGATAGCCGCCACGATGGAAGCGGCACGCCCGGCGTCTTCGGTACGAATCTCACGACTGACATCGTTACCATCAAGCAGCACGCTAACACCGTCGCTTTCTTCAGCCACTTCAAAGCGCACATCAAGCACCAAAGCCAACGCTTCAAGTGCAGCCTCATCGGATAAGTCTATACCACGCTTTACCGCCGCAAGCCCCAACACACGGTACAGCGCACCACTATCAAGCAGACTTAACCCCAGTTCACTGGCTAAAAGCTTGGCAATAGTCCCTTTTCCCGAGCCACTAGGTCCGTCGATTGTGATAATTAAAGGAGAACTCGCAGTCATCAATTCGCCCCTACACGAATACCTAAGCCGACCTGCTTGGCCAGTTCAACGAAGTTGGGGAACGATGTTGCGACATTGGCACAATCATCCACAATGATTTCACCCTCTGCACGTAACGCGGCCACCGCAAACGACATCGCTATACGATGGTCGCCCAGGCTATCAACTCGCCCACCCTGTATCGAACCACCTTGAATCACGGCACCATCAGGTGTTCCTTCGACGGTCACCCCCAACGCAGCCAAGCCATCTACCATCGCTTGAATCCGATCGCTCTCCTTGACGCGCAACTCTTCAGCGCCGGTCAGCACGGTAGTACCTTCGGCACAGGCTGCGGCAATAAATAACGCTGGGAACTCGTCGATCGCTAACGGCACTTGATCCTCAGGAATATGAATCCCTTTAAGCGGGGCATAACGCACTCGAATATCAGCTACCGGCTCGCCGCCAACATCGCGCTCATTAGTCAGCGACAGATCACCGCCCATCGCTCTGAGAATATTAATAACTCCGATTCGGGTTGGGTTAATCCCAACATGCTCGAGCAGCAGATCTGAACCCGGCGAAATAGAGGCGGCAACCATGAAAAAGGTCGCCGACGAAATATCTGCAGGCACATCAATATGGGCAGCAGTCATCTTACCGCCACCCTGGACGCGAGCAGTAGCCCCCTCTCTCTCAACCGGATAACCAAAGCCGGTCAGCATTCGTTCGGTATGGTCACGCGTCGGCGCCGGCTCGGTAACCCGGGTCTCGCCTTCGCTATAAAGCCCTGCCAGCAGCACACAGGACTTAACCTGCGCGCTCGCCATCGGCATATCGTAATCGATAGCGCTGAGTGGCTGACCACCCGCGATACGGATCGGCGGACAACCACCCTCGGCTGTTTCGATCTGCGCCCCCATCAATCTCAGCGGCTTAGCCACCCGCTCCATCGGCCGCTTATTCAACGACTCATCGCCAATTAGCTCACTATCGAAAGACTGCCCAGCCAGCAAGCCAGCAAACAGTCGCATCGCCGTACCCGAATTACCGAGATACAACGGTCCAACTGCAGGCTTAAGACCGTGCATGCCAACACCGTGGATGCGGACCCGCCCCTGCGCAGGGCCTTCGATCACCACCCCCATATCGCGAAAAGCCTGCAATGTTGCCATCGCATCCTCGCCTTCGAGAAAGCCCTCGACTTCGGTAACCCCTTCCGATAACGCACCGAGCATAATTGAACGGTGAGAGATCGACTTGTCTCCGGCAACCCGGATCTGGCCCTGAACCCGTCCACCGGGTTGAACCTTAAAAATAACGTTTTCGCTCATGGGTAATGAATACGCTGTTCCAGAAAGAATTTTTGTAAAATGATCACGAGCCGACTTAGCACGGGTAAACACACCCAATAACGCCTCACTGTCGGCTTGATCGATGGCTTGGCGCAAACTGGCAACTCCAGCGGTAAACTCGTCGAGCACCTTGAGCGTCGCTTCTCGATTGGCCAAAAATATGTCATGCCACATCATCGGATCGCTAGCTGCAATCCGGGTAAAATCGCGAAAGCCTCCAGCGGCATAGCGAAAGATATCGCGATTTTCACGGTCATTGGCCAACGTATCGACCAATGAGAACGCCAGCAGATGCGGCAAATGACTGGTTGCAGCCAACACCTCATCGTGACGCGGGACTTCCATGTGATGCACTTCAGCCCCAAGCTTGGCCCACAGCTCGTGAACCAGTCGCAGCGCATGACGATCCGTCTCGGCCAGAGGCGTAAGAATCACCTTATGGTCCGCAAACAGATTGGATTTAGACGCCGTGACGCCACTTTTTTCAGAGCCCGCAATCGGATGACCCGGCACGAACATAGCCGGCACTTCACCAAATACCTGCTTCGCTGCCGCCACTACATTGCCTTTGGCGCTACCTACATCGGTCAGTACTGTACCGGGCTTAAGCCATGGACTGATCGTCGCCATGACCCGCTCCATCACTTTAACCGGCACCGCCAGCATCACCACATCGGCCTGCTCAACCGCCTGACGTAGGTCCTCAGCAATCTCGTCGATCACCCCCAGTCGCAGCCCCTCGGCCAACTCATCCCGGCTTAGATCATAACCAACAACCTTGCCGCAACCGCCGCGCTGCTTTAGACCTAACGCAAACGAACCACCGATCAGCCCCAGACCAATCACCAGCAGACGATCAATTACCTGACTCATCGCGGCCGAGCCCCATCAAACACAGAGTCCAAAGCCTGATAATCACAACTCACGCTTGTTTCCTTTATAGATTCGACTATAGCCTTGCGGCTATAGAACAGCCTGCGGATAAGAGCCCAACAACTTCAACTCAAGCACCTCGTCGGCCAGCTCTTTCATCACAGTTTGAATCGGCTCATCGCTGAAATGACCTTCGCAGTCGATATAGAAAATATAACCCCAGGTAGCAGTCCCCGAAGGACGCGTTTCCAACCGGGTCAAGCTGATGCCATGGCGATGAAACGGCTCCAACAGATGATAGAGCGCACCCGGCTTGTTACGGGCCGCCACCAACATCGAGGTTTTATCTTTGCCGCTAGGACCGCTCAGCTGATGCCCGACAACCAGAAACCGAGTGGTATTATCGGGCTGATCTTCAATTGTTTCGGCGGCCACATTAAGCCCGTACGTCTCGGCCGCCATATCGCCAGCAATTGCCGCCACGTTCTGGTCTTTCTCGGCCGCGGCCCGACGTGCCGCTTCGGCATTGCTACTGACCGCGACGCGTTCAACGGTCGGATAACGCGCATCGAGCCAGCGTCGGCACTGAGCCAGCGATTGCTGATGCGAATAGATCCGTGTCACCGCATCCAGATCCACCCCTTCGGCGGCAAGTAGGTGCTGATGAATCCGCAGCTCGACCTCGCCACAAATTTTCAACTCGGACTGACGGAACATATCCAACGTGTGATGGACCATCCCCTCGGTCGAATTCTCGATCGGCACCACACCGTAATGCGCCGCTTTCGATTCGACCTCACGAAATACCTCATCGATCGACGACAACGGCATGCTCAGCACCGAACTACCAAAATGCTTAAACGCAGCAGCCTGGGTAAAGGTACCTTGCGGGCCGAGAAAGGCGATATGCATCGGCTGCTCAAGCGCCAAACAGGACGACATGATCTGACGAAACACCCGCGCCACCTCTTCATCACCCAGCGGCCCTTCATTACTATCCATGATCCGCCGCAATACTTGGGCTTCACGCTCAGGGCGGTAAAACACCGCCTGCTGCTCCGATTCGGAGTGCGTCTGCTTGGCCTCTGCAACGCGCGTAGCACAATTAGCTCGCTGACTGACTAGCTGCAGGATCTGCCTGTCAACAGCATCGATCTCATCGCGCAGCAGGGCTAGCTGCTCGTCGAGCTTACTCATCGTTACTGCTCTCTTGCGCCTCAGCAACGACGCTTTCAGCACCTTCGATCTCATCCTCTTCGGTCAAATCAGCGCCATTATCTTCAGGTTCTTCAACTCGGGCAGTTCCTACCAGCTTCTCATCTTCGGCAACCCGAATCAGCGTAACGCCCTGAGTGTTTCGACTTTGGACCGTAATCTCATCGGTACGCGTCCGAACCAAGGTACCCTGGTCGGAGATCAGGATCACTTCATCACCCTCAAACACCTGTTCGACACCCACTAGATGGCCGTTCCGTTCCGACAAGGTCATCGCGATCACGCCTTTACCACCGCGCCCTTTGGTAGGGAAGTCATCGATCGCCGTCATCTTACCGTAACCTTTGACGCTGGCCGTCAGTATCCGACCACCCTCTTCAGGGATAATCAACGCGATCACTCGCGCCTCACCTTCAACACGAATACCCCGAACACCACGTGCCTGACGACTCATCGGACGGATCAATTCCTCTTTAAAACGTACCGTCTTGCCGGCATCGCTAAACAACATAACCTCTTGATCACCGCTAGTGATTGCGGCACCGATCAAGGTATCACCCTCATCCAGCCCCAGCGCGATCAATCCACTACTGCGTGGACGCGAGAAATTAACCAGCGGGGTTTTCTTGACCGTACCAAATGCAGTGGCCATAAAGACAAAGCGGTCTTCACTGTACTCATTGACCGGCAGGATGGTGGTGATTCGCTCACCCTCTTCCAACGGCAAAATATTCACAATCGGACGACCACGCGAACTACGGCTGGCCGGTGGAATTTCAAACACTTTCAGCCAGTACACCTTGCCCCGACTGGTAAAGCACAGAATCGTATCGTGCGTATTGGCCACCAACAGATGTTCAATAAAATCTTCATCTTTAATGGCTGAGGCCGATTTGCCACGGCCACCACGACGCTGCGCCTGATAGGTATCCAGCGGCTGGGTTTTGGCGTACCCCCCATGCGAGATGGTTACCACCATATCTTCTTCGGTAATCAGGTCGGCTATGGTCAGATCACTACGCGAGGCCATGATCTCGGTGCGGCGCTCATCCCCGTACTCGGCAATAATTGCCTCTAGTTCTTCGCGGATGACCTCCATCAAGCGTTCGGTACTACCCAAAATACGCAGCAATTCGGCGATAATATCCAGCAGCTGCTTGTATTCTTCGATCAGCTTATCCTGCTCCATCCCGGTCAGGCGGTGCAGTTTCAAATCTAGGATAGCCTGGGCTTGAACCGGAGACAGATAGTAGCGCCCCTCCACCATGCCATACTGGCTTGGCAGCTCATCGGGACGACAGGCGTCGGCACCCGCCCGCTCTAGCATGTCGGTCACATTACCCGGCAACCAGCTAACTTCAACCAGCTTCTCTTTGGCCTCAGCGGAGGTTTTCGACTGCTTGATCAACTCGATAACCGGATCGATATTGGCCAGCGCCACAGCCAAACCTTCTAGAACATGGCCACGCTCGCGGGCCTTACGCAACTCAAAAATCGTACGACGCGTGACCACTTCACGACGGTGACGAACAAAGGCCTCAAGCAGCTCTTTCAGATTAAGCGTCTTGGGCTGACCGTCGACCAAGGCCACGACGTTAATCCCGAACACATTCTCCATCTGCGTATGGGCATAGAGATTGTTAACCACCACCTCGGGCACATCGCCGCGACGTAACTCGATCACCACTCGCATACCATCCTTATCGGACTCGTCGCGCAGCTCGGTAATCCCCTCGACTTTCTTCTCTTTGACCAACTCGGCAATTTTTTCGATTAACCGAGCTTTGTTGACCTGATACGGAATCTCAGTGACAACGATCGATGGCTTACCGTTCTTTTCATTCTCTTCGACATGGTATTTGGAGCGCAGGTAAATCCGTCCTCGTCCAGTACGGTAAGCCTGCAGAATCCCGGCTCGACCATTAATGATGGCGCCAGTGGGAAAATCGGGACCCGGTATATATTCCATCAGCTGGTCGATATCCAACTCAGGATTATCGATGAGCGCGATAGTGCCTTTAACGACTTCATTGAGGTTATGTGGCGGAATATTGGTCGCCATACCTACCGCGATACCCGAGGAACCATTAATCAATAGGTTCGGAGTCCGGGTTGGCATCACCGCCGGAATCATCTCGGTGCCGTCGTAGTTAGGAACGTAATCGACGGTCTCTTTCTCTAGATCGGCAAGAATCTCGTGAGAAATCTTGGCCATCCGCACTTCGGTATATCGCATCGCCGCGGCAGAATCGCCGTCAACCGAGCCGAAGTTACCCTGACCGTCGACCAACATGTGTCGCATCGAAAACGGCTGCGCCATCCGTACGATGGTGTCGTATACCGCTGAGTCACCGTGTGGATGGTATTTACCGATCACATCACCAACAACTCGCGCTGATTTTTTGTAGGGTTTATTCCAGTCATTATTCAACCGGTGCATCGCGAACAATACGCGTCGATGCACCGGTTTGAGGCCATCACGCACATCTGGCAACGCTCGCCCGACGATGACACTCATGGCGTAATCCAGATACGACTGCTTCAGCTCGTCCTCGATATTGATCGGCTGGATCTGTTTGGCTAGCTCACCCATATAACCCTGTTATCCCTTTTGTTCAGCCACCCTTTATTGGGCTGGCTTTACCACCAGTTCAGGGTCGAAACGAACACTCTTCGACCACGCTAAAAAATGAGCCAAATCATACCACAAACCCCCAGCCTCGGGAGTAGTAAATTCACTTGTAAATTCAACCTCAAAGCTGTGATGAGCTCGACCTCAGTGGTAACATGCCCAGTCCTGCAACTGCCATCATGACCGGACCTCGCATGACCTCTGACAGCGCAAAAACTCACAGCAACGTAGACCACGATGAAATTGCCAAATTTGAGGCACTTGCCAGCCGCTGGTGGGACAAAGAGAGCGAGTTCAAGCCACTGCATGAGATCAACCCGTTGCGGGTTAACTTTGTCGACGAATACGTCGCGCTAGCAGGAAAGCGGGTGCTTGATGTCGGCTGCGGCGGCGGCATCCTATCCGAATCGATGGCCGTCAGAGGTGCTGACGTCAGCGGTATCGATATGGGCGAAACGCCACTCAAGATCGCCAAGCTGCACGGCTTGGAGTCGGGTGTCAAAGTGGAGTACCGTCAGGTTACCGTCGAACAGCTCGCCAGCGAGCAACCCGAAAGTTTCGACGCCGTCACCTGCATGGAGATGCTTGAGCACGTTCCCGACCCCGCCTCGGTAGTCCAAGCCTGCGCCCGACTCACCAAGCCCGGCGGTCAACTGTTCTTCTCGACGCTCAACCGCAACCCCAAGTCCTACCTTTTTGCGATTGTCGGCGCCGAGTACTTGCTCAACCTAGTCCCTAAAGGCACCCACGATCACAACAGGTTTATCCGCCCCAGCGAACTTGCCAACTGGTGCCGTGAAGCCGAGTTAGAGATCGGCACCACCTGCGGTATGACTTACAACCCGCTAACCAAGCAGTATCGCTTAGACCCTCACGATGTCAGCGTTAACTATCTGTTACAGCTCAACAAGCCTGCTTAATTATGCTCACCAGCCAGTCCACAGCAGTACTGTTCGATCTAGATGGCACCCTGCTCGATACCGCACCCGACTTTTTCCGACTGCTTAACCAGATGCGAGCTGAGCGCCAATTATCGGAAATCGATTACCATGCCGTACGCCAGCAGGTATCCAACGGCGCCGCTGCGATGGTGCATAGCGCCTTTAACATCGACGCCAACCACCCCCAATCCGAACCGCTTCGACAACAACTGTTAGCACGCTATCAGCAGTCGCCGGCACAAGATTCGCGACTCTTCGACGGTATCGAAACCTTGCTCCAGTGGCTTGAGCTGCGACAGATCCCCTGGGGGATCGTCACCAATAAACCCGAACGGTTTTGCCTCCCTCTTCTCAAGCAGCTACAACTCGACAATCGCTGCGGCGTACTGATCTGCCCCGACCATGTTAAGCAAACCAAGCCTCACCCCGAAGGCTTGCTCAAAGCCTGCTCCAAACTTGGCAGCCCGCCACACCAAAGCATTTATGTCGGCGATCATAGACGCGATATCGAAGCGGGAATCAACGCGGGCATGACCACGATTGCCGCGCTCTACGGCTACCTGAGCACTGATGACAAGCCCGACGACTGGAATGCCGATCAGCAAGCTGACTCACCGCTACAACTACTCAACTGGATACAAGCGCTGGACTAGACCACACTCAATCTATCGGCGCTCCATCGCCCACAGAACATAAACTCGACTCGCCAGAACTGGCAAGACACACGGAACCACACCATGTTTGACTACCAAGCTCCAGAGCAGCTTCTTAAAGACCGTATTATTTTGATCACCGGTGCCGGAGATGGTATCGGACGAACCGCCGCACTGAGCTTTGCCCAGCATGGAGCGACAGTGATATTGGCCGGGCGCACAACTAAAAAACTCGAAGCCGTTTACGATGAGATCGAAGCGAAGGGCTGGCCACAACCAGCGATATTCCCGATCAACCTTGAAGGCGCAGCACCCCATGATTATGAGGTTGTCGCCGCAACGATTGAAAAAGAGTTCGGCCAAATCGATGGACTACTAAACAACGCCAGCCTGCTCGGCAACCGGACCCCTATCGAAAACTACGACCCCAGCACCTGGAACCAGGTCATGCAGGTCAACGTCAACGCCCAGTTTTTATTAACCCAGACGATGCTGCCGCTATTAATGAAATCAGACGATGCATCGGTGATTTTCACCAGCTCGGGGGTTGGCCGCCAAGGACGCGCCTACTGGGGTGCCTACGCGGTATCCAAGTTTGCAACCGAAGGCCTGATGCAAGTACTGGCAGACGAACTGGAGAACACCTCAAACATCCGCGTCAACGCAATCAACCCAGGCGCCACCCGCACCAACATGCGCGCTACGGCCTACCCTGGAGAAAACCCTAACCAGCTGGCCACACCCGAACAGATCATGCCCACCTATCTATTCTTGATGGGCCCCGACAGCAAAGGCACCAACGGCCAATCTATTGATGCCCAAGGCTAGGGAATCTAGCCGATATCCAAAAACAACTACCCCCGCAATAGCGGGGGCAACAATTTCTTAATCACAACCGAACGGCGGCACTAACCCCGACGTGGTGAGCGACCTCGTTTTGCCTCAACCGAACGCTGCGGCCGGGCCTTTTTCTGTACCCGCTTATCAGCCTTAAACTGCTCGATCGTCTTTTGAGCCACCTTACGACGCTCCAGCGACGCCAAATCGCACAAATCATTCAATTCTTTTTGACCCAGTTCTATCCACTGACCCGACGACACCTGCTTGGGAACAAAGATGCAACCGTAGCGCACTCGTTTCAGCCGACTGACCTCAACATCCTGTGACTCCCACAACCGCCGCACCTCACGGTTGCGCCCCTCCATAATGGTGACGTGATACCACTGATTGCTACCGGCGCCATCAAAATGCTGCACATCAGTAAAGCGCGCCATACCATCCTCAAGCAGCACACCTTCGCGCAGCTTTTTCACCATATCATCGGTAACCTGGCCATGAACCCGCACCGCATACTCTCGATCAATCTGAGAAGAGGGGTGCATCAGTTTATTGGCCAACTCACCATCGGTGGTGAACAACAACAACCCGCTGGTATTGATATCCAGCCGCCCAACAGAGATCCAGCGCCCACCTTTAATCTTCGGCAGCTTTTCAAACACGGTGGGGCGCCCTTCAGGATCATTACGGGTGCAAATTTCACCGACCGGCTTGTTATATAAAATAACACGACTGTCAGACGCCGACGACGTAGCCAGCTTTACCGGGCGACCATCTACCGTCACCTCTGCATCGGACCCGATGCGATCCCCGAGTCCGGCTACTTTACCATCAACGGTGATGCGGCCACTTTGGATCCAGCGCTCCATCTCTCGGCGCGATCCAACCCCTGCTCGAGCTAAGACTTTTTGTAACTTTTCGTCGGACATTTAACTCACCAGTGAACAGAGAATACCAGGACAGGCATCATTTCAAGCGCGGCATCATAGCAGCCCTACAAGCCGGTTCCAATTATTCCGATCGGAGATCTTAGGTTAATCATTATACGCCCAAATAAAAAAGGCGCGCAGAGCGCACCTTTTCTTGATCTAACTGCCATTACAAACCTTAACCAATCAGGCAATCTTCCTTGCTACCGCCTTGATCGAAATACTGTTGAAACAGCTTTGGCGTACGACCGCGCCCGGTCCACTGTAGGATATTACCTTCGCCATCTTCAATCTGATATTTCGGCTTGACCGTTCCCTTTGGCTTAGCAGCAGGAGCGGCTTCCAGCGTCGCAAGAAGATCGTTTAGATCCACACCGTTATCAGCCATCTGCTTTTTAATTGCATCAATACTGGCCTGCTTTTGAGCTCGCTCGGCCTCTATGGCCGCCTCTTCCTGCTTTCGCTCGTTAATCAGATCAGACAGATTTTCAAACAGTTTTTCGAGTTCAGAAGCCGACAACTCTTTACATGCTTTACGCAGTGAAGTTTTGCGCGTCAGCACATTTAAAATATCGCTCATGAGTGACCCCAATAATGGTTCAAATAGACAGGTAAGGTAAAAATATATGGTTTATTCAATATTCGCAAATTTAATATGACATTTTGATCAATAAACCAAGACATTCATTAATCAATCGAAAATACCATCTTGGTTTATTCAACCATTATCAACCCCTGATTTAAGCCAATATACTCCGCAAGCTATCGGCACACAGGCACAAACAAACACCCCCAATGCGAACCCAAATTGGTCGGTATCAAGCAGCCACTGACAAACAAAACTTAACGGTATTAACCAGACAGTATTTATTGCTATCGCCAGCAATGAAACCCGCTGATGGCTTTGCCAACGACGCGATAATATTTGATAGGCATGCGAACGATGAGCTTGATACCAACGCTCTCCGCGTAACATCCTGCGCAATAAGGTGACGCTCGCATCTATCCAGAATAGAGCAGTTAAAATCAACCAGACCAACGGTGAAATAAGTTGCTCGCGCACGGTTAATACCGCCAGCATAGCAAGAATAAAACCTAAAAAATAACTCCCCACATCCCCCATAAACAACTTTGCAGGCGCCCAGTTGAGCACACCAAAACCAATCAGCGATGCTGCAAGCAATAAAAACAGTTGCGGATAAATATTTTCAGCACCTTGTAAGCACAATCCAGCGGCAGCAGTACTTATTAAAACAGCTTCGCTGATCGCATAACCATCAATACCATCAAGGAAGTTGAATAGGTTAACCCACCAAATAGAAGCTAAAACCAGCCCCCCTAACCATAGCCACAACAATCCCGAGCCACCGGATAACTGATAGTAATAAAAGCTTAATACCGAGATCGCGGCACAGACCAGCTGAACCAGCAGACGACTCTTAGACGACAAGCTGAAACGATCGTCAAGAAAACCAATCAGCGCCAAAACCCCGCCACCGACAATAAGCACCAACGCTTCAATAACAGGCAACTCTCCTGCCAAAGCCAGCCCGCTCAGCAGCAGCAGGTACAATATCGCAAAGCTCACCCCACCTCCTCTCGGAACCGGTGTGCTATGCGAACTTCTCTCGTTAGGCAGATCAAATAACTGTTGGCGTCGAAGCAATTGCAAAGCTATAACCGCAAATAACAGCGATACCACTGACACCAATGGATAGATAAAACTATTCAATAGCAGTGGTCCTTATTCTTTTACCCATCGCTCAATCGCCGCTCTAAACAGGCTGCCGGGTCGGTAGAGTTTGCCATATTGTCCAGTGTCTGCATCATCGTCTTTGGCGGCGTCCAATCTAATCGCTGTTTGGTGGCGTTTATATCCACGCTTAAAGATCCCAAAAGCCGATCCATACCACTCGATTTTCCTAATAGCTTGGCGGCCACTCTAAGCAGTAGCACCGGACAAAAAAACAATCTCGGTTTAACACCGTAAGCTTGCGCGATACGTCTGATTAACTCTGACGTTGAAACAGACTCATCATCTGAAACCAAAAATACCTGGCCTTTCGCATTTGGGTGCGAAATACACACCCGCAACAGATCCACCACGTTATCGACACTAACTAATGCCCGCCGATTATTTAATCCCGCCAAAGGCAAAGGGCGCTGGTGCTCGACCCAGCCAATCAACTGGGAAAAATTAGCTTTCACTCCTGGCCCATATATTAACGGAGGCCGGACTATCACCACGTCTAATTGGCTGACCTTGGCGAACGCTAATAACTCGCGTTCTGCACTATATTTAGAAAGCGAATAGGCGTCTTGAGGGTTAGGAGTGTCCGATGCGAGATAGGGCAAGGCTCGCTCCTCGCCATTAACTTTAATAGAGCTAAGAAAAACTAAGCGTCGTACACCCGCCTCTGCGGCTATATGAGCCAAGTTCATCGTGCCATGGCAGTTGACTCGTTGATACTCTTTATCTTGGGCCTCGGTATCATCCATGGCATGCACACGAGCCGCTAGATGCACCACCACATCGATATCCACCACCGCTTGGGCGATGGTTCGATCATCATCTAGCCCAAGGATTTCTACCACATCAAGCTGGTCGATCATTGCCACTGGCAATCGGCCTGGATCGCGCACCAGCACGCGAACAGCATAGCCCTGAGCCAGCAATGCTCGGCAGAGATGTTGACCGACAAACCCGGTGGCACCGGTTATCAATATATTCAAATGGAAGTTTCTGCCTTTCAGTCACCGCTCAGAAGACGAACTGCAGCCACCCTCTTGAGTCACAACGCCAACTAGCGACTACAACTTAGCTCTGTTTGAAATAGCCTTGGTACCAGGCGATAAACCGGGCGATACCAACCTCTACAGTTGTCTCGGGCTTATAGTCTACCCAGGCCTCCAGCGCAGCAACATCCGATGACGTATCCGGCACATCACCAGGTTGCAGTGGCAGCAAATTAACCTGTGCCTTACGGCCCAGTTCGGCTTCGATACAACCAATATAATCCAATAGTTCTACCGGATTTTGATTGCCGATATTAAACACCCGCCAAGGGGCTTTACTGGTAGCCGGATCAGGGGTCTTACCATCCCAAAGCGGATTCGATTCAGCGACCCGGTCCAGCGTCCGTATAACGCCTTCAACAATATCATCGATATAAGTAAAATCGCGTCGATGCTTACCATAGTTGAAGACATCGATTGGCTTCTGCGCCTTAATCGCCTTGGTAAATAGGAACAACGCCATATCCGGCCGCCCCCAGGGACCATAAACCGTAAAGAAGCGTAATCCAGTCGTCGCCATCCCATAAAGGTGGCTATAGGTATGCGCCATCAACTCATTAGATTTTTTAGACGCTGCATAGAGCGATAAAGGGTGGTCAACATTATCGTGCTCGGAAAACGGCAACGTCTCATTGGCGCCATAAACAGAACTCGAAGACGCATAAACCAGATGTTTGACGCCGTTATGGCGGCAACCCTCCAAAATATTTAAGAAGCCGACGATATTACTATCTATATAAGCGCGAGGGTTTTCGATGCTGTAGCGAACCCCGGCCTGAGCGGCAAGATTAACCACTCGATCAAATTTCTCGGTCTTAAATAACTGCTCCATCGCCGCGGTATCGGCCAGGTCAAGTTTCACAAACTGAAACAGCTCGGCATTGGGGTTGTCGTCAAGCTGAGCTAAGCGCGCGTGCTTGAGCGACACGTCATAATAATCATTTAGATTATCCAATCCGACCACTTGGTCGCCACGATTGATCAAATACTGGCTGACATGAAACCCGATAAACCCGGCAGCGCCGGTAACTAAGACCTTCATGACATTATCCCTTTATTAACAATGCGAATATTAACACTGCGAATTTTCTCCATCCGGAGTTGGCTAGGCCGTTGAGCACGGCTAGTATCAATGCAAAATATGTTTTGTGTACTACAAGCGCCCATCAACAGCCGTAACCGGCAACATATGTTTAATATCGAACAGCACCGAGGTAGATTTACACAGCGCTTGTATAGCCTCGACACCCAGCGCTTGAAACTGCTCATGAGCAACCGCCAAGATAACCGCATCGTAACGATTCGGTTCAAGCGTCTCGAGCAGCTCAATAGCATACTCCAGCTTTGCCTCTTCGGGGCTAACCCAAGGATCATACACCTCAACCTCTGCATGATACTCCTCGAGTTCCTGAATCATGTCGACAATCCGGGTATTGCGCAGATCAGGACAGTTCTCCTTGAATGCCAACCCAAGAATCAACACCCGACTATCCATCACCTGAATTTTCTTCTGAGTCATCTTTTTGATCACCTGCGACACCACGTAAGCGCCCATACCATCATTCAGCCGTCGACCAGCCAAAATAATCTCAGGGTGATAGCCCACCGCTTGAGCCTTGTGAGTCAGGTAGTAGGGGTCAATGCTGATACAGTGACCGCCAACCAAACCGGGCCGAAACGGCAGAAAATTCCACTTGGTGCCTGCTGCCGCTAGTACCTCTCCGGTATCGATGCCCAGCCGGTTGAAGATAATCGCCAACTCGTTAACCAAGGCTATATTCAAATCACGCTGGGTATTTTCAATAACCTTGGCTGCTTCGGCGACCTTAATCGAGCTGGCGAGATGGGTACCAGCAGTAATAATCGATCCGTACAACTGGTCGATATGCATAGCGGCCTCAGCAGTCGACCCCGATGTCACCTTAAGAATGGTCTCTAATCGATGGCTCTTATCGCCGGGGTTGATGCGCTCGGGGCTATAGCCCACAACAAAATCACGATTGAACACCAACCCTGATACTTGCTCCAGAATCGGTACGCAGACCTCCTCGGTAGCCCCCGGGTAGACCGTAGACTCATACACCACCACATCACCCGATTTCAGCGCCGCACCCACGGTTTCTGACGCTCGTCTAAGCGGGGTCAGGTCCGGCTGTTTATGAACATCGATAGGAGTCGGCACGGTAACGATATAACAGTTGCACTCTCTAAGCTGCTTAGCATCGGCAGTAAAACGCAATTGCTCGACGGTCTTTAACTCATCGGCGCTTACCTCAAGCGTGTCATCAACCCCTTGCCTGAGCTTGTCAATCCGCTGCGGATTAACATCAAAGCCCAGTGTCGAGTACCGGCGCCCAAACGCCACCGCCAGCGGCAGGCCTACATATCCTAAGCCTATTACCGCTATCCTTAGCTCACTCAAGTTCATAATTACCCCGTTGTTCATCAAACAATCCAGTCACGATATTTTCAATCGAAACGACTTAATAAATCTTCATTACCGCACTGAGGTGCAAAACCTCTCACCTGCTGCAACAACAACCCACGCAACGATTCAACCGCTTGCTGATCGACAAGCTCACTCAATGTAGCAATGATCTGCTCAAGCTGCTCACTGTCTGGCCCCTCTTCATGCGCCATCATGATTCTTGGATGCGATGTGTTAGTAACGTTATCACCGATCAGCAACTCTTCGAACAGCTTTTCTCCCGGCCTGAGACCGGTATAGCGAATTTCGATCCCTGAACGTCGACCTCCGGCAACCCGATGACCACTCAGGCGAACCATCCGCTGAGCCAGATCGGCAATTCGCACTGGCGCTCCCATATCCAGAACAAACAACTCGCCACCCTGTCCCAATGAGCCGGCCTGGATCACCAACGACGCCGCTTCGGGGATCGTCATAAAATAACGCGTGATCTCGGGGTCGGTTACCGTGACCGGCCCACCTTGATCGATCTGCCGCTTGAACAGCGGGATCACCGATCCGGACGACCCCAACACATTACCAAACCGAACCATCATAAAGTGAGTCGAGCTGTTTTGCGGATGGCGTTGTAATCCCTGTAACACCATCTCTGCCAGCCGCTTACTCGCGCCCATAATATTGGTGGGCCGAACCGCCTTATCGGTAGACACTAACACAAACCGTTCCACCCCCAGCCTCATCGCTACCTGGGCGATGACCCAGGTTCCCAGAACATTATTGCGCACCCCAGGAATAACATTTTGCTCCACAATCGGGACATGCTTATACGCCGCTGCATGGTAAAGCGTCTGAACCTGGTAGGCAGAGACCAGCCGCTCCATTCGCAGCTGATCCGATACCGTTCCCAACACTGCTACCAATTCAACCTGCAGCTCAAACAGTTCGATTCGTTGGCGCAGTTCGGCCTCGATTTGATACAGTGAAAATTCGTTCTGATCCAACAGCACCAACCGCTGGGGAGCCTGCTGTAACAATTGACGACAGATTTCAGAGCCGATCGATCCTCCTGCCCCCGTCACCAACACCCGGCATCCAGCAACACTCTGCTCAAGCAACGCTGGATCGGCCTCTACCATCTCACGGCCGAGTAGATCGGTCAGATCAATCTCATTCAGCTCGGTCAAATCAGCACGCCCTAACGCCACCTGGTCTAACGACGGCATCGTTCGCACTGCCACCTCGACCAGCTCTAGCGCCTGCAAGATTCTACGTCGATCCGCCGGTGTTGCACTCGGCATCGCCAATAGCACTTCGAGCGACTCATAATCACGGCGTAAATCCTGGACAACAGACAGCCCCCCCAACACCTTAAGCCCGGCGATCTGTTGCCCTGATAATGTTTTATCATCGTCGATAAAACCCAACAACCTGACACTGCTACTTTGGCTTAACGACAGCGCCAACTGCACACCGGCCTCACCGGCACCGTAGATTAAGACATGACTTCCCTTGCGTTCGCGAAATGCCCCAGCGATAAACCAGCGGGCAACCTGCCGGCTACCACCCACCAAAATGCACAATACCATCCAGAAAATCAGTGGCAGTGAGCGCGGTGAAAAGAGTTCCCAGTGGAAAAAATTCGACAGATAAAAAGGTAGCAGCGACCAGACTAGCGCCAACAGCGCGTTAGCATAGCCAATCGTCACCATAGCTCGGTGACCGATATAACGGATCACGGCTCGATATAAGCCCAGCCGTATATAGATAGGAATGGCGACCAGCGGTGCGGCCGCAAACAATAGCCATTGCTTCCCCTGCGGCTGATACAGCTCACCCAAACGAAGTGAAAATGCCAACCACAATGAGAACATCACCAATAGCGTATCAACTAACGCTATAACAGCGGCTTTCTGATTGCGATGTAACGAAAGTAACTGTTTTAACATCTGGACCCTAGCCGCCTTGAGGCATTCACGGGCATTTTACACTATCTCCCCGCCCGATCGCGTAATAGGTAAAGCCCATTTCCTTAAGACTTTCAGGATCATACAGATTTCGACCATCAAAAATAAGCGGTTGATTGAGGGTACTTTTTAGCGCCTCGAAATCTGGATTCAAAAAGCATTTCCATTCCGTGCAGATCAACAAAGCATCCGCACCAACCAACACCTGTTCTTGCGACTCGCAGAATTCAAGGCCATCGCGAGACCCCAGAAGACGCTGAGCTTCCAGTAGCGCCTCAGGATCATAGGCCCGAACCCTAGCGCCAGCGTGAAGCAGCCGCTCAATCAAAATCCGGCTTGGCGCTTCGCGCATATCATCGGTATTCGGCTTAAACGCCAACCCCCACAGCGCAAATGTTTTGCCTTGTAGCGGCCCATCAAAATGATCAATCACCCGTTCAAACAACTTTAACTTCTGCCGCTGATTGACCGATTCAACAGCGTTCAACAGCTCTGCCGGGTAGTCTACCTGATCGGCCATCCGTGTCATGGCCTGAACATCTTTGGGAAAACAAGACCCACCATAACCACAGCCAGGGTAGATGAAATGATAACCGATCCGAGGGTCGGCCCCGATACCTCGGCGTACCTGTTCTATATCAGCGCCAAGCCGCTCGGCTAAGTTGGCCATCTCATTCATAAAACTGATCTTGGTGGCCAGCATCGCATTGGCTGCATATTTGGTTAGTTCAGATGAATGAGAGTCCATAAACACCAGTTTATCGCGCATCCGATTAAACGGTGCATACAAATGGCTCATCTGCTCCTGTACACGCGGACAATCACTGCCAATTACGATCCGGTCAGGCTTCATAAAGTCGGCAACCGCACTCCCCTCTTTTAAAAACTCCGGATTTGACGCTACATCTGCAGCAAACGACACCTCTCTTTGCCGCAAAACCAGATCTATCTCGCGCTTCACCAACGCCGCCGTGCCCACCGGAACGGTCGACTTTGTGACCACGATCTTATCTGCGGTCATCGATTCTGCGATCTGCCGCGCAACGGTTAGCACATAACTCAAATCAGCAGAGCCATCCTCACCGGGAGGCGTTCCCACCGCGATAAAAATCAGCTCGCTGAGATTGATAGCAGCCTCTGCATCAACGCTAAACTGCAGTCGCCCACTGGTAAGATTTTTTTCCACCAACGGCGCCAAACCCGGTTCAAAGATCGGCATCTCGCCGGCATTCAACCGATCAATCTTGACAGAATCTATATCTACACAGCAGACATGGTGCCCCGCATCAGCCAAACAGGTCCCTGTCACCAAGCCAACATAGCCCGTTCCAAAAATAGTCACTTGCATATAAATACTCTTTGAAAACCCATCTATGAACTGTTCAATTCAGCCAAATAACCAAAGACTACTGGGCCTTCATCGCTTACCACAACCCTCGGGTATCGATAACGACTTTGCTGGTGACCTGCGACAAAGGGATCTGTTTAAACTCGCGGTGATCGACCAGTGCAACCAGTAAATTTGCCTCATCCAAAGCCTCATTGAGTGCAACCAGCTCAACGCCTAGCTCTATCAACTCATCGGGTAACTGGGAAATATTAGGCTCAACAACTAGCAGTCTCCCGACCTGGTCACGGGCCAATGTCTTAACAATATCTAATGCCGGACTTTCCCGAAGGTCATCAATATCAGCTTTAAACGCCAGTCCCAAGCAAGCAATTACGGGACGCTTAAATTCATCGGCAGCGCGACGTACCTTATCCATCACATACAGAGGCTTACCATCGTTAACCTGTCGCGCCATGGCAATCAGCCGAGACTGCTCGGGCGCACTACTGACAATAAACCAAGGATCCACCGCGATACAGTGTCCACCGACTCCCGGTCCAGGGTTAAGAATATTGACCCGCGGATGACGATTGGCCAGCTCTATTAACTCCCAAACATTAACGTGAAGATGATCCGAGATCATCGATAACTCGTTAGCAAAGGCGATATTGACATCACGAAACGCATTCTCAGTCAGCTTGCACAGCTCTGCAGTTCGGGCATCGGTGACTATACACTCGCCTCTAACGAATGTTTGGTACAGTTTTTTAGCCTGCTCGGCACAGCTCCGGGTCAAGCCTCCAATGACTCGATCATTCGCCACCAGTTCATGCAATACCCGTCCAGGCAACACGCGTTCGGGGCAGTGGGCTAAATGAATATCAGGCCGCTCGCTGGTTTGATGGGGGAACTTCAAATCGGGCCGCAATTCGGCCAACCATTGCGACAGTTTTTCGGTGGCGCCGACGGGGGAGGTGGATTCCAACACCACCAGATTCCCCACAACCAATACTGGAGCAATAGCTTCTGCGGCCTGATGAATATATTGCAAATCAGGTTGATGCTGATCTTTAAACGGCGTAGGTACCGCTATCATAAACGCATCGGCTGGCTCGGTAACTAACGAGGCCCTGAGCTTGCCGGTCGTCACCACCGCCTTAACAATGATATCCAGGTCGGGCTCGACGATATGAACCTCGCCTCGATTGATCGTTTCAACCGCCCGCTCGGTCACATCAACACCGATCACATCGATTCCGCGCGATGCCAGCACCGCCGCAGTCGGCAAACCGATATAGCCAAGTCCGATTACCGAAACCTTATTAAATTCCATTTCCACACTACCTTAATTGTGACGTATCAATGATTAAGCGTACTAAAGTCTCAAGCCATATGGGAAACCCTATGACGGTCGTTGCTGCAACACCTTGGCAATACGTTTACTGGCTTGCCCATCTCCGTAAGGGTTATGCGCAACACTCATCGTTCGATAACACTCGACATCATCCAGCAAGGCACTCACCTGCTCGACGATCTGTTTTTGTTTGCACCCACCAAACGTACCGTTCCTGCATCGACAGCCTCAGGACGTTCGATAGTATCACGCATGACCAGCACCGGCTTACCGAGTGACGGCGCCTCCTCCTGAATACAGCCCGAATCGGTAAGCAGCAGGTCGGCTCGTTGCATCAAGTAAACAAACGGCAGGTAATCTTGAGGGGGGATCAGATGTATATCACCAGCATCCTTCAAAATTCGATTAACCGGTTCCTGAACATTCGGGTTGAGATGCACCGGATAAACGATTTGCAGATCCGAGCGCTGCGACAACTCAAGCAACGCCTGGCAGATCTGTTCAAAGCCATCGCCGAAACTCTCACGCCGATGGCCCGTTACCAACACCAACCGCTTGCTGGGGTCGATAAACTGAAACTGTTTTTCAAACTGTTGCTGCAATGATTGATCGGTGCTGATTTTATCGCGAACGTGCAGCAATGCATCAATCACGGTATTACCGGTTACAAATATGCTGTCAGGGTCGACGCCTTCGCTAAGCAAATTGTCCTGCGCTTGCTGGGTCGGAGCAAAATGGAATCGGGTCAAGGCACCGGTCAATTTACGATTTGCCTCTTCCGGCCAAGGCGAATAAAGATTGCCTGTACGCAAGCCTGCCTCGATATGAGCCACGCCGATCTGCTGATAAAATGCGGTGAGACTAGTGGCAAAGGTGGTTGTGGTATCACCGTGCACCAATACCAACTCTGGCCGATAATCCTGCAAGATCGGTTCAAGCCCTCTGAGCACCGCTGCGGTGATATCGGTCAAGGTCTGCCCGGCACGCATCAGGTTCAGGTCATAATCGGGAACGATCTCAAACAACTCCAATACTTGATCGAGCATCTCCCGATGCTGCGCCGTCACACATACCCGAACCTCAAACTCCGGCTGACTTTTAAGACCCCGTACCACCGGAGCCATTTTTATCGCTTCTGGACGGGTGCCAAATACCAATAACAGTTTACGCTTTGTTGTCATTATTCATCTTTTAAGCACAACAGATACCCACCCCCAACATAGAGTGGCCTCTGGCGCGAAAACAAGATTAGTCGTAGACGAGCCTCTACACATAGCAAAAAAGGTTAACTCACAGAACCTGTATTGAAGAGTTCGTTATTCTCAGTCGTTGGCTGGGCCGGTAACGTAACCCGAACTCGAGTTCCCCGGTTGATCTGACTGGATATCGTCATCGTGCCACCCTGCTCGTTTACTAAAGACTGACTCAGCGACAACCCCAACCCGCTTCCTTGTCCTACCTTCTTGGTGGTGTAAAACGCATCACTAGCGCGCGACAGCACCTCTTGATTCATACCACAACCATTATCAAACACCTCAAACCAGACCCGCTCAGCTTCGACACCCGAGTTTAACTCGATCAGCCCGGCACGATCGGGACACTCCGAAATCGCATCAACCGCATTCACCAACAGGTTCATCAATACCTGAATCAGATGATCGCCGACAGCATAAATGGCTGGGATCTGATTATCGAGTGTCAATTTCAACTCGACTTCGGTAAAGCGACGGTCATGCCGCATCAACCGGCTGGTTCGACCAATCAAATTATTCAAGTCTTGCAACTCAGGACCCTGAGCCTGCGGCATAGCAAACTCCGAAACATCGCGGGTAATGTTAATGATCCGATCGACCTGTTCCTGGACCATCCTCAGCTGAACATTGGCCTTGGCGTTACAAGGTAGCTCCTCGGTACCCGGATCACAGATACCATCCAGCAACCCTGATATCGCCGAAATGGGATTGCCAATTTCATGCACCAAACCGGCAGACAAAAACCCGATCGCAGCCATTTTTTCCTGATGATAATATTTCTGTCGCGCCTCAAAAAACGCTTTTTCAGCCTCGACTTGATCACTAATATCACGAATCGTGCCGATAAAAATCGGCTCATCCGCCACCCGAGTTTCGGTTATAGCAAGCTCGATCGGAAATTCTGTGCCGTCCTTGCGAACCCCACTGAGCGCTCTCAAGCTGCCGATAATACCTGCTCGCCCGGTAGTCAGATAATTATCGATATACGAATCATGTTTCGACGCATGATCTGCGGGCATCAACAGCGAAACATTGTTGCCGGTAACCTGATCTTGACGGTAACCGAACATCCGCTCTGCGGTCGGATTAAAAGATAAAATCAATCCCCGTTTATCGATACAGATGATCCCGTTAAAGATGTTGGCCATCACCGCTTGCAAGTAGGCTTCTTTCTCACGCAAGCTCTGCTCAATCTGACGCCGCTCGTCAATCTCGCTATTAAGCCCTTGAGTCCGCTCGACAACGCGTTGTTCCAACCCTTGTTTTATCTGCTTCTGCTCTGCCAGAAGCTGTTGCAACTTAGCATGCTGTTTTGCCAGCTCTCCATCGGCATAACGAACAACAAAGTAGAGTAAGCCATACAGCAGCAGCATCACCAAACCACTGGCAGTACCAAGCAGATAGCGGTTGCGTTCAATTCGATTAAAAAGCGGGGTGACATCGGACGATACCGCTAGTGTAAAGTCCCCCACCCACCCTTTTTCATCAAGAGGGATTAACGTCACCACCTGTTGAGAAACAGCCCCAGAAACCTCCGACGGTTTCAGCTCTGACAGCGCCTGACCACGGGCTAACGCCTGCAACTGCTGGGGGATCAATCGATCGGCAATCTCAAACAGTTCACTACGATAAAGTCGCGTTCCAGCGGTATCAAATAACGCTAGGCCAGACACCGATCTTTCAGATCTAATTAGTAAATCGTGATCAAACCATAATGCGATGTTGGTTCGTTGTTCTGAAGCCGCCAAGTTAAGCAACCCGGTATGTTCCTGCAACTGACTATCGATAGTTAATCCAACAGCTAGATTCTGTCCCTGTCCCTGCTCGATCAGGGTCTGATCTAGAATATGCCGAGAAAATACCGCCAACGCCAAAGCTGCGATCACGATCAGGATCAAACTGGAAAAAGCAAAGTAGCGCAGCAGTCTAAACATAATACATCCATGACGCCGATAATCGACATTATGAAAGTACAACGAATTCAGGATAAGTCCAGTCTAAGCAATCGATTATTGAATAATTGATAACAAAAAAGAGAGGTCGACAGAGCTCAACCCAGGAGCTCCATCAAATAGAGACCAACTCAGCCGTTGCGCTGAGCCAAAGTGGAGATACACCAAGAGGTAAAAGCCGCTTTATCACGAGCATTGATACATTGCTGTGGATCGGGCGACCCATCGAGTAAGCGATGCAGCAACACCTCACCCTCTTGATCGAAGATCGAATCCAGCTCATCTTCACTCAGCGGTGCAACAAAATAGTCCAAGTCAAACGCTTCGCCCGGCAGCTGGTCGTGATTCAGCACACCTTGTTCATATCCGTGCTGGAATAACATCGCTTCACGGTATTCAACTTTGCATTGACCTTCACGATGAAAGAAACGGGGGCGATACACCTCTATCGTGCGGCCGTGCATTTGCAAACCGACAACCGTTGCCGCTTTGCTTTCAGTGGCATGCGCCAGAGCAGCCTGAAAGTCCATTCTGTTATCCCTCACTGTCTAATTTTTATAATAGTTCTGTTCCGTGCAGACCAGCTAATATAAAAAATTAAGCGAAAAATAACCATTGTGCGTTGGTATAAGGACCGGCAAAAGACCGATGAGGAGAGGCTTTCAAGGTCATGAACTTTATTCATGACCAAATTTAAAATGGCAACGACAAAACCAATTGCTATAAATCAAAAAAAATCCCGCCTAACTGATCAGACGAGATTTTTTTACAGTCGGTTATATCAAACTACAGCTGTACAACATCAAAATCGACTTGTGGATTTACATCCGCATCGTAGTCAACGCCTTCAATACCGAAGCCAAACAACCTTAGAAACTCATCTTTGTAACCTTGATAGTCGGTCAGGTCGCGCAGGTTTTCGGTGGTGACTTGCGGCCAGATAGCCAGACAGGCATCCTGAACCTCGTCGCGCAGTTCCCAATCGTCCAAGCGTATCCGGTTCGCCTCATCGGTCACGGCGTCAGCACCATCGGCTTTAAATAACTGGGTCCGGAACAACCGCTCGATCTGCTCCATGCAGCCTTCGTGCAGGCCTTTCTCTTTCATTACCTTGAATGCCATCGCGATATACAAAGGCATAACAGGAATCGCTGAGCTGGCTTGAGTCACAACACTCTTCAGTACTGCAACATTGGCCGAACCGCCTGTAGCGCCAAGGCGTTGATCGATCTCACTGGCGGCTCGATCCAGATCCATCTTAGCCTTACCCAAGGCGCCGTCCCAATAGATCGGCCAGGTAATCTTGGTGCCGATGTAGCTGTAAGTGACCGAGCGACAGCCGTCGGCCAGCACGCCAGCTTGACCCAACGCATCGATCCATAGCTCCCAGTCTTGGCCACCCATAACCGTCACCGTATCGGCGATCTCCTGCTCGGTGGCGGGCTCGACCTCAGCATTGATGATGGCATCTTTATTGGTATCCACCGCCGTGGCACGGTAGGTCTCGCCAATAGGCTTCAAACAGGAACGAACCAGCTCACCGCTATCCGGCAATTTGCGTACAGGTGATGCCAACGAATAGACCACTAGGTCTACCTGCCCCATCTCCTCTTTAATCAGATCGATGACCGTCTGCTTGGCCTCGTGTGAGAACGCATCTCCATTGACACTCTTGGAATACAGCCCCGCTGCTTTGGCTTCTTTGTCAAAAGCCGCCGAATTATACCAACCCGCGGTTCCTGACTTTCTCTCGGTACCCTGCTTTTCAAAAAACACCCCGATGGTCGCCGCACCCGAACCAAATGCGGCTTCGATGCGAGAACACAAGCCGTAACCACTAGAGGAACCTATGACGAGAGCCCGCTTAGGGCCATTTTCCAGCACGCCTTTTGACCGAGTGTAAGCGATCTGTTGCTGTACATTGGCATCGCAGCCAACAGGATGTGTAGTGGTGCAGATAAAACCGCGAGTTTTAGGTTTGATAATCACTGTCGATTCGACCCTGTTTGGTTATTGAACGGTAGTGGGGAATTATACCTGCATGCAGTAGAAAAATGCCAAAACCTGTCACAGAGCTTGAGCAGTCTGTCCGAATACCAGCGCCCCTCTTACGCTAGCCATTATACAGCGGCTAAAAGAGGCCAGCGTGGAGCTATTGAGGTTGACCGATGAGTTCGATCCGGTTGCGACCACACTGCTTGGCCCAATACATACGCTGATCCGCCAACTCAATCAGATCCATACAATCAAGCTGCTGCATTGCTGGCTCGGAACTATCGACAATACCAGCACTGAACGTACAACCCACCGGTCCTTGCTTGCTGCTGACGGTGATTTCTAACAGGGCATCAGCATAACGCTGCAGCGCTGTCTGGGCCTGTTGCTTATCAATACCGGAAAACAGTACCACGAACTCTTCGCCACCATAGCGGGCAATGAGATCATACGGACGGCAGCAACTCTTGAGCAGGCAGGTAAACTTAATCAAGACCTGATCTCCAACCTGATGCCCATGCTGGTCGTTAATCCGTTTAAAAAAGTCAATATCTAGCATGGCTAGACTTATCACATCGGCACTGCGATCGACTTGCGAACAGGCCTGAACCAATCGGTCAAAAAAATAACGTCGGTTATAGACCCCGGTTAACGAATCGGTAATAGACAATATCTCCAGATCATCTCGATAAGCCTTCGCTTCGCTAATATCCATCAGGGTTCCCAGTGCACGAAAAGCGGAATTTTCGTGCGCTAAGCGGCGCCCCTTGATTAGCAGCCAACGTGATCGCCCGTCTAACTCGAGCTCAAGCTCACCCTCCAACTCACCCTCATCGAGCATCTGTCGTACCTTACTAAACAACGTCGCCACCTGACCGCCATCATCGAGATTGAGCTGGCAGGCGCCTTGCTGCTCTTCCAACAGGTATGCGGCCCGCTCATCGATATAGAGCAGATTTTGATCCATATCCCAGTCCCAGCAGCCTAAATCAGCCCCCCATAGCGCCAATGACAGTCGATGCTGGCTATCACGTAGCTGATCCTCTATTCGCCAGCGGCGCTCGACCTCTAGCCGCAACCTGCGATTAAACTGCTGCAGAAACAGCACTACAACAATCAACGCCAATAGCAAACCAAAACCTAGATGGGCGTAGGGGTGACGCCAGTCAAAACTGACATTAGCGGGTGCCGCCAGCAGCCTAGCGGGTAGCATCGATAGCAGCCAACAAGTGACATGAAGATAGGAAAAGCGCACAGACATCCGGCATCCCTGCAACTTCGATAGGTGCCAACTAGTCTAGTACAGCGAGGTTATTGCGACCCTAAAATCCGATCCAGCAAGGCTAAATCAAACGTCTGTTCCAGCGCATCCGCCAACCTCTCGATGCCTTGCTCCTGCATCTGAGCAATATCGATGCGGCTCTCAACCCTCAGCCCAGCCCATTCAAGTAACGCTTGGCAGGCATCGGGATGATCGAACAGACCGTGTAGGTAAGTCCCTTGGAGCTGGCCGTCGTCCGAACGCACCCCATCGACTCGACCCTGTAGCTTGACCAAGGGCTGTTCAAGCGCTATGCCAGAACTGATACCGGCATGAATTTCATAGCCAGAAATGGCTACAATTCGATCGGCCTGCAATAGCTGACCTTCAACCCGGCGGAGCTGTTTAGTCGGCTTCAGCGTGGTATCAAAATCGAGCAACCCCAGTCCCGGATAACTCATCGCCGGACCTTCGATCCCCTCTGGGTCGTGAATGTTTAAACCCAACATCTGAAAGCCTCCACATATACCCAGCAACTTGCCACCGTAGCGCAAATGCTTGTCGAGCACTGTCTGCCAGCCCTGCTGCCTAAGCCAGTTCAGGTCGGCTCCGACACTCTTGGAGCCGGCCAAAATAATCAGATCCGCCGGCGGTGGAGTTTGGTCCGGGCCGATAAATTGAATATCGACCTGCGGGTGCAACCGCAGCGGGTCAAAATCGGTATGGTTAGAGATCCTTGGAGTTACCGGCACCACCACCTTTAATCGGGGCTGATCCTCTACGGTATCCGAGCTCCAAGCCAGTGCATCTTCGGCTTCCAGATACAGCCCGTGCAGATAAGGCACAACTCCCAGCACCGGTTTTTCGGTCCGCGCCTCCAGCCAATCCAAGCCCGACTGCAGTAACGCAATATCACCGCGAAAACGGTTAATAACAAAGCCCTCGACCCGCGCCTGCTCGCTGGGCGATAGCAGCTCCAGAGTGCCCACCAGATGAGCAAAAACACCACCACGATCGATATCAGCAACGATAATAACCGGACAATCTACCGCCTCAGCAAAACCCATATTGGCGATATCTCGGTCACGTAGATTAATCTCAGCAGGACTCCCGGCTCCCTCGACGATAATCCAATCGTATTGCCGCTCGAGCCGCGCGTGTGACTCCAACACCGCCGCCATCGCTCGAGTTTTATACTGGTGATAATCGGTTGCTTCCATCTCCGCCAGCGCCTTGCCTTGGATAATCACCTGGGCACCGGTATCGGTATTGGGTTTGAGTAGCACCGGGTTCATATCACTGTGCGGCTCTAAACCGCAGGCTCGAGCCTGCGCCGCCTGGGCTCGGCCGATCTCACCACCGTCGGTCGTCACTGCACTATTGAGCGCCATGTTCTGCGGTTTAAACGGTGCTACCGACCAACCACGGCGTTTGAGCAATCGACAGATACCGGTCACCAACGCTGATTTACCCGCATCGGAAGTGGTGCCCTGTACCATCAAAGTGGTGCGTTTCATTGTTAATACCGCATTTAAATTGGGGCCAAACCGCGCTTGCGAATCAATCACTGGCCGCTATCATGAGCGCGCACTGTAACAAAAAAACAGCCCAATTCACTCACCACCCATGCTATCGGGATACCTTTTGGCAGATCTACTGCAGAGCTTACTGATCATCATTGGCGCGCTGCTGCTAGACCGCTGGCTGGGCGAACCTCGCCGCTGGCATCCACTAATCGGATTTGGTCGATTGACCCAATGGCTCGAAGGCCGGCTCTACCCAAACGACAGCAACAACACCCAACAGCACCGGTGGCGTGGAGTGCTGGCGGTTTTGTTACTGGTAGCGCCCTTACCCGGGCTGCTGTTCTACCTGCTTGAGCAGTTCCCCTCCAGCGGATTCTTAGCCGTCATCGAGCTACTAGGGCTGTATCTATGCCTAGGACGCAGAAGCCTGATTCAGCACGCCGAGGCGATCGCAACGCCTCTCGCCAGAGGAGACCTAGATCAAGCTCGCAAGCGGACCGGCTACATCGTTAGCCGTGATACCGAATCGCTCGACCAAGCCGCAATGAGCCGCGCCGCCATCGAATCGGTACTCGAGAACGGCAACGACGCCTGCTTCGCCAGCCTGTTTTGGTTTTTAATCGGCGGCTTGCCGCTGGCCCTGCTACATCGGCTGGCTAACACCCTGGATGCGATGTGGGGCTACAAAAGCGAGCGCTATCTGCATTTTGGCTGGGCGGCCGCGCGGCTTGACGACCTGCTAGGCTGGCTGCCCGCCCGACTAACGGCGCTCAGTTACGCCCTGACGGGGCAAACCCGCAACGCATTTCGCTGTTGGAAACAGCAAGCCCCGCTGCACGACAGTCCCAACGCAGGGCCGGTGATGGCGGCAGGGGCTGGCGCGGTGGGGGTCACTATCGGCGGTCCGGCTCACTACCATGGCCAGCTAAAACCACGTCCGGTATTCGGTAGCGGTGATAACGCCAACGTCGCCCATATTGACCGAGCCACGGCGCTGCTGAACCGCAGTGTCGGACTGTGGCTAGCCCTCATCGCTGCGCTACTGTTTGTAGACTACGCCCTGAACCTGTAACCAAACAGCCCTATACAATCCATCAATATTTATAGAGATCACCTATGAGCGATGCTAACGACACCTCCCGCGACCAACGCCATCGCGACCGAATGAAACGCAAGAAAGCGATTGTCGATGAGGGTATCAACCAGGCCACCGAAGAGCGCGGTATCATCATTCTGCTCAAAGGGACCGGCAAGGGCAAAAGTAGCTCGGCCATCGGCATGGTCGCACGAGCACTAGGCCATGGAATGAAAGTGGGTGTGGTGCAATTTATCAAAGGCAAATGGCAGACCGGCGAACAGATGCTGTTTGAGAAACACCCCGATGTGCAGTTCGAAGTGATGGGCACCGGTTTCACCTGGGATACTCAGGATCGGCAAAAAGATATCGACGCCGCGTTGAGCACCTGGGCCCACGCCGAGCGAATGCTGGCCGATCCCGCTATCGATCTGGTGGTGCTAGACGAGCTCACCTACATGTTCCAATACGATTACCTGCCACTGGATTCGGTGCTCGAAGCGTTCAAAAACCGCCCTGCCCACCAGCATCTGGTGGTGACCGGCCGTCCCGCACCCGAAGCGCTTGAGGAGTTAGCCGACACCGTCACCGAGGTGCGTAACGTCAAGCACGCCTTCAAGGCCGGAATCAAGGCGCAGCCGGGCGTTGACTGGTAAAAGGGCCAGACAGGGCGCAACTGTGATCAGCTTGCGCCTGTCTGTTCTTCGGCCACATCGATCTGAGGGCTGCGGCCGCCAAATAGTCGCCGGACATCCTCCAGCACCAAATAGTTAACCGGTACGATCAGCAGCGTGATCAAGGTTGCAAACAGAATCCCGAAGCCCAGCGACACCGCCATCGGAATCAAAAACTGCGCCTGGGTACTCTTTTCGAAAATTAACGGCATCAGGCCACAGAAGGTAGTCAACGAGGTCAGCATCACCGCACGAAAGCGTGCTGCACCGGCCATACGCACCGCTTCTTGCAGCGGCATCCCCGAGGCTCGCATGCGGTTAACAAAATCAACCAGCACCAGCGAATCATTGACCACCACCCCGGTCAGCGCCAGCATCCCCATCGCGCTCATAATGGTCAGGTTCATCCCCATCAGCCAATGACCAAGAATCGCCCCGACCACACCAAACGGGATCACCGACATCACAATCACCGGTTGGGAGTAGGAGCCGAACGGAATCGCCAGCAACGCAAAGATCACGAACAGCACAAATGCACTGCCCCACACCAGCCCCTGGAAGGAATCGCGCTGCTCTTTGGCTTCGCCCTCAAAGCTATATACTACCCCCGGATAATCGGCGATCAACGGCTGCAGAAACAGGTCCAGATCACGCTTGATCGCTTCGAGGTCGGCCAGTTCTTTGTTGGCATCGGCGGTGATACTGACCGTCCGCACCCGATCGACCCGGTTGATCGAGGCTGGACTGCGCCCCGGTTTCAGGTCGGCCACCTCGGCAAAAGGCACTTCGACACCTTGAGCAGTACGAATCATCATCTGATCCAAGGTTTCGAGCGATTGCCGCTCACGCGCCGGATAACGCACCAACACCTTAACCTCATCGCGCCCGCGCAACAGACGCTGTACTTCAAAGCCGAAGAATGCCTGCCGTACCTGCCGCGCCAAGTCGGTCAGGTCGATCCCCAACATTTCTGCAGCGGGCTTGAGTTCAAGCTGCAACTCTTGCTTACCGTCTGAGAGCGAATCGGCGATATCAAACAGATTGGGATAGGAGCCCATCTTCTGTCGAACTAGAGCCGCTAGCTGACGCAGCTGATCCAGATCTTGACCATTGAGACGCACATCCAACGGATCACCCGAGCGACCAATCTCGGCCCGATAGGTCAGCGTTTCGGCCCCTGCAACGGAGCCGATCTTGTTACGCCATTCGCGGACCAGCTCCGAACTGGTGACATCGAGGGTGCGGTGTTCAGGCGCGACGATTTCAAACCGTACCCGGCCCTTGTGCCCGCCTCCGGCTCCCGACGTTGACAGAACATGCGTAATCACACTGTCGCCGCTATCTGGATCACGATATTGATCCTGCAACCACTGCGCCGCCTCGGTGATCCGTTCAACATGCGCATCGGTCACCGCAAACGGGGTTCCGGCCGGCATCGTCAAGGTCGCTGCCGCGATCTCACTCTGCACCTTAGGAAAGAAAATAAACCGGGTCCAACCACCAGCCACCGTCGATATCACAATAATGGTCAGACCCAGCATCAGCGCCAACGACAGATAACGATGCTCCAGCACCTTAGCCAGAAAGGGGCTGTATAGCTTATCCACAAACCGCTCTAACCCTCGCGCTATTGACTGCTGAGCACGAGTCAGCAAATGCTTATTATTGGGCGGCTTCATATGCCGCAGGTGAGCGGGCAGAATCAGCTTCGACTCCACCAGCGAAAACAGCAGTACCGGAATGACGACGAACGGAATCTGCTCAAAGATTGCGCCACGCGGGCCGTCTATCATAGTCAGCGGGATAAACGCCGCAATCGTCGTCAATATTCCGAATGTCACCGGCACCGATACCTCCTGGGTGCCTTCGACCACCGAACGCATCGCATCGCCGGTACGGGTGAAGTGGGTGTAGATATTTTCACCGGTGACGATCGCATCGTCGACCACAATCCCGAGAACCAGGATAAAGGCGAACAGGCTGATCAAATTCAAGGTGACGCCGATCTCCGGCATCATCATAAAACCGCCCATAAAACTGATCGGGATACCGACACAGACCCAAAACGCGACCTGCGGACGAAGAAATAGCGCCAGCAGCAAGATCACCAAGCCACCGCCTTGCAGGGCACTTTTATTCAACGTCTGCAGACGCGCCTTGACGATCTTGGAGCGGTCACGCCAGAAACCGATGCTAACCCCCTCGGGCAGTGCCGATTGCTGGTTAACAATATAATCCTTCACCTGATCAGCAATGACTATCGAACTCTGCTGACCGACCCGGTAAACATCCACCGCCATCGCCGGCTTACCGTCAAACCGGGTACGCACAGGATCCTCCTTAAAGCCGTCGTTGATCCGGGCGATATCACCCAATTCAATCCGACTGCCGGCATTGTCTGACACCACCACGATACGGCGGAATTGCTCGGCGTTATAGGCTTGACCCTTGGTTCGGACCAAAATATCGGCACCCTGGGTACGAATGTTACCGGCCGACAGGTCCAGCGACCCCCGCCCGACCGCATCGGCCACCTGAGCTAGGGTCAGGCCGTATTCGCGTAGCACCGTTTCGGGAACCTCTATCGCGATCTCATAATCACGCGGACTATCGATCACCACCTGAGTGATATCCGGCAACGCCGACAGATCATCGCGAACCCGCTCGGCCAACCGCCGCAGTTCCCACTCCTGCCGCTCGCCGTACATCACCACACTGATCACTTCGCGCTTACGCTGGCTAATACTCACCGTCGGTCGCTCGGCACCGTCGGGCAACGTATTGATCGCATCGACCCGGCTCTTAATATCCTCCATCAAAATCCGTGGATCGTAGCCTTGCGCCACCTCAACATTGATCACCGCCGAGGCTTCACTGGAACGCGACAGTAGCTGTTCGATCCCTTCGAGATCCTGAATCGCCTCCTCGATGCGAATGCTCAACCCCTCTTCGACCTCCGAGGGTGTCGCACCCGGGTAACTCACCCGCACCGAAACCAAGTCAAGATCGATATCGGGAAACACCTCGAGGGGAATCCGATTGCTGATAGCATGAATACCGGCACCGAGTATCAGCACCATCAACAGGTTGGCGGCAACCGGATTACGAGCAAACCATGCGATTAAACCGTGCATCGGTTACTCCTTAGCCGTTTCGACGGCGGGCACTGCTGTCGACGGCGATGTCGCCGCCAGACTGGCAGCGGTCTCGCCCGGCGGTTGCGAACCCTGAATACGCGGTTGCACCCGGGCACCGTTGGCCGACGCGCCCAATGGCGTCAGGTTCAGCACTTCGCCCTCCTCTAATCCCTGGGCGACGATGACGTACTGGTCGTCGCTCCAGAGTGGTTCAAGCGAGCGCGCCACCAGAATATCTTGCTCGATCATCAACACCCGCTGGTCTTGGCTCACGGCGATACGCGGCAGGATAAATACCGAGTCTAATAGACGCCCCTGTATCTGCGCCTCGACAAACTGACCCACTTTCAACGGCGGGTTGCCTTGCGGTCCCAGACTGTAGGGATCTTCCACTTGAGCCACGACAAACAGTTGCCGAGAACGGCTATCGATCGCCCCCTCCACCCGCACCACCTTGCCTTGCCATTGATAGCGGTTACGCCCCACCTGCGCCGACAGGGTGACGCTGGGTAGCCGCTGGCTGGTAAACTCACCGCCACGGTACTGCTCGGGCAGTTCAACAAACTCCAGTTGACGATTATTCAGCGGCAAACGGACCTCGACATAATCGACCGCATAGATCGACGCCAACGCTGTGCCACCGTTGACTACCTGGCCTTGATCGACCAGTTTTTCCAATATGCGACCCGCGTAAGGCGCGGTGATCTGGGTCCGCTCCAGATTCAACCGCGCGGTACTCAACTGAGCCTTGGCCGATGCGATCGCCGCTTGCGCCGAGGCCAATTGCGGTTCACGCAGCACCAGTTCGCTGGCGTCGCCTTGGCCCAAACGCTTCCAATCCCGTAATGCTTGGTCGGCACGCGCCTTCTCCTCTTTAAGCTTTGCTCGCGCCTGGGTCAGAACCGCTTCGGCCACTTCAACCGAGGCTTTGTAATCGCGGTCATCGATCCGCAGCAACACATCGCCGGCTTCAAAAAACGCGCCTTCACGAAAACGCTCCGAGACCTTCACCACCTGACCCGCCGCCTGGGCGACCAGCTGGCTCTCAGTACGCGGTTTAACCACACCATACGAACTCAGTTCGACCTGGAACGCTTCGGGCTGCAGCCGCAGCGCATCGACCCGCTGCGCCTTCTGACCTTTCGGGGCGGCGCGTGTGGGTTCGGGTTTATGGGTCAAAATATAGTTAGCCCCCCAAACGCAGAGTGCAATCACCAGCAGTGGCAGGGCAATGGTGCTCCATCGGTTTAAGCGAAGATTCATCGGCTTAACAAGTCCTTAATTCGGTGACAGGGCAGCAGGAAGAGCGGTGTCCGCGTCGAGCATGAAGTCGCCTCCCAATGCCAAATAAAGATCGATCCGGTTCTGTAATTGCTGGTTACGCGCCTGAATAAAGGTACTGCGTGAATCAAAAGCGCGCCGTTGAGCTTCCAGCAGCGTGATATATTCGACCAGTCCGCTGCGGTATTGTTCGGCGGCGAGCACTTCTGCCAGATCCGACTCGATAACACTAACCTGCAACGCTGTGACAAACCGTTGTAGCTGCTGTTCCTGCTGCAGCGATTCTTCCACTTCGGAAAAGGCTCTCAGAACGCTATCCCGATAACTGGCTTCACGTTGCTGCGCTTGGGCCAATGTTCGTGCTTCCAGGGCCTCTAATCGATCGCCATCGAACAATGGCTGGGTCACACCACCGAGCAGTGACCAGACCAACGCATCCCCGCGTAATAATTGGTCCAACTGATCGCTATTGCTACCCAAACTGGCGGTGAGATTGAAACTGGGAAAACGGTCTTTATGACTACGCGACAGCCGCGCCCAAGCGCTTTCTACTCGCAATTGAGCGGCGCGGATATCGTAACGCCGGGTTAACAATTCTGAAGGCATCCCCGCGGGGATTGGGTCGGGCAGTGCCGGAAGCTCTGAGGCAACCTGCTGCAGGTTGGCCGGATAGCGCCCCAGCAGCAGCTCGAGCCGTCGTACACTGGTGCCCAGAGCTTGCTCCCGCGTGGCCAGACGACTCCGTTCAGCCGCCAGATTGGCGCGCGCCAGGTGGATATCCAACGCTGCGACTATACCCGATCGATAGCCCTCTTCCAGCACCTCGAGTCGGGCGCCTAATACCGCTACCAGACGCTGACTCAGCCGCAGCTGTTGCATCGACTCCACCGCGGCAAACCAGCTTTTGGTAACATTGGCGGCCAACGACAACCGCGCCGATTGGTAATCCTGCAGTAACGCTTGGCGGTCAATTTCTGCTGCTCTGGCACTATCGGATAACTTATCCCACAGGTCGATCTCCCAACCAAAATTAAGCCCGACGCTGAACTGGTTTGAAGTGACCGAGCTACGCTGACTCCTTCCTAGCTGCGCGTTAACGTCGACATTGGGTTGTTGCTCGGCACCGGCGATAATGGCCTGGGCGCTGCCCTCTGCCAACAAAGCACGAGCCCGCTGCAGCTCGGGATTGGCCACCATCGCCTCGGCTACCAGCTGCTCTAGAAACGGATCCTTAAGCCGCGTCAACCAACTCTGCGGGGTGCTATCGACCACCTCCACAGCCGCTTGCCACTGCTCAGGAGCAGCCGAAGCGGGCAATTCTCGCTCGGGAGACTGAACCCAGCTGGCGCAACCCGACAGCAGAACAGAGCAAGCTAAGGTAATATTTCTTAAGAAGATACCTGCATCCACGCGATCATAAATCTCTTATGATAAAGACAGTTACCGGGATACTACTGCGCATAGGAACTTTACGCAGCTCAATTTACATCTCTTTACAGAGATCACTCGATAAACGGTGGCGCTTTGACTATTTCTTAGCCGCCTTTCGCTTACTCGCTGCAGCCCGCAGCGCAACCTCAAACGCCCGATTACCCCAGATCCGCATCTGCTGCTGGTCTTCAAATATCAGCTCAGGGGCCTGATAATAGTTGAGCGCGCAACGCTTGCCGCCGCGCATATAACTAAACGCCTCCAAGCCCTGATCGCGATAGCTCGATACCGTATCCGCATCAACCTTCAAATACAGCTCAGCCTCGGCTACCAAGCCAAACATCAAGCCATCAATAAACAGGCCGTGGCCACCGAACATTCGCCGCGCTTCGACCGGGCCAAGCGTTTGCATCAGTTCAAGCAGGTGCGCCACATATTCGCTATCACCGACCATCAAACCTCTCCAGATGAAAACAATTAAAGAAAACACCGCAACGAGCGATAAATAGAGTTATTCCCCAATATTCATCGAACACAGAGGAATCAAATCGCTGTATAACCAGAAAACATAGACAAAAGTGACTTCCATCAATTAACTTAGTTTGTCTAGGGTTTCTACCACTCTACTCAGTTCGTATAATCAAACTTTCTAAACAAGCCACAGCGGATGTGATCGGGTATCAGGGTTGATGCGATAAAGCCGTACGACAGCTCAACGTCGTTACGCCAATCCACGAGGCCGCTCCATGATCATCAGACTATCTATCAAGCGAATGTTACAGCTAACGATCTGTCTCACTATTCTGGGACTGGTTACTTTATTGCTCGCCACCAATAAACAACTGTCACACACCCGAATGGGGATCGAAAAAGAGGAGCAGCAAGTCGCTGCGATCTTAGCCCTCAAGGATAGTCGCTATTACGTGGTGCAGATTCAGCAATTTCTGACCGATGTAGGCGCAACTCGAAGCGATGAGGCCAAGTCCGAAGCGGCATCCAGTTTAGAGGGAGCCAACCAGAGCCTCGATGAACTGGCCAAGATTGCGCCAGAACTAGCAGCTCGAGCCAGCACACTCAAACAACAGATTGCCGAAGCCCATCGCTTGGGGATCAATATGGCCGATGCCTACCTCACCGAAGGCACCGAAGCGGGCAATCAGCTAATGAAAGGAGCCGGGGGTTTTGACGATGCCTCTGCCACCCTGGCCGAAAGTCTCGATCAACTGGCTCAAGAACTTGACCAACAGCTCGAGCAAGCGGTTGTCCACACGCTCAGCTCGACCACTCAAGCCGGCCAGGTCGTGCTCTGGTCAAGCCTAAGCATAGGCGTACTGCTGGTAGGCGTGATGACTATCCTTTACCGCCGCACACTAACCCCGTTAGCACAGCTAGAACAGTCGATGCGCAATATCGCCACCGGTTCCAAAGACCTAACTGCCAAACTCGACGATAGTGGTAACGATGAAATCGCCCGTGTTTCGAACAGCTTCAACCTGTTTGTTGCAAACATCCGCTCACTGATTAGCCATATCAACCAGGAAACCCAGCGATTGGGAACAACCAGCCAACAACTGACCTCGGCCAGTCAACAGACTCTCGGAGGAATGCAGCGTCTCGAATTAGAGACCGACCAGGTAGCCGCTGCCATCAATCAAATGCAGGCAACGGTACTCGAAGTTGCCAGCAATGCCGAGCTCGCTGCCGACGCCGCTAAAGACTCCGACACCCAGGCCAAGCAAGGTGAAGAGGTGGTGCAACAGACGATCTCCTCTATCAGCACGCTGGCGGAAGGGGTCGAGCAAGCCGCTCAGGTGCTACAAAAACTTGAAGGGGATACCGATAACATCGGCACTATCCTGGATGTGATTCGAGGGATAGCCGATCAAACTAACTTATTGGCACTCAACGCGGCCATCGAAGCGGCCAGAGCCGGCGAGCAGGGCCGAGGGTTCGCGGTTGTCGCAGATGAAGTCCGCACCTTGGCCCAACGCACTCAGGAATCGACCGACCAGATCCAACAGATGATCGGTCAACTACAGTCCGGTGCCAAGAACGCCGTCACGGCGATGCAACAAAGCAGCAGCCAAGCGGTTAACAGCACAGCCCAAGCCGCCCAGGCTGGCGCTGCACTGAGTCAGATAACCGAATCGGTCGCTACCATATCGAGCATGACCACCCAGATCGCCACTGCGGCGGAGCAGCAGAGCGCCGTGGCTGAAGATATTAACCGCAATATCGTTAATATCAGTGACGAAGCGCGTATGACGGTTGCCAATGCAGACCAATCAAACGTGGCCAGCAGCGAGGTCAATACACTGTCCCAACGGCTTGAACAACAGGTCAACCAATTTAAAATCGATTGACCCTACTGCCCCCAATACAAAAAACGGCCTCATTTGAGGCCGTTTTTATTGATAGGGTATAGAGGGTTACTTCACTACTTTTAGCGCCGGCCGTTTAGACTTATCGCTCTTTTTGGTATCTGGGCTTGGAGGCGTTTGTTCGGGAGGTTGTGGAGCCCCTGGCTCTCGACCAAAACTCATTCCCTGACCGGTCTCTTTGGAGTAGATCGCCATCACCGCAATAGCAGGTACATACACCTGCATCGGTACGCCGCCAAAGCGGGCACTAAAACTGACTGCATCGTTATCCAGCGATAGCTGCTGCACCGCTGTCATCGAAATATTCAGTACGATCTGACCGTCGCTAACAAAATCCTTCGGTACATCAACCCCATTCACCCCAGCATCGACCACGATATAGGGTGTGTGTTGGTGATCCGTGATCCATTCATGCAACGCTCGGATCAAATAGGGACGACTGGGGGTCATAATCTTTAGCTCCATCAAACAGCTCAGCTCAGGAGCCGCCATCATACCTTAAAATAAACGCTGGTTTGATATGCTGTTTCTATTTCCTTAGACAACAGCCTGTCAGCCGATCAAAAAGCATAAAAAAAGGGGGTGTTTTCACACCCCCTTTCAAACCATTAAGAACAGATCTGCAATCAGTGCATCTCTTTCTCTGCTTCGGATAAGCTCTCTTGAAACGATTCACGCTCAAACAAGCGATCCATATACTCTAACAACGGCTTAGCTTGAGCGGGAAGATCTACACCTAGCATCGGCAGACGCCACAGCACAGGAGCCAAACAACAATCGACCAGAGTAAACTCCTCGCTCATGAAGTAAGGCTTCTCTGCAAAGATCGGTGCAATCGCGATCATTCCATCGCTCAGCTCCTGACGTGCCGCATCAACAGCATCGACGTCATCGGAAGCCAGAATGATATCGACCAAACGGCACCAATCTTTCTCGATTCGATGAATATATAGACGACTCTCAGCACGCGCTACCGGATAAACAGGCAGCAACGGCGGATGCGGAAAGCGCTCGTCGAGGTACTCCATCATGATATTGGGCTCGTACAACACCAGCTCACGATCGACCAGAGTCGGCAGGCTCTTATACGGATTGATGTCAGCCAGCTCCTGCGGGGCGCTATCCACATCAGTGTCGTTAATTTCGACCGCCACACCCTTCTCTGCTAGAACGATACGGACCCGATGACTGTAGTGGTCTGCACCGTCAGAAAAAAAGGTCATTGAGGAACGTTTTGCCGTTACACCCATTTAATTCACCTTGCCAAATTTACAGAGTTTAAAAACAGAAAACGCGGCCTACTCCATTGATAGTAGGCCGCGTGAGATCAGAGCACAGATAAGCTGCGTCTAATTAGTGCTTCTCTCTCCAAGAACCACTCTTGACGTCTTTCCAGAATTCCTTCTTCAGCAAGTATGCGAAGACGAATAGGATCGCCAAGAAGATCAGCACCTTGGTACCGATCTGGCCGCTGACCAGCTTTGTAGGCTCAGCGATATAGGTCATGAAGTTGGTCAGGTCGTACATCGCCTTGTCGAACTCTTCGGGTGACATAGAGCCAGCCTTAACCAGTTCGAACTCGTCGCAATGCTCGTCCTTACAGACCTGAACGCCCTGCATGTTCTGCAGTACGTTCGGCATACCCACATCAGGGAACACCTTGTTGTTAACGCCCCATGGACGGTTCGGATCGACGTAGAAGCTCTTCAGGTAAGTGTACACCCAAGCAGAACCACGCAGACGCGTTTCCAGAGACAGGTCTGGTGGCGGAGCACCGAACCAGTTGCTGGCGTCTTCAGCGCTCATAGCGATGGTCATGTGATCCCCGATCTTGCTGTCGCCAACAATCAGGTTCTCAACCACGAAGTCCTTGTCCATGCCCAAATCATCAGCAGCACGCTCGTAACGCTGATACTTGGCCGAATGACAACCCATGCAGTTCTCAACAAACAGCTTCATACCGTTCTGCAGCGATGCCTGGTCTTCCAGACTCGCCTTGAAGGGCTCCAGATGAACTTTGGCACCCGAGGCCATAACAGCCATCGGCATCAGGGCAATCAGTAATGCGATAAATTGCTTTTTCATTAGCCTGTCACCCTCTCTGGAACGGGTTTAGTCGAATCAATCTTGCTGTACCAAGGCATGGCCAGGAAGAAAACGAAGTAAGCCGTGGTAGCAACAGCTGCCAGCCATGAAGGCTGGTCGGCGGCGGCCAACGAGCCACAGAAACCGAGAACCACAAAGGATACCGCGAATACCGCCAGCATCACCTTAGAGAGAATGCCTTTGTAGCGGATCGATTTAACCGGGCTGCGATCCAACCAAGGCAGTACGAACAGAACCGCGATACCGGCACCCATCACCACAACACCCCAGAACTTGGCATCAACACCAAACAGTGGGTAGGTCACGGCACGCAACATGGCGTAGAACGGCGTGAAGTACCAGACAGGCGCGATGTGATCCGGTGTCTTCAACGAGTTGGCCGGTTCAAAGTTTGGCGCTTCGATCAGGTAACCACCGCCTTCGGGGAAGAAGAATACCACCACGCAGAATACGAACAGGAACACCACCACACCGACGATATCTTTCACCGAGTAGTACGGGTGGAACGGGATGCCGTCGAGCGGGATACCTTTCTCGTCCTTGTTCTTCTTGATCTCGATGCCGTCGGGGTTGTTAGAACCCACTTCGTGCAGCGCCAGGATGTGCAGCACAACCAGTGCCAGCAGTACGATCGGCAGTGCAATCACGTGCAGCGAGAAGAAACGGTTCAGCGTGATACCCGAGATCAGATAGTCACCACGAATCCACTGTTGCAGGTCTTCGCCGACCCAAGGGATAGCACCGAACAGCGAGATGATAACCTGAGCACCCCAGTACGACATCTGGCCCCATGGCAGCAGGTAGCCCATAAAGGCTTCGGCCATCAGCAGCAGGTAGATCGCCATGCCGAACAGCCACAGCAGTTCGCGAGGGTTACGGTAAGAACCGTACATCATGCCGCGGAACATATGCAGGTAGACCACCACAAAGAACGCCGACGCGCCGGTGGAGTGTAGATAGCGCAGCAGCCAGCCCCACTCGACATCACGCATGATGTACTCGACCGAGGCGAAGGCGCCCTCGGCGGTAGGGTTATAGCTCATGGTCAGCCAGATACCGGTAACGATCTGGTTAACCAGTACCAGCATCGCCAGCGAGCCAAAGAAATACCAGAAGTTGAAGTTCTTCGGTGCGTAGTACTTACTCAGGTGATCTTCCCAAGCCTGGGTAACCGCCAAACGGTCATCAACCCAGCGCATCAAGCCCTTTTCGGCTTTGCTTCGATTTGGATTTCCCATTATGCAGTCCCCTCAGGATCGATACCGATAACGATAACGTTGTCGCTCTCGTAGGCGTGCGGTGGAATCACCAGATTAGTCGGAGCAGGAACGCCCTTATAAACACGACCTGACAGGTCAAACTTGGAACCGTGACAAGGGCAGAAGAACCCCCCCTGCCAATCAGCGCCCAGATCTTCAGGAGCGATCTCGGGACGGTAAGTTGGCGAACAACCCAAGTGAGTACAGATACCGGTCATCACCATAATCTCAGGTTTAATAGAGCGCTGAGCGGTGTTAGGTATATACGCGGGCTGTTGTGGCTTCTCAGAGGATGGATCTGCGAGGGTATCGTTCAGTTTTTCCAGGTTAGCCAATGCTTCTGCAGAACGGCGAACGATCCAGACTGGCTTACCGCGCCACTCTACGATCATCTGCTGTCCCGGCTCCAGCTTGCTGATGTCGGCCTTAGCCGGCGCACCTGCAGCTTTCGCTTTAGCACTGGGATTCCAAGAAGCTACAAATGGAACCGCGGCTCCGACAGCACCCACTGCGCCAAGCGCAGATGTGGAGGCTACCAGAAACCGACGGCGTCCATTGTTCACGCCTTCATTACTCATCAAGGTTTCTCCCATAAATCGACCGTTGTACAAGGTTTAACCAGCCAACAACTTCGTTTAACCAGCAAACATCATCCGTCGATCGATACGATTCAAATTCTAAAGTCACGAATCACAAAATGGCGCAAATTTTAAAGAGATTCAGCCATTCTGGCAAGGTAAGAGTGGTCTTTTTTGCACTGCACTATACCAATGACAGGAACTAAATTCGCCAACACAGGTCGCTGACAGGTATGTGCAAAAAAAAACGCCCAACCTTTCGGTATGGGCGTTTTCTTGACAGCAGACCAGCGAATTAACGCTTGGAGAACTGTGGCTTCTTACGTGCTTTACGTAGGCCGACTTTCTTACGCTCAACTTCACGAGCGTCACGAGTTACATAACCCGCCTTACGCAGTACAGGACGTAGAGTCTCGTCGTATTCCATCAGTGCACGGGTAATACCGTGACGGATCGCACCGGCTTGGCCGAACGCACCACCACCAGCAACGGTGATGAACATGTCGAACTTCTCGACATTTTCAGTCAGCACCAGCGGCTGCTTAACAATCATCTGAGCAACTTCACGACCGAAGTACTGCGCCAGAGTGCGACCGTTGATTTCGATGTTACCAGTACCTGCCTTCAGGAAGACACGTGCAGTAGAGGTCTTGCGACGACCAGTACCGTAGTATTGAGTAGTAGACATTATCCGCCTTCCTTTAGAGTTTCAGTTCTTGGGGCTGCTGAGCAGCATGTGGATGCGCGTTGCCAGCATAAACTTTCAGCTTGGCGTACATAGCGCGACCCAAAGGCCCTTTAGGTAGCATACCCTTGACGGCAGACTCGATAACACGCTGCGGTGCTTTCTTGATCTGATCTTCGAAGGAGATGGACTTCAGACCACCGATGTAACCGGTGTGATGATGATACATCTTGTCGGTAGTCTTCTTACCCGTCACGTGAACCTTCTCGGCGTTAACTACAACGATGTAGTCGCCAGTATCGACGTGAGGTGTGTATTCGGCTTTATGCTTGCCGCGCAGACGACGGGCGATTTCTGTAGCCAAACGGCCCAGAGTCTTTCCCTCTGCGTCAACGACAAACCACTCGCGCTTAACTTCAGCGGGCTTTGTGCTAACTGTATACATTGAATTTGCCTTTATCTTCCCCGAACCTAGATGATCCGGTGTTTCCTATAGTTATTGGTTGCCACACCGTGAACCACATTCTGACGGTGGTTATCGGTCAAACCGTGACAACTTGCATACTCTTGATTAACCGCGGCCAACAAATAGGTTAGCCAAAAACGGACGGCGCATTATAAGGCAGTTGATTTGCGATGCAAAGTCTAAGTTGGTCTTTTGAAGCAGATCTTTTACACAAAAAGTACAGCTCCAGCGCGACATGATCCAAGTCGCGCTGGCCAGGCTGATTCCTTCATTAATGTAGACTAACCAGACCCGCAGGTTGCTCAAATCGAAACATCAAATCGACCCGGCGTTCTTCTGGGGCATAAACACGCAACGGCGATGCCTGCTGCGCCCCTTGTGCCTGCTTACGAATATTCGACTCGGCCAAACCCTGAGTAACTAACAACTCTCCAACCCGCTCATTTCGCTGCTCAGACAGCATTAAATTATACTGATCCAACCCCGCTTTATTAGCATGTCCTTTCAGATCAATCGTCAGACCCGGTACTTGCGCCGCACCTTCACTGACCGATTTAATCAGCGCATGGTACTGCTGTTTAACCGCGCTGCTGTTGTGATCGAAATAAACCGACAACTGCAGCCCTCCGACCAACTCCTGCAGCGCCGTATATTGACTACCCAGTTCTTGCCACTGCTGCTGGGCCTGCTGCAGCGCATCCCGTTTTGCGGTTAACTGCTGGTTGACCGAGTCGAGTGCCGACCTGCTTGCTGCCAACTCATCGCGGCTCCGGTCCAACTGAGCCTGCGCCTGACTTAACTGCGCTTGCTCTTGTTCCAGCTCGATCTGCTGCACACTGTCGTGCCCGACCATCAAGCCAATCGTCCCCCCTACAATCGCCCCAACAGGACCACCGACCAGCGCACCGGCCACCAAGCCGGAACCCAAACCGATATGCTCGGAGGTATGATCTGGCTCTGCCGCCAATACGGGAAAGGCAACCAGGCTGCCGGTTAGCGCAACGGCCAATGCATGTTTTTTTAGCGTCTTCATAATAAATTCCTGAATAATGATTTGGTTGTGGTGAATTCAGGAACCATTAGACCTAACTCGATCCGCCACTAATGGGATATCCAGCGGAGAAATCGTGGACAAATAATGAAGAAAACCTATACAACCGATCACAATGCCCCTTCGTTTAGCAACGTCAGCTACCCTGAAGCTTGGCTGCATAACTAGGATTTAGTATGAATAGAAAGGACTGGGGGTTGGCACTGCTCGTCATTTTGGCTTGGGGCGTTAATTTCGTGGTGATCAAATGGGGACTCGATGAACTGCCGCCGATGCTGCTCGGAGCGTTGCGCTTCGGCTTGGTGGCCTTTCCCGCCGTGCTATTTATTCGACCTCCCAAACTGCCACTAAAATGGTTATTCGCCTACGGAGCCACCATCAGCTTTGGCCAATTCGCACTACTATTTAGCGCAATGCATGTCGGCATGCCTGCCGGGCTAGCCTCGCTGGTACTGCAAGCCCAAGCCATTTTCACCCTTGTATTTGCACTAATCTTTCTCGGCGAACGCTGGCACAGCGCCCAAATAGTCGCACTGATGATAGCCGCAGCAGGACTAGCCCTGCTCGCCAATCAGAGCCAGGACAGCACGATGACGGTAATCGGTTTCATGCTGACCATCGCAGCAGCCGCAGCCTGGGGACTGGGCAATATCATCAATCGACAAATAGGCCAATTAGGTTCCGTCAATCTACTCAGCCTGGTGGTCTGGAGCGCGCTAATACCGCCCTTACCCTTTATGCTGCTGTCATACTGGCTGGAAGGCCCCGAGTTGATACTCAGCAGCCTTAGTCAGATAGGGATCAAGTCGATACTAGCCGTGGCCTATCTAGCCTTTGTAGCCACCATTTTTGGTTACAGTAGCTGGGCCTATCTACTCAAACACCACCCTGCGTCTCAGATCGCTCCGCTAACGCTGATGGTGCCGGTGGTTGGATTGGTGACCGCTTGGTTGCTACTGGGCGAAACGCTTAACCCGTTGCAAGCACTCGGCATTTGCCTGGTCATGTTAGGACTACTGGTGAATGTATTCGGCCGCCTTCTTTTCCAGCGCATCGCGGGTAATCGTTAAAGAAATGAGCAAAGTGAGTAATCCCCTGCTGACGACTTGCAAAGAAATAACACCCACCTACTGACAACCGAGCAAGCTTCTATTCCACTGTTAAAGAAAAGTAATTTGACGGCGATCATTTCGCCGTGCTCGTTCACCGGTACGCCGCTCACTACCACCACTGCGCCGATCTATCAACGACACATTGTCGCAATCCTTAACACCCACCAGCCAACGGATCCCTTCAGGGTCGATATAGTGAACATTGCGAAAATCGAGCACCAAACTATCATGACGTTCGATGGCCTTGTGGTACATCGATTCGATCACCGGTAACGAGCCGTAATAGATATTGCCGTTGATCGCCAGCACATTGCCGTTGAGGCTAATACGCGGATGCGCCTTAACCCACTTAGCGTGCCCCATAGCCAGTACCGCACCGGCGATAACCGCCCCAAACAGCCCAAAAATGTGCACCGATACAAACGAAACACTGAACACGATCGCTTCGGGACGATTATTAAAATGGGGACGGATCTCCTGCCAGTTGATCATATTGGCACCGACCACCATGATCACCGCCGCCATTGCCGGAATAGGAATCATCGAGATCAAGTCAGAGAAGAACAGCACCAGCCCCAGCAAAATGAACGCCGATGAGATCGCCGCCAGCCGCGTCACAGCCCCCATGCTGTGCATCAACCACATCCGATTGAACGAGGCGCAAGTCGGCAACGAGGAGAGAAACGGCAGCAGACAATTACTGACACCATCGGCATAGATACCGTGACGGCTATGGACAAAGGTGCCCTCTTTACGGTTCATTCTGCGCATCGCCGCGACAGTCTGGAATAAACCCAATAGCGCCAACGTCACCGCCCCAGGCAGAATACGGA
>JBALWS010000183.1:0-6649 GCA_036960405.1 Halopseudomonas sp. | reverse complement strand
TGCTGCCACCGATACCCATCTTGGATTCCGATCCAAAGGGTGTCGATTGGGCTGACCAACTAGAACGTGATGTTAGCGGATTTGATCTTCTTGATCAGGTGTTAGCAGAGTGTCGAAGTAAAGCAGCTTAACAAGTCTGCAGGCGCATCATCTCGTATTGAGGTGGTGTGGCTGCGGTTTCTACCAACGTAATGAAGGTAACTAACATGGTGATTTAGATCGCCACACGATGATTCTAACCCTGGGGGTGCATATTCCCCTTGGGGTTATGCCGTCCGGTCGTTAGATCGTTAGAACGAAAGGAAGGTAACAATGAAGAATCGTACAATGTTGAAAGAATTGAGTAGGCTCAGAACATCGGATCTACTTGTATCAAAAATGGATTGCACAAAATCCATTGCTCGGTTGAAGTCTATACAGCAAGCCTTGATCGGCCTGCTGGGATTGTTGATTGGATCGTTAGCTAAGGTGTTGCTTACCGCACCCGAAACTATGGGTTTGATCAACTATGTCTCAATCGGGTTGGTCTTGTACTGCGTGATTGGGTACTGGATCGTGAATGGGTTGGGTGCTAATTCAGCAGCTCGTAAAGAGCTAATATGCGATTTGCTTACCCTCCGAATGAATAGGACAGGAAAGAAAAAGGCTTGACATGAGTCTTTGTTTGAACTGAAATTATTAGGAATAGGGTCTGCTTATGTGGGTTACAGCGATGAATCTTTTATTTATCTTAGCGGTTGTTTTGCTGATTGTTGTCACAGTCATGGGCCTCCGTGCCTATCTCATGGAACGTAAAGCGTGGGATGACATTGTGATGCGAGCGAAAAAATCGCCAATGAAAGGGTTTGGGTAACAAGCGAACGCCACCAGTCTAAGGCTCCCCAATCATGGGGGGCCTTTTTTTTTGGCTAAGATTTGGGAGTCAGCTTTTTTGTTGGATTTCCGAATTTTAGTAATACGAGTCTTGATTGCTTTAAGGGTTCGTTCCTCTCCTGAAAGCTCCTGCTCGATCTCCTTGCGTTCCTGCTCTGTAAGCTCTCCTGCAAGCCATTTCTTGCTGCTGGCGATACAACGATCAGTAGAAGCTCTTGCGTAGATGAGCGCCTTTAGAGGGGTCGTATGGATGCCGTAAGGGAGGTTGTCAGCACCGTGCTGAAACTGTTTGCGGTAATAATCAGGAATCGAAGAGTCCCAGCCGTAGTCACCGATCTTCGAGCTGCGCCTGATCCATGTGCTTGAGTTCTTCTGTGCCAGATTGACGAATTTCATGTCATCACCAGTTCCGAGCACCTTGAATCCCATTTTGGATTTGGAGCCTCGCTTTGCTCGAATGGAACGTACAAGCCATTCATCGACATTGACTCTGACCTTGCCGTTATCATCAACCCAGCCAGTTGCGGAATAAAACGTAGTACCAGTTTTAATCCGATGAGCTGCAGGAGCTTTGCAATAGAGCATATTTCTACCTGGGGGTTATGCAGACTGATTGTAGAAGACCGGCGGCTTCCGGCTTGACCGAAATTTCATACTGATCATCCGGCATTGGCTCGACCGTGAAATAAACGCTTTGGTCCACCAGTTCAGAAACGATACCTTTAACCTGATCCGCGCTAACTGTTTGCTCAAATAACTGCATTGCCCATACCCTCTTAATCGTTGGTCCTACTGTCGCATAGGTTTCGTTTCCTGCAAGGACCGTATTCCCTTACGATAGTGATTGGTATAGTGGTGAGAGGAATCCGAGGGTAAAGGGGGCGAGGTTCCGCCTCTCTCAGCGGGTTCTCGCACCGTGCGTTCGGACACCAACCGTAGGGCGGTAGATACCACAAGATGTGGTGCCGATCGCTGTCGCCGGCACGGACTATCTTGTGGTGCATATCAATCGTACCCGTGATCAATATGGCGACGATACAAGGCAAGACTTTGCCCTCTAAAGGAATCAATGGAAAGCGGCTATGACATTCGTACTGTTGTTTTTTTTCGCTATGGGATCGCTTGAGGTTAAGCCTGTAACTGCTGGCTATTACCCGTCAATGGCAGACTGTGAAACTGCAGCCGAATCGTTATATCCAAAGTATCTCAAGATAAGGGACGATATGTTGCGTAAGAGTGCGGTGGAAGAGGACGTTCCCGGTAAGGTTTCTCACCAGTGTCTTGAAATTAGTTCTTAAAGACCGCTGCCCTTAGCAACGAAAAGAGCTGAAGTGATACCTACAGAAACCATGATCAAAGCTACCGGCAAAACCCACGGTTTCAATTCCCGATCCAAAGTTTCTAGCCGCGCCTGCCTTCTTTGTGAAATCCTGACTAATACGTGCCTCACTCAATAACCTCCCTTTGCTTCTTTCTTGTCTTAGCAATACCTAGCGCTCCTGCTGCGCCCAAGGTGATACTGACGATCAAATTGATTTCTGAGAGAGTGATTTTATTGTCAAACAGAGATCCGGGGCCAGCATACAAACCAACGCCTTTCATGAAAGCTACGAACAGACCGAAAATAAGCATCGCCCAATATAAACGCACTATATTTGCCTTAATTGGTTTCGCTGGCATTCCCATACTTCCTTAATTGTTCAATTCTGGCTGACATATAGATTACCGCAGTCTGACTACCAAATGGCGACAGTCATGAAGCTGGACACTCATAGCCAGCTTCTGATCGTTCTAAGTCACGCTGGATGATCATCAATGCCAAAAGAAATGGACGGCCAAATCAGATATTGGCCGTCCTAGTCAGTGAGTTGATCGCGTTTATCACTAATTGGACGGGTGATTCATGAACTGGAGGTGTTCGTCATAGAGCTGGACAGCTACTGGCCCCATACCGGACAATTAGGCATTGCTAATGCAGCCTTTTTGTGGAACAAAAGGCGAAATCTAATCCCACACCGTCCTATAGGATCTACCAAACTTCTTGTATCCTAACCGGCTTGCAATACAACAAGCCCGTAAAGGACTACAGCCGCTATGTCAGCTCTACAACAGTTACTTACCGCCTACCGCCAGACCTCCAAAACCGAACGCGAAAAAGGCACCTATTTTGAAGAGCTGATCTGCACCTATTTCCGCCACGAGGCCACCTACCGAGATCTGTATAGCGATGTTTGGCTTTATAGCGATTGGGCCAAGGCCCACCCTGAGTTTGATCTAAGCGCCAAAGATACCGGTATCGATCTGGTCGCCAAGACTCAAGGCACCGACGAATTCCACGCGATCCAGTGTAAGTGCTACGCCGAAGACCATCGGATACAAAAAGGCGAGATCGACAGTTTCTTTACCGCATCGGGTCAAAAGCCCTTCGTACATCGCATCATCGTCGCCACAACCAATAACTGGAGCGACAACGCCGAAGCGGCGATGCGAAACCAGCATATCCCGGTCAATAAGATCGACCTACACGATCTAGAAAATAGTCAGATCGATTGGGCACAATACCAGCCTGACGAAGCGCCCGTTCTAAAGCCCCGTTACGATCTACGCCCCCACCAGCAACCCGCCCTCAACGCCGTTAAACACGGATTAGCACAAGCTGACCGGGGCAAGCTGATCATGGCTTGTGGCACCGGTAAAACCTTCACCAGTTTGAAGATTGCTGAAGAGCTGGCCGGACACGGTAAGCGGGTGCTGTTCCTGGTGCCGAGCTTGTCGCTGTTATCGCAAACCTTGACCGAATGGACACAGCAGAGCACCACGCCGCTGCACAGCTTCGCGGTCTGTTCCGATAGTGATGTCGGCAAGAAGCGTAAAAAGGACGACGACATTGTCCAGACCTTCACCCATGAACTGCGATACCCCGCCACCACCGAACTGCAACGCCTCGCCGATGAGATGGCCAAGCGCCACGACGTCCAGCATATGAGTGTGGTGTTTTCGACCTACCACTCGATTGAAGTGATCAGCAAAGCCCAGCATCAAAACGGCTTGGCCGATTTTGATCTGATCATCTGCGATGAAGCCCACCGCACCACCGGCTCTAAATTTGCCGGTGAAGAGGAGAGTGCTTTCGTTAAGGTTCATGACGCCAACTTTATCAAGGCCGCTAAGCGGCTCTATATGACTGCCACGCCACGAATCTATGGCGACGGTGCCAAGATAAAGGAGGAGCAAGGCGAGGTGGCGTTGTTCTCGATGGACGATGCCCAGCACTACGGCAAAGAGCTGTACTGCATTAACTTCTCCGAAGCGGTCAGCCGTGGCCTGCTGTGTGATTACAAGGTGATCGTGTTAACGGTCGATGAAGCCCACATCAACAAACGCCTGCAAAGCCTGCTGGCCGATGACAACAACCAGCTCAAGGTGGATGATGCCGCTAAGATCGTTGGCTGTTGGAAAGCCCTGAGCAAGCAAACCAACGGTGACGATAGCGACAACGGCTTTACCAACGATACCGACCCGATGCGCCGTGCCGTGGCTTTCTGCCAGGTGATCGAACCCGGCAACAAAAACGCCAAGACCCACAAAGTCAGCTCCAAAAACATCGCCGGAATGTTTCAACAGGTGGTCGATGCTTATCAAGAGCAGGAGCAAGACCACAACACCCTGCACTGTGAAGCCGAGCACGTTGACGGCAGCATGAACGCTGGCCAAAAAGAGGAAAAGATCAACTGGCTCAAGGCCGACCCCGCCGCTGATACCTGCAAGATCCTTAGCAACGTGCGCTGTCTGTCCGAAGGGGTCGATGTTCCGGCGCTCGATGCTGTGCTGTTCTTAACCCCACGTAACTCTCAGGTCGATGTAGTGCAATCCGTGGGCCGGGTGATGCGTAATAACCCCAACGGCAAAAAAGAGCGCGGCTATGTCATCCTGCCGGTGGTCATACCCACCGGGATGGAACCCCACGATGCCCTGAACGACAACAAGACCTATAAAGTGGTCTGGGAAGTGTTACAGGCGCTGCGTTCGCACGATGACCGCTTCGACGCGATGATCAATAAGCTCGACCTGATAGGTAAAGACAACAAGAAGATGGAGGTTATCTCCATTACCGACAAGGTACACAAGAAAACCGACAACGGCGGTAAGGGTAATAAAAAACAGACCGGTAAAGGTAAGTTCGGTATCGGAAAACCCGATCATGATGCCGACGACCAGATGACCGACCAGCACGGGCTGGAATTTGAAGTCGGCGAGATTGAACGCGCCCTCTATGCCAAGGTGGTAAAAAAGTGCGGTAACCGTAACCACTGGGGCGAATGGGCTAACGACATCGCCAAGATCGCCAACACCCATATCGACCGGATCACTAATATCGTCAGCGACCCTGATAACACTAAAGAGGTCGCCGCCTTTACCGGTTTTGCCGATGAATTGCGTGACGATCTGAATGACAGCATTACCGATGCCGAAGTGATCGAGATGCTGGCCCAACACCTGATCACCAAACCGGTATTCGATGCTTTGTTTGAGGGCTACAGCTTCGCCAGCAACAACCCAGTATCGGTGGCGATGCAGCAGGTGCTGGATCTGTTACACGAACACCGATTAGAGAAAGAGGCCGACACCCTGGAACGATTCTACGCCAGCGTTAAGATGCGCGCCGAAGGGATCGACAATGCCGAAGGCAAACAGAAGATCGTGGTCGAGCTGTATGACAAGTTTTTCCGCAACGCCTTCCCGCGCATGACCGAACGCCTCGGCATCGTCTACACCCCTGTCGAGGTGGTCGATTTCATCATCCACAGCGTCAACGACTTGCTCCAGCAGGAGTTCGGCCAGACCCTCGGCAGCGAAGGGGTGCATATCCTCGACCCTTTCACCGGCACCGGCACCTTTATCACCCGCCTGCTGCAAAGCGGCCTGATCAACAAAGAGCAACTGCCGAACAAATACAAAAACGAGATCCACGCCAACGAGATCGTATTGCTGGCCTACTACATCGCTGCGATCAATATCGAGGCGGTCTATCACAGCGTCGTGGGTAAGGATGAAAGCGAATACCTGCCGTTTGAAGGGATCTGCCTGACCGATACCTTCCAGCTGTATGAAAAAGATGACCTGATCAGCGAGCGGCTGGCCGATAACAGTTGCCGCCGGACTCGGCAGAAGAATCTGGATATTCGGGTAATTATGGGCAATCCGCCTTATTCAATCGGCCAAACCAGCCAGAACGATAACAACCAAAATATCTCCTATGGCTCACTAGACCAAAGGATTGCAGAAAGTTATGCGACCAAGTCTAAAGCGGCGAACTCAAAGGGGCTGTATGACTCATATATCCGTGCGATTCGCTGGGCCAGTGATCGGATCGGTGATAGCGGTGTAATTGGCTTTGTAACCAACGCAGGCTTTTTAGAGTCCTATACCGCCGATGGACTCCGCCAGTGCCTAGCCGAAGAGTTCAGTTCTATTTATGTGTTCCATCTGAGGGGTAACCAACGCACCTCCGGCGAACTAAGCCGCAAAGAGGGGGGGAAAATCTTCGGCAGTGGTAGCCGTGCGCCTATCGCTATTTCCATGCTGGTAAAGAACCCGCAAGCCAAAGAGTACGGAACAATCTACTGGCATGACATCGGCGACTATCTGAGCCAGAAGCAGAAACTGGAAATCATCGCCAGCTTTGGCAGTGTTAACGGAATTTCTGCAAGCGATAACTGGACGTCTATAACACCCGACCAGCATGGCGACTGGGTCAATCAGCGAGACGATACTT
>JBALWS010000182.1:0-6650 GCA_036960405.1 Halopseudomonas sp. | reverse complement strand
CGTGCTCGATTTTCAGCGCCAGATTCGCACCTGCCCCAAGCCGGTGGTGGCGATGGTAGCGGGTTATGCCATTGGCGGCGGTCACGTGCTGCACCTGGTCTGCGACCTGACGATTGCCGCAGACAATGCGGTGTTCGGCCAGACCGGTCCGGCGGTGGGTTCTTTCGACGGCGGCTACGGCTCGAGCTATCTGGCACGTATCGTCGGGCAGAAAAAAGCCCGCGAGATCTGGTTCCTGTGCCGCCAGTACGACGCCGACAAGGCGCTCGATATGGGGCTGGTCAACACCGTCGTGCCCTTGGCCGAGCTGGAACAGGAAACCGTTCGCTGGTGCCGCGAAATGCTGCAAAACTCGCCGCTGGCGCTGCGCTGTCTGAAGTCGGCCATGAACGCCGATTGCGACGGCCAAGCAGGATTGCAGGAGCTAGCCGGCAACGCCACCCTGCTGTTCTATATGTCCGAAGAAGCGCAAGAGGGACGCAACGCCTTCGTCGAAAAGCGCAGCCCCGAATTCAGCAAATTCAAGCGTTCGCCTTGAGTCGGAACCGAGTAGCATGTTGAGCCAACATCAACGGGATGCGGCGATCTATCGCTACAGCATCCCTCTGAATCCGGCGCTCTTTTGTGCCGGCTCACTACTGCAGCAGCGGCAAGGACTGCTAATACGGTTAAGCCAAGGCCCCGCACAGATCGGTTTTGGCGAAGCAACACCGCTGCCAGGATTTAGTGTTGAAAGCCTGGCCGAATGTCAGCAGGATCTGACCTACCTAGCCAATGTCTGGTTGAATGACACACTGGACAGTACCGAGCTATCGTCAACGGCCAGCCCCAGCGCTCGCTTTGGCTTGAGCTGTGCATTGGCGGAGCTAGAACAGGGTCCGCTCAACGCGACTATCAACCCCGGTAGTTCTCCCCTACTGCAAGGCGACCTATCCAGCCTTCATTCAGCAGCGCCACACACCGGCGCCAGCGTCAAATTAAAACTGGCCCGGCATGCGCTCACCGATGAGATCGAACTGGTCCAAACGCTACTGCAGCGAACTCCGGGATTACGCTTTAGAATCGATTGCAATCAAGGTTGGAGCCTGCAACAGGCGCAGCAATTTATTGGGACGATCCCATTAACCGCGATCGAATACCTAGAAGAACCCTGTACCGAGCTGGACCAATCGTTACGCTTGTCACAACTAACCGGTGTGCCATTGGCGCTGGATGAAAGCCTGCGCCAACCCGACTTTAGCCTGCCCGAACACCCGGGACTGGCGGCGCTGGTACTCAAACCCAGCCTGACCGGCTCACTAGAGCAGCTGCAACACTGGATAGGATTGGCCAACCAACGCGGGCTACGGGCGATACTCAGTAGCAGCTACGAATCGAGCCTCGGACTAAGCCAGATTGCCGCCTTGGCGGCGCAGCTCACCCCCACCGAATCGCCTGGATTGGATACCGCCAGCGCGTTCAGCGCCAACCTGTTGCGCGGCGGTGATCCAGCCAAACCCACTCTGCCGCTGGAGGCGCTGACCTGTCTGTGGCGAAATGGAAAGGTGCTTGATGCTTAATTCACCAACCTGCCCGCTAGCGCAACATGCTAGCGACCAGCCCGAAGCGATCGCACTGGTGGAACGCCGCTCGAACGCTCCTTCGGTGTTGTGGCGCTACGATCAACTGCACCAACAGGTTGAACAGCAAGTTCGAGCACTGACTAAGCTCGGCGTTAAACCCGGCCAGCATCTACTGATTGCCAGCTACGACAAAGCTGAGATAGTCCGGCTAATTGCCACATCGCTAAGACTCGGCTGCGTGCTCATTCCGATCAATCCGGCCTTTCCAGCCTCACAGCAACTAGCACTAATCGAACGCTGCGATGCCGCTTGGTTTATTGGCGACCTATCGTATGACGACGAGCCACTACCGCAGAGCTGTCGCAAACTTCACCTCCCACCCCTAGCTAACTCCACTGACGCTTCGATCACTATTGGCCCCATTTCGCTTACTAGCCCAGATGCCGCGCTGACCGGCGTATTAACGTCGGGATCCAGCGGCACACCCAAACTGGCACTACACAGCTTTAGTAACCATATTGCCAGTGCTCGCGGTAGCCGCAGCCTGATACCGCTACAGTCCGATGACGGCTGGGCGCTATCACTGCCGCTGTATCACATCGGCGGCCTGGCGGTGGTGTTCCGTTGCCTACTAGCCGGTGCCAGCCTGATCATCCCCGCCACCGATGAACCGCTGCAACAGCTGCTTGGCGAATCCAGACTGACCCACCTATCGGCCGTGGCCACTCAACTACACCGGCTACAACAGTCAAAAAACGACTTTACGGGCAGTTCGGTACGTCAGTTGCTGGTAGGCGGCGGCACGATCACCCCAGCCGTACTCGACTGGTTAGCGCAGCAACCGCTGCAGAGCTGGATCAGCTATGGCTTGACCGAAATGGGATCACAAGTAATGACCGGCCCGGTGTGTCGCGACGGGAGCCTGGCCCGGTTGCTACCTCACTGCCAACTGAAATTATCGCCAAACAATGAAATTCTGGTTAAGGGTGAATCGCTGTTTTTGGGTTACTACCATAATGGCCAATGCCAGCAACCGCTTGATCAGCAAGGCTGGTTCGCCACTCGCGATCTGGGGCAGCGTGATTCACAACGGGCATTGAGCGTTATAGGGCGGCTCGATAACCAGTTCATCTGCGGCGGAGAAAACATTCAGCCCGAAGCGATCGAACGCACTGTCTGTGATTATCCCGGCATCTCGGAGTGCATCGTGGTACCGGTTGCCGATGATGAATACGGCCAGCGACCGGTGGCCTTTATCAACGATCTATCTGCTATCGATAGCGCTCATTTGGAGCCTTGGTTACGGCAACGTTTACCCGGTTATCAGATCCCTGTCCGCTATCTGCCATTGCCCGCTACCACTGGGCTGAAGCTCAACCGCAATGAGCTAATCGGCTTAGCGGCACGAGTTTAACCACTCTCCGAGACGGCGTAGTCACAGCTATCGACCTGCCACAGGTTGTCAGAAAACGCCTGCAAGCGGCAGCTCAGTGCATTAGCATCATCCCACCAGCTCCACCACATCTTGCACACGTTCAGATCAACGCCGCTAAACTGCGATACGGTGACGAGTGTGGTGGCGTCGTGATCAAGTTCGATGGTCAGGCCCTGCTGATCCCGATAATCAAACGTGAACAACGCGTTAGGCTGCTGAGCCGCTAGCACCTTGGCATCGACCAGCGGCATCGTCACCGCGGGTTGGCGCTGCATCTGCTGGCGAACGGCCTCGGGAATGGCCACATGATACCCCCAAGGCTCGGTCTGTAGCGAGAGCGACTCGAGCCGTGGCGATTGTTCCAACACACGTCGTTGCCACTTAGCCATTAACGCCTGTAGTCGGGTTTGTAATCGATTGATAGCCGGAACTAGCTGGGAATCCCGATCGCTGGACAGCGCCGCGCAGGCAGCAGCGTCGACGCTGGCATTGAAACCATGCAGTTCGGCCAAGGCAACATTTAAAATCCACGCCTGATTGGCCAATTCAACCAGATCGTCGGTGTAAGATTCCATCAACCATCCTTCATATAAGTCATTCAACGGTAGCGGAAAACCACCCACTAAAGTCATCTTAATCTATTGATTTAATGATAACTATCTAGCAATTCGATGTAACAAACAATTAAGACTAGACTCTACTATGCTTGGGCCACTCACCAGTGGCATTACTCGTTAAAAACGGAGTCAGCCATGAGTCAATTTGTCTCGCACAGCTTGGATACCGCCCCCGATGAAGCCAAACCATTGATGGAAGGGGTCCAGCGTCGGTTTGGTTTTATTCCCGATATCTACGCCAAAATGGCCAACGCACCAGCCGTCATGGAGGGCTACCTATCCTTAGTGGCGATCTTGGACAAGTCCAGCTTCAACCCGCAAGAGCAGCAGATCATCCAACTGGCGGTAAGTATCGAAAACCACTGCGAGTATTGTGTCGCCGCCCACTCGATGATCGCCAAACAGATGCTCAACATCGACCCTAACGTGGTTAATGCATTGCGTGAGCAGGGAAAGGGACCAGAAGCTAAGCTGCAAGCGCTGGCCGATTTTAGTCAAATGGTGGTCCGAGAGCGCGGCCATGTACCACAGCAGGCGATCGATAAATTCCTGGCAGCGGGTTACAGCCAAGCGCAGGTCTTAGAAGTGGTACTCGGCGTCGCAGTCAAAACCCTGTCCAACTACAGCAATCACCTGACCAATCCCAGTGTCGATGACGCCTTCGCCGACGATGCTTGGCAAGCACCGGCTAAGCCGATGTGAGGATAACGGCTCGATTGCAAAGTTGGGCTATAGAAAAAAAGCCGCTAAGTAGCGGCTTTTAAATAGATCAAGCAGTGCCACTCAGGCTAAATCTTAAATGTCTAAACCATGTTGCTCAGCTCTGACGAAAGTCCAGATAGTTGATGACAGGACTGTTCTATCTCACGCGAACTAATCGAGGTGTTCTCAGAAGCTTGGTAAATGCTGGTGATATTGTTACTCATCTCACTGGTAACGGCACTCTGCTCTTCCGAGGCGGAGGCGATCTGTTGATTCATATCGGATATTTTGCCGATCGCGCTAATGATATCCACCAACGCTTCGCCCGCATTACGTGCTTGCTCGACGCTCGTTACTGACAATGCTTGGCCCGACTCCATCGCCAAAACCGAATCCCTAGCGCCGGTTTGTAACCGAGCGATCATCCCCTGGATCTTCTCCGTGGAGCCTTGAGTACGCTGTGCTAACGAGCGCACCTCATCGGCCACTACCGCAAAACCTCGTCCCTGTTCACCCGCTCGCGCGGCTTCGATAGCGGCGTTAAGTGCCAGCAGGTTTGTTTGATCGGCAATACCACAAATATCATCCAGAATGTCACCGATCTCTTTGGTTTCACTCTCCAGCTGTTTTATGGTCTCAGCGGTCACACCTATTTTTGCGGCCAGCGTTTCAATACCACCAACCGTTTCGGTAACAACATGGCCGACGTTGTTGGCAATATCTTCAGCCTCTTTGGCTGAATTAGCCGCCTGGGAGATGTTTCCGGCAACCTCCTGCACCGTTGAGGTCATCTGATTCATCGCCGCAGATACCTGCTCGGTTTCTTGCTGCTGCTGTTCCATTAACGAGTTGGTGTAAGTCGATAGGGATGAAAGCTGACTCGCAGACACCACGATCTCATTGGTAGAGGTCGATACCAACGTAATGGCCTGCTGGGTCGCTGCTATCAAATCATTAAACGCATGCGCCGCGTCGGCCACCTCATCGGTACCATCAATATCGGCACGTACACTCAGATCGCGCTCTTTATTCGAACGCATGATGGTATCTTTTAATTGACCGATACGTACAACCGATAGCCGATACAACCAGACATTGCCAACAACAATCAATAGAATCAATACCACTCCACCGATGGCAGTCACCTCCATGGCATTTTGAACTCCAGCTTGAAAACGCTGCGTGGCCGAACTGTTTAGCTGGTGATAGTGCTCATTGAGAACGACGAATGCTTTTAACGCGGGGCCATCGGATACCTTGACCGCGCCGTCGATGGCGGCGATCGGCTGACCACTTTCCACCATAGGGATAATTTTTTGCAACATGTCGCGATAGTTATTCGCCACGCCTTCTATATCATTGAGCGCCTCAGCCTCTTCTTTGCTGAGTGATGGAATAGCACGGTATTGTTTCAGCCGCTGCGCTATTTCTGCATGCTGTGTTAATACCCGATCTTTATATTTGGGTGTTCCACGTAGTACATAGTTTTTAAAGTTATGGATCATCCCGCCATAGCCAAACTGCTCCTTAACTTCCATCAGCAGCCCTTCGCGCTTGGCAACACCATCCTGATACGAATACCAATCACTTTTAATCTGATTTTATAGACCGAATGATACAACCCCCGCCAGCAGCAGCACAATTGCCGTTACCGATAACAGAGAAAATCGACCTTTTAAGGTATTCAAATTCATCATTAATCTTCCTAATTGAGAAACAACAGACTCACGTCCAACCTACGAGTCACTATACTACAAACTGCCCAGCCAGACGGTGCAGCTGATTGGCTGTCTGAGCCAACTCTTCGCTGCCCTGCACCGACGTCTGCGCATTGCCGCTGATATCGCGTATCACATCCTGAATCGATGAGATGTTAGCATTAATCGACTCGGTCACCGCACTCTGTTGTTCGCTAGCGCTGGATACCTGAATATTGAGATCCTGTATCTGGGCCACAGCTTGGGAGATATCTTCGAGCGCCTGATATGCAGCATCGGCTTCGGAAACGGTCTTTTCTGCGGTTTCACGACTACTGGCCATCACGCTGGCAGCATTGTTGGCACCGGCCTGGAGTTTATCGATCATCGACACAATCTGTTCGGTCGATTGCTGGGTGCGCGATGCCAAACTGCGCACCTCGTCGGCCACCACCGCAAAGCCACGCCCTTGCTCACCGGCCCGGGCCGCTTCAATAGCCGCGTTGAGCGCCAGCAGATTAGTTTGATCGGCAATCCCCTTGATCACATCAACGATCTCGCCAATATCACGGCTATCACTTTCCAGCCGCTGAATCACTTCGGTCGCCGACTCAATCTCGCCAGCTAAGGTGCTGAT
>JBALWS010000181.1:0-6677 GCA_036960405.1 Halopseudomonas sp. | reverse complement strand
CGATCATCGTATTGACCCAGGTAAACTCTGCCAATGATACACAGGCGGGACCACCACCCGTTACAATGCTTGTATGCTGACATCCCGCTGTTTTAACAGCAGAAAAACATGTCAGCCCATCGGATACGACTTGGCATCCAGGCTCTAAGTGCTGCTTGGCCCAGCGCTCAATTTCTTTCGAACGAAAGCCTTTAACGACATTCATATTCATGTGGATCGGATGTCCGTCTGCATTCACGGAAACCGCGACAACAAAGGGCGTTTTATTAGGAGATCCTCTGCCTGATTTTCCGCCATGGCGCTCGCCGCCCCAATAAACATCATCCAGCTGAATCACCCCAGATAGCACCTTGCTGTCGTCTCGCTCTTTCATGACCTGCATGACCTTCTGCTTGAGACTCCAGGCGGTGTTGTAAGAAACACCGAGCTGCCGGTGCAATGACAGAGCCGATAGCCACGTTTTTGCTTGCGTCAGCAGGTATATCGCTAAAAACCAGGTTGTCAGAGGCAATTTGGTCGCTTCAAAATGGTACCGCTAATCAGTGAGTGTTGGTGGTGGCAATGATTGCATTGGTAGGGAGCACGAGTTTTTAGTGTGCAATGACTTCTCCCCCCGCATTGAGGGCAGACATAGCCTTGAGGCTAGCGTGATTGATACAGGGCGTTACGACACTGCTCTTCGGTGTCGAAATCCCGCGTGAGTTCTATCAGGCTGTAACCTTTCTGGAATTGAATTTTATTTTTCATGATACCGCCCTCGCGCATTCCTGATACTCGTTAGTATAGACACGAATAGAGCTGAGCTTGATGGGTAATCAGGAAAGGTCATGGCTGTAGGTTGGGTGAGCCAAGCGACCCCCGCCCGCTTGTGTGGGTCGTGTGTCAGCAAATCATAACGCTTGGTGGACTATAGAGCATGGCTCTTTGCTGCTCAATCCCATGATGGGGTGTTGAACATCGCCGGTGCCGATTCGCCTCTTTTACGGCGCTCGACGGCTTGCTCCACTGTCTCTGCCTGGGCAGCCAGTTCCAGCCCGAGCCTGCGGTTGGTGGGGAAGGCGTTTTTTTCGCCTGGAGGCGGCAAAACGCTGGGGGGAAAGATAGCGATTTTCTGTTTTTTCTGGGGCTTGCGGTCGGGATTGATCTTTTTCCGGTTAACCGCTTTGGGTGTGCTGCAGTAGTTGCTGCTATCAAATTCATGGCACTGCTCGCCGGTCACCTCCAGGTCCAGCCACCACTTCTTAGCGTCGTTGGGATTACCGTGCCCCAGGGCATCGTCCAGCCAGATGGCCAATGGAGGCAGTAATGATTTCAGCCATAGCGCGTTGATTCCCAGCCAACTGCCGATGCGGGAATGGATCGGACCGTCCCAGGTGACGTCCTTGGTCAGCGGGCAGGTCTTAATGCACCGGCCGCAGGCCGAACCTTTGATGTTGCCCATCCGATACATGGTGCAGCGTTCACTGTCAGGCTTCCAGGTTTCGTAGCCGTTGTACATGATCTTGTCGCCGAAAGGGATCGATTGGCTCGGACATTCTCGGGCACATTTAACACAGCGGCCGCAAAATTTTTGCAGACCAAAATCGATGGGCTGATCGACCTCCAGCGGGATGTCCGTGGTCAACACCACGGTCTTGAAGCGTGGCCCGAGGAAGGGGTTGACCGTCGATTCGCCGATCCGGCTCTGTTCTCCCAGACCCGACAGCAGCACCAGTGGTACGTGCAGCACATCGCTGTCGAGGCTGGTATGGGCCCGGGCGGGGTAGCCGAGTTCGCGAATATGGCCCGCCAGGGTGCCGGCGATCTCCGCCCCGCGCATATAGGAGCGCATTGACTGTGAACCTGAGATCCAGTCATCGCCACAGGCCCCTTGGAAGGTCTCGGTACCCTGGTCGATCAGCATGACGATAGCGTATTTGTGGTAGGGGTCGATACGCGACCCGTCCTTGCGGTGAGAGTACCAACAGTAGTCGGGGATTTCGCAGATGCCGGTCACCGCCGAACCCAGGTAATGGGAGAGGGCCTTGAGCGCCTTGGCGTTGTCGGTGCCATTTTGGGTGCCCGGAGTGGGCTGTGGGGCCGTTGCGCTGTCCTGGTAAGGCACCATGGGCCACATCATCCGCAGCAGCCCTTGAGACAGGGGATGCTTGTAGGCCCACCGTGGCCGTTCCCGTTGCGGCTTGGCGCCGAGATCGCCGGCCCCTGCGCGAATATAGAACATGGCACGTGAGGGAACCCGGGAAACCTCCTCGGGGAATATCTTGGTGGTGGGTTCGGGCACCCGTTTCAGGGTCTCCACCGCATAGGGCCCCAGATGTGACGGGCGGCGCCGGCGACGCCAGCGTTCGAGACCGGATACCGCCCCCGACGCCCCCAGGAAATAACCCAGTCCACCCGCCTTCCCGGTGTGTGGGGCCAGCGGCAGGTCGGTGGCAGCCGGGTAGTCCGAGGTGACCACCGCCAGGACAAAGCGGTTGCCGACGAAGGGGTTGAACAGGCAGTCGCCCTGGCGCACGGCCAAGCCGGACAGCACCGCCAATTGATCCATATCCACCTCGGAGGCACCGAGCCAATGAGCCCGTGCATCGAAGCCCAAGGCCGATATATGGCCGCTCAGGATGATGGCGATCTCGGCGGCACGGGTGGTGGCTAGCTCCTGTTCGATACCGCTCACCCAACCCGCCGCCAGGTTATCCTCATCGATCGGATCGGGAAATTCGACCAGGATCACCAGGGCATGGGTGTGCGTATGGGGTTCTTCCCAGCCCGGCAGCCAGGCATTTTTCGGCAGCTCACAAAGCCCCATGTGTGAGGCATCGAGAAAATACCCCCCGCCCTTGAGGTCACGGGCCCGCAAGCTCAAGTCATCGGGCACCGGGGCCCGCTTCGAGAAGTGCTCAACTTCTCTCAGCTCCGAGAACAGATCCTGATAGACACGGGTGGCGGTCAGTAGGGGGCGGGAGTCTTTTAACGGCGGACGCGCTTTGCCCTGAGCTGCGCGCTTGGACTCGGCTTCGATCTGGCTTGTATCGCGCTTCAGTTGCTCCAAGGGGTAAGGGCCCTGTTCTACGGGTCGTCTGAGTCGTCGGTTTGCAAACATCGCGTGCACCTGTTGTCAGTTTCGCTGGGGCTAAGGGAGCCTCTGAACAAGTCCCTTGCGCCTATGAAAGCCCCGATGGGCGAGCTCTATAACGGCCATATGCTTTGTCAGACCGCTTGAAAAGGACCAGACATTTCACTGCACGATCTTTCGCGCACCTGGCCGTTCTATAGCCCGCAGAGAACACATAGGACTTAATCGGAGGCTCCGTAACAGACCCGCCGTCTGTGTTGTTCATTATTTTTATAACATATCGTAACATATCGTAACATATGTTACTTGTTTTGTGGCAGTTGGGGCCCAAATACGATACCGCTGTTAAGGGAGGTTCAGTGGCCGTCTTGGCGAGAGTCGATCGGTGGCCCGGGGGCTCTTCAGACCTTATGCGCGAGGTTACCGAAGCGAAGTTCGGCTGCGGCCATGGAGGAAAGGTGTGAAAGCTTTTTGTAGGGGGAATAGAAAAGGGTTAAGCAGCCCGCGCGAGTGGGGCTTGTTGGGGCGGTGCTGTTACTGACTGGTTTACTACAGCAGGTCGTCGGTGCGCCCAATCAGTTTGATCAGGGTCTTCTGAAACTGCAGCAGCTCGCTTTTGTCCAGTTCGCCGACTATCTCATGGTAGCGATTATTGGCCACGGGTAAGACTTGATCGTAAATTTTTAGCCCCTCCGCTGTCAGCGTCAGGTCGTAGCTCCGCCGGTCGTCTGCTTTGACATGGCGTTGAATCCAACCAAGTTCCTCCAGGTGCCGTATGGCTCGGCTGACGGTCATCTTCTCCATGGCCCAGCGAGTGGAGATCTCCATGGCGGTGGCGTTGGGTCGGTTAGCCAGGGTCAGAATGATCCGCCACTCGGCCACCGACAGGTTGAGGGTGGATTGGAGTTCGGCGAAAAAGGCGTTGCTGATACGGTTGGACAACATATGGACTAGTACCAAAATATTATCGTCCGGGCGAGGTCTCTCCGTTGCCGGGTTCTCGGGCGGATGGGCCATGCTTTGATCGACGGAATTCTTGGTTGAGGCGGCCATTCAGTCGTGCCTTTCCTGTTTACGATAGGGGCATTATATCCGGCCTGTCGATGTCTGCACCATAGCGGTTTTAGGCTCCCCCGGGTGGGGGCGATAATAGTTGTTTTTTCTACCAGCAAGAGGTCCTGAAATCGACTCAAAGTCATTATACCTAGGGTATTTTCATTCACCATGACGAGGACATTGAGCCCACGTAACAGGGATTGAATGCTCCCATGTGATTTCAGGTGATTCCCTTGGGTGCTTGCCCTCCTACTTCGTGGTATCTGATCCATGGTGCGCATTTCACATTATGATCTGTGGTCCATGGTGTGGTTCATATTTCTCCATTTATAACAGTCACTCCAGCAGGTTGGAGAGGTATGAAAAGCATAAAGTCTTTATTTATTAACACAATGGTTAAAAAACATGCAGTTTTACACGCTTGGTTCGCTGTGTGGACTGTGGTTCATTATGTTGACGAGCAAGCGTGGTGATGTTTTACTTCGTGTCAGCTGGTGTGTTTTTGGACCCTGGTCCGAAATAAATAACAGTCTTAAAATAATAATAAGGAAACCGACTATGACCAAGACAATCACGGTAACGGGAGCTTTCTCTGCTATCGGTGCTGCGCCGTGCGGCGCTCTTAAAGCAGCGAGGGCAAGCAGCGGGAGAGGCTGGGTATCAATGAACCCATAGCCGACAGCGTTGATCAATTCATGGCGTTCAATCAGGGCTCATTGAACGCCATCGCCCAGTCTGTGGCCCCGATTTCGGCGGGTATTGATGGGTTGCTCAACATTGCGGAGTGGCCCCATTGCCCACCCGCTGACGTACTGAACATCAATTTCTTCGGGCCACGTTACTTCACTAAATAAAACCCTAGCCAACGGTTATTGACTGCAATGGCCATGACACCACTCGCATTGGGCGGGTACCAACAGAGAAAAAAGCTATGAAAAAAATAATATCACTTAGCATGGCGTCTTTACTTTTGCTGCCAACGATAGCAGCAGCTGAGTTTGATGTTTACGGCGACATTCGCCTAGGTCTTAATAAGGCGGATGCCGCTCAAAAAGATTGGCAGGTGACCGATGAGCTTTCTCGTATAGGGCTGAAAGGATCCTTCGATTTGGTTGAAGATGTCACAGCGCTTTACCAGGCGGAATTTAGGCTGCACGCAGATACTGGAGAATTCGCAGGTTCAGGTGAAAAGAACGCACGCCTTGCATGGGTGGGAGCCAAAGGCTCCTGGGGTAAAACCCAGATCGGCCGCATCTGGATGCCCAGCCAACTGTGGCTGGCTAACAAAGCAGCCGGTGGCTTTAACGATGTGGAGCTTAACGGTGTACGTGCGTTAACACACCGCATGCCCAATGTCGTGAGTTACGAGAGTCCTAAAATGGGCGGCATCCAACTGGCAGGCAGCGCCGTGCTCGGTGGATCTGGAGGTCGCTTCGGGGACATTATTGACGATGGCTCGCCCAAAGCGTTTAACTCAGATAATAACGATTCCAGCGTTGACCTCTACAGTTTTGCGGCTCAATACCAGATTGGGGGTTTCGGAGTAGCGGCAGGTTACTCCACCGGTGATGCGACCGACGCAGCGAACAGCGAAGATTACGACTTTGACTATTCTCAGTTCTATGTTCAATACAGCACCAAACCTCTCAAAGTTTACGCGTACTACCAGGAGGAGGATGGCCTGGAAGGCGATGGCGTTGAGTTGGAAACGCTGGCGGCAGGCGCAATATATCGACAAGGCAAAAACAGCTACCATCTGCAATATACCGAGCATGATAAAAACAATGGAGTCGACGGCGACCGTGTTGCGGTCGGTTACACACGTAAGCTAAACAATCCGTGCCCGAGTTTGGGTAGAGTACGCCTCCGGCAATACCAGTAACGGGAAAGGCTTTAAGTACGGTATCAAAGATGATGATCTGATCAGTCTGGGTGTGCGCTACGAGTTTTCCATGAAAGAGGTGTTGAAAAATCTGACCGGCAAACAGGGCTGATCCTTTGGCCGGAATTCTCATGAAGGGATTGGAGTTTCTGGGTCTTCTGGCTAAGCAGTTGCCGGTATCTTCCGCCAAGCCTTGGTGGTCCCAAGGCTCAACGGAGATGGCGGCAAATTCAACGCCAGAAGGGTCAGAAAACCAATTAGCAGGCGGGGTTACAGAGTGTAACTTTCTAATGTATGCCCAACCTTCAGTCAACACAGGGGCTACGGAGCTATTTACAGCGCCTTTGTGAAAAATCCGGGTCAGTTTCTCCGCATAAGCGGTAGTTGCTGGTTGTCTGATTCAGCTGGATTTACCCCAAAGGGTCCACTGCCTCCCCCCCTTCAGCCGACGACCCTTTCTTTTAACCTTCCCAACCCAGGGCTCTACAAGTAGCTAGTTTTAAGATCGTAAGGTTTCAACTGTGCCGATGGGTGGCAGGGTTTGCAGACCTCCGTGCTGTATGAATAGGTTGGTAATCTCCGATGCCGCATCGCGCAGCTGGGGTAAAAGAAAGTTGTCGAGTTGTTCTTCGCTGACCGCATCAATGAGAAACAGCAGCGAGAGGG
>JBALWS010000180.1:0-6722 GCA_036960405.1 Halopseudomonas sp. | reverse complement strand
CCGGAGCAAACCAATCGTCGGTGACCGAGATCGACTTGGTACCGAGTCGGGCATCGGCTAGGTTGACCAGTTTTGTAAAGGTGTGTGTTGTATCAGTAGTCATGGTGTTGTCTCAATATGTTCGTGTCTAAATGAATTCAAGTAGCCTAGAAAAAAACCGGGTTACATCGTCTGGAGTCGAAATAGCGCGATCTTGTTGATTTCGGTTAATGCTCGCTCGAACTCCTCGTCCGGGCTGTTGTGAATCCGCTCCTCAAACGCATCGAGGATCTGGAAACGGTTGCTACCCTTTACCGCTTTAATAAACGGGAAGCCGAATTTGGCTTTGTAGGCCTCGTTGAGTTCGGTAAAGCGGGCGAACTCTTCGGCGCTGCATTGGTGAATTCCGGCGCCGGACTGTTCTGAGGTGGAGGCCTCGGTTAATTCGCCAGAGACTGCAGCTTTACCCGCCAGATCGGGGTGGGCGTTGACCAGCTCTAACTGAGCCTGACGGTCACTATGGATCAGAGTGCTTGCCATCAGTTGATGCAAGCCATCGACCTGATCGTGGCCGCTGTCCAAACCGCTGTCGTAGGCTTGCTCGGCAACCCAGGGTGAGTGTTCGTAGATATCGGCGAAGGTAGCAACGAAATCTTCGCGGCCCATTAAACTGGGAATAAATTGTTGAAACTGGTGGCTCATTAGCTGCTCCGTTAGTTGTTATTTTGATTGTCGCTACGGTAGGGGTGGTGTTCGTGCCAATGCCGAGCAATGTCGATGCGGCGGCTAAACCAAACTAGGTCGTGGCTATTGGCGTATTCAATAAAGCGCTCCAGTGCCGCCATCCGCGCCGGGCGTCCCACTAAGCGGCAATGCAGTCCAATCGACAGCATCTTGGGGCACTCGGCACCTTCGGCGTAAAGCACATCGAAGCTGTCTTTGAGGTACTGATAAAACTGCTCGCCGCTGTTGAAGCCCTGCGGCGTGGCGAAACGCATATCGTTGGTATCGAGCGTATACGGAATCACCAGATGGCCTTTACCGGCGTTATCAACCCAGTAAGGCAGGTCGTCGTCGTAAGCATCGGAGTCATACATAAAGCCACCTTCCTCCATCACCAGCTTACGGGTGTTGGGACCGTTGCGACCGGTATACCAGCCCTGTGGCCGTTGGCCGGTGACCTGGCTGATGATCTCAATCGCCTTGTTGAGGTGGTCTCGCTCTTCGGTTTCATCGGTGTATTGATAATCGATCCAGCGGTAGCCGTGGCTGCAGATCTCGTGACCGGCGGCGGCCATCGCCTGGGCGACTTCAGGGTGGCGCTCGACCGCCATCGCTACAGCGAAGATGGTCAGCGGAATCTGATGCTTGTCGAATAAACGTAACAGTCGCCAGACGCCTGCGCGGCTACCGTATTCGTAGCAGGACTCCATGCTCATGTTGCGAACACCTGCCAACGGTTGGGCGGACGGCATCTCGGACAAAAACGCCTCCGATTCGGTATCGCCGTGGAGGATGTTGCGCTCGCCGCCTTCTTCGTAATTGAGTACAAAAGAGATAGCGATTCGCGCGTTATTGGGCCATTTGGGGTGGGGTGGGGTGGCACCGTAGCCGATCAGGTTTCTAGGGTAATCGCTGCTCACGGTTTGAATCCTCGTTACATGTAGAGCTGTATTTAGTGTCGTCGCGCCGGGTAATGTTGGATTGTTTCAGCGCATATGTATTGTATACAATTAAAATGATTGGCTGTAAAGAAAAACTTGTCTTCTGGGTCAAGAAATAGGATTATTCATCTTAACCGAACACTCAAAACTGACTGTTTGTAAAGAACGGCTAGGCAGTTGGAGAAATACATTGGATGCAAACTGTATACAATGTTCTTGTTTGTTGTTGGGTTAACGGCAATGGTTACTCTATAGTTGAACCATTGAACGCAGGGAGTCGCGATTCATTTCAATCCAGAAGAGGGTGCTTGAGGCACAAAAACAGATGACAGGTTATCTAACAACACACGTGCTGGACGCGGCTCATGGTCGTCCTGGTAATGATATTTCGATTGAACTCTACCGTATCGACGGTGAGCGTACGTTGATCAAGCAGGTTGTCACCAACGATGACGGCCGTTGCGATCAACCCTTGCTGGCAGCAGAAGAGTTTGTCGCAGGCGTATACGAACTGGTCTTTGCTGCCGGTGTCTACTACCGCAAGCTTGGCGTCGAGTTGCCCGAACCTGCTTTTCTGGATGAGGTGGTATTGCGCTTCGGCATTGCCGATGAGGCCGAGCATTATCATGTGCCGCTGTTGATCTCACCGTATAGCTATTCGACGTACCGGGGCAGTTGACCGGTGATCCGCTCGACGCTGCCAGGCTATCGAGCGGCCCATAAGTCGGTCGAGTCTAATTTTAAGGGCGGATTTTAGTGAAGCCAGCGTCTAAATATTTTTGTCATGGCGGGTAGTGCAATATAAGACATGCATACTGTAATCACTGCGGTGGTTATGGTTTCGTTAATGAGATCAGAAAAATCAAGAATATGGGATAACGCACCCGGAATAAAATGCACCAGTGGCCATATTGCGCAAAAAGAGACAAGAGTCATTTTTATTCTGGAGGGGGTTTTATCGGGGTCGAGAAACCAATGCTCTATACCAGAAAATGTTTTCATTACAGGAGCTTCAAGCGTGAAGCCCTCTAATTCACTTAGCAGATTTGCTCGGATGGTTGAGTTATTCCAGACTGATATCAGGGCGTGATTACTAAACCTGAAAATGACAATGTATTCATCAGGGTCTTGAGTTAACAATCCCGGTTCAATAACGGTTGTATTGACGTAGCCCTCAAATTGCTCGCATGCATGGGTCATCTTTTTTTGCCATGAGAGGTATTCATCGATTTTTTCTGAGCGAATCCTGTTACGAACAATACTGATGATCTTTTCTTGATTAGCCATGATTTACAACGCTAGATGATATGAGTGTTGATTGATTTTGGTTGCCCCAATGTAGTGTTCTCTTTCTCGTTAACTCGCTTTACCCGGCTAGGCATTAAGCCATTGAGTTGGCCAGGCTTCTAACGAATCTGCAGGTTCTGAACTTTACGCTGTCCTAGCCATAGCGTCGTGCATTGGGCTTTCGATGTCCTTCTCGCCTATGACTTCATACGCAATCCAAGTGTTGCTTTTGTAGCGGCCTGATCTATTTCAATAGCACTGCTGTTCCTGCACTAATAAAGATTCCTGCACTGACCTTGTTGAAGAGGCGTAGATTTCGAGTTTTGCATAGTACCGGGGCCATCAATTTGGCGCTGCTTCCGTAGAGCAGTTTGCAGGCCAGGTCCAACACACACCAGCTGCTGGTCATGACTAATAGTTGGGAGGTGAGCGAGATTTGTGGATCCATGAACTGAGGTAGAAAGGCGACGAAGAACAGGATGTCTTTGGGGTTGCTGGCCCCCAGGGTGAAGGCGCGCCAGAACATTGGGTTAAAACTTGGATTAGAGGGGGTGCTGTTGTCATCCTCCGTGATGTTGCGTCGTGCATCCATCCAAGCACGATAACCGAGGTAGATCAGGTAGGCTGCACCGGCGTAACGAATTAGGCTAAACAGGGCTTCGGAGGCCAACAGTAAAGCGCCGAGACCGGTAGCCGAGGCGGTTAACAGAATAAGAGAGGCGCTGACGCCTCCTAAAAAAGCAGGAGTGCTGCGCAGCAGGCCGTGGTTGAGGCTGTTGCTAACCATCAGTAACGACAGCGGGCCGGGGATGAGTATCACCAGCACCGAAGCGGAACAGAACAGTAGCCAGGTTTCCAGAGACATTAGTATTCGCTCTAACGGGAAAGACCCTCGCGGGGAGGGTCATTCGTTTTTCATAAGTGTTGATGTCGCCTCGCAGACGATGCCGATAGCTAGCCTACTCAACTCAGATATTTCACCAGCTCATCTAAGATAAGCAAGTGAGCCGTTCGCTTCCCCTAAAGGAAAATGAACTTGCAGACAAAGATTGCCGTCAGCGCCCAAATTCCGGTTGAGATCTCTGAGGATTTACCAGTGCCAACCTTCAGTACAGTGTATGAAAGGAAGCCGATCGCAATACCGTTGGCGATAGAGAATGTCAGCGGCATCATGATTGTTGTCAAAATCGCCGGCGCAAATTCGGTCAAATCATTCCAGTCAATTTTAGCCAGCGATCCCATCATCAACATAGCGACGTAGATCAGCGCACCGTCCACGGCGAAACCGGGTAGCATTTTAGCCAAAGGCAGCAAGAAAAGCCCCAGCAGGAACATACCACCAATTGCGACAGCCGTTAGGCCAGTACGACCACCAACAGAAACACCTGCAGCAGACTCAACGTAAGACGTTACCGGTGGGCAACCGAATGCAGTACCAATAACAGAAGAGATGGAGTCCGCTTTCAAAGACTTGCCCAATCCTTCAATTTTACCGTTTTCATCTTGCAGCTTTGCGCGTTCTGCAACGCCCATAAGTGTACCGGCAGTATCAAAGATATTCACAAACAGGAAGGTGATGATTACCGGAATCAAGGCGACATCAAGTGCGCCCATGATATCTAGCTTCAAGAAAACGGGCTCGAGAGCTGCAAAGTCGGGTACCGCAATCAAGCCACTATCAGGCCAGGAAACAAAACCGGAAGCCGGTGCCCAATCAACGCTGACGGTAAAAAATTCGTAAGGAAGAACGGCGGCCATCAGGAAAGCGACGGCAGTGGTTATGCCGATGCCGATGATGACTGAACCGAACACGCGACGGTAGCTAAGGATGGCGATCAACAGGAAGCTTAACAGGCCTAATGCGGGAGCTTCCGGGCCGAATTTGCCGAAGCCGAAATGGGTTAGGTCGGCAAGTGCAACAATATTGTCTGGGTTTGGCACAACTAGGCCGGTGAAACGTAAGCCAATGAAACCGAGAAAAAGTCCAACACCCGCCGTCATGGCAAGCCGTAAGCTCAATGGAATGCTATCCAACATCCACTCGCGTAGACGAGTGACACTCATCAGCACAAATAAACAGCCCGATAGGAATACTGCACCCAGTGCAACTTCCCAGCTGTAGTCCATTTCCAGCACAACGGTGAACGTGAAGAAAGCGTTCAGACCCATGCCAGGTGCAAGTCCGATCGGCCAGTTGGCATACAGGCCCATGAAGATGGTGGCGATTGCAGCACCGATACAGGTGGCCAGGAATAAACCATCAAAGGGCATGCCTGTTTTAGACATAATAATGGGGTTAAGAAACATGATGTAGGACATGGTAATAAAAGTTGTGAGGCCCGCAACTAACTCGGTTCTAATACTGGTTTTGTGTTCGCTGAGCTTAAAAAAGCGGTCGAGAAATCCGCGTTGGGATTGAGATTGAGAATCGGGCTGGCTGTACGAAGCGTTTTGTTCTTGTTGAATGCTTTCCACAACTTTTGCTCCTCAGTTGAGTTAATGAGAGCCGCTTGTTTTTATGGTGGCTCTTCGTGGCGTTGTGTTTCAATCCATGGAAACGAGGCACAGTCCAAAGTTGTGCAAGGTTAGGTTACGCGATTGTATACAAAAAAATCAACCCCTGGGTCAGGTTTTTTACTGAGTAATGCAATTCCATGGGGTTTTATCGCGAAAAAATGACAAAATCCTCGTAAGATCCCTGAGAGTAACGGCTTGCTAAACTTTGTATGGTCAAAAAATCAGATGCTATGAATGAGCTGTTCTGTGTACAATAGCTGCTGAGTATAGGTACTGTTTAAGAATAGCCATGCTTCAGCCAGTTAAGGCCTGTACTTCGTCTTTGTTACCGAACTCTTGTCATTCGAACTTTTTGTTATCCGAACACGGTCAAATATCGAGCTTATGAGCCAACCACTGCAGAAAATTGTGTCCACTAGCGGGCGTAAATCCAAGGGTACCCAGGACGAACTGGTTTATGCCCATATCTTTGATGCCATTCTAGAGCAGCGTTTAGCACCGGGCACCAAACTGAGTGAGGAATCGCTGGGTGAGATCTTTGGTGTTAGTCGCACCATCATTCGGCGGGCCTTGTCTCGTCTGGGGCATGAACAGGTGGTGGTGATCCGCCCCAACCGTGGCGCGGTGGTGGCCAGCCCGTCGATCGAAGAAGCGCGTCAGATCGTGTTTGCCCGACGGATCGTTGAAAAAGCGGTGATGGAACTGGTGATTGATCATGCCAAGCCTGCCCAGATCGAGCAGCTTAAACAGCAGGTCATCGAGGAGCAGGGTTGTTTCGCTAAAGGTGACCGAGGTGCGGGAATTCGGTTGTCGGGCGAGTTTCACCTGTCGCTGGCCGAGATGGCAAACAATCCGCCATTGCTGAGCTTTCAACGCAGTCTGGTATCGCAGAGCTCGCTGATCATTGCCCAGTACGAAAGCGGTGCCAAGTCGCACTGTTCTTACGACGAACATTTTGAACTGATTGATGCGATCGAGCAGCGCGATAAGTCCAAGGCGGTGCGTTTGATGATGCACCACCTCGACCATATAGAAGATAAACTGAGCTTGGAAGAAGAGGGTGCTTCGGACGACTTGCATGCGGTGTTCTCGCATCTGGCGGCTAAAAAGTAGCCTTCTAATATGTGCGCTATTAAACGCCCCGAGGGGCGTTTTTTTTATGCATCAACGTTGCTATCGACGGTACACCGACCTGCCCATCGCGAAGGTCTCTTTGATCGCCCGGTCATCGCCCAGTGTCATCAATACGAATAACCGCTCTTCGATATCCTTGAC
>JBALWS010000015.1:0-61007 GCA_036960405.1 Halopseudomonas sp. | reverse complement strand
CCAAGCGCCTATTATGAAGAAAGGGCTACCCGTTGGGTGGCCCTTTTTTTATGCCCGCAATTTGAGCTTCGAAAGCTTAGCTAGATTCTGGCAACGGCTAAGCAAGGCGTTTCTATCAGCATAGGGTCATGGCTTCACAGGGCCACGCTCGTATGCACAATAGATAGCGAGGTCTATCTATTTTAGTTTCTGCATGGCAGAGTTCGCCGCATCTTGTCTTACCCTCGCTCTAAACACTTTTTTATAATGATTAAACATTCCCATCGTATATTGCCGCTAATCGGCTGGTTAATGCTGATCGCTGTGCTGCTGTCAGTGGGGCATGGCTTAGGCTTGTTAGCGGCTTACTGGGCTGGAGTTTTTATTTGGCTCGCCGGTGTCCTGCTGTTTAGTCGGGTTGGCGGTGTATTGCGGATTCAAGTGCTTGTAATCGGGTCGATTGGCGCTTTGAGCCTAGGTTGGGGCACGCAAGGCCAGCCAATGCCATGGGCTAGGTTGTTAGCGGTTAATCACAGTCTGATTGCGATGTTAATAGCGGTCAGTTTTTTACGGCTAGTGACTTCGCTTAAAGTTGACCCGCAAGAGCAGCTTCCTGTCGGCCGTTGGGCGTTATGCCGGACGCTGTTAGGAGTGCACCTGTTTGGGGCTGTGATCAATATGTCGACGTTGGTCATCATTGGTGAGCGGCTATCGCGGCGTGCATCACTATCCCCTCTGCAAGGCATGTTGCTATCGAGAGGGTTTGCCACGGCGTCACTCTGGTCGCCGTTTTTTGTCGCTATGGGTGTGGCGCTGACTCATGCTCAAGGTGCACAGTTGGCCTCTCTGTCTGCTGCCGGGTTACCTGCGGCGCTGCTGGCTTTAGTGTTTGCTGCGATTAGTCTTTGTCGCCATTCGCAAGCGAGTCGCTTTAGTGGCTACCCGATGCATTTTGAAGCGCTGTGGCTGCCAGGCCTGTTGGCGCTATTGGTATTGCTTGCCCGGCTGCTGTGGCCGGAGATCGTCATCTTGACGTGGGTTTCACTGCTGTCGTTGTTGTTGTGCTTAACCGTATTGTTATCTCGAGGAGGTTGGCAGGGACTAATTGCTGCACGCCAGCACGTTGAGCGCCAACTGCCGCAGATGGGCGGTGAGGTGGGGCTGTTTTTGGCCGCAGGATTATTATCGGTAGGCCTGGCTACCGTGGTGCAGCGGACCGGGTTTGAATGGTCACTGGCCTATTTTGGCCCTTGGCAAGCATGGGGCTTGTTGCTGGTGATCGTCACCGCTTCGGTGATCGGTATTCATCCGTTGATCAGTATCGCCACCTCTGGCGGTCTATTAGCGGGACAGGTTGAAGACCCCAACTTATTGGGTATGACCTATTTGATGGGTTGGGCGTTAGGTATTATGAGCTCACCTGTTTCAGGTACGCACCTTACATTGCAGGCCCGATTTGGATTGCCCGCTTACCGTTTTTTCAGGTGGAATTTGGGTTTCGTGCTGCAAATGTTGGCGATCGATCTGCTGGTGTTACAAGGCTATCATTGGGTAACAGCCGGGTAGCTTAATGTACCGGTTGTACTCAATACATCGGCTGGGTGTGTCTGAGCTATGCTAGAGAGCGAAAGGAGATTGCTTCGTGAAACCGATTAAAATCAAGCCGCGTCCGCGCAGATATATGCCCCGGTCGCTCTATGACGCGCTGCCTTATGTGTATGCCTGTATTGGGATCGGTTTGCTTTACGGGTTGGGCTCTGGTGTTTCGTTTGTCTTGGGAGTCGTACTGTTGGTTGCTGCCGCGTTGGTCTCGTACATGCGCAGCAGTGCTCGTGAGCGGGCTTATCGTAAGTGGTTAGAACAAAACCAGCGACGTGAATGGGATTAATCGCCTTTGTGCTGCTCCACTATGCTGGGTGTTTGTTCAGGCAGAGGGTCTGTGCGAGCTTTGTATACCCTTCAATTCCGAAGGATTAGACGATAGCCATTGTCGTTGTCGGTCTCATTCTCATTCTGTGAAAATATCGGGCGCGCCACACTAGACCGCCCAGGCCGACCAGTAATACGCCAAAAACCCGTCCAGCTGCCGCGTCGATCATTGCTACCGAGCACCAGCCTATCGCCATGTAAGCAAAGGGTAAGCATTCGTAAATGTAGCTAGGTAGGACTATGTTGCGATGGTGAGGGATCAGCGAGTCGGGGTCGAGCAGGGCTCTTACACGGTCAAACCTGCGGTGTTTCGAGCGTAGGATCCAGGCCCTGCTGCCAGCCAAAAAGAGTAAGGTAGCACTGCCCAGAAGTGTTGGGTTAACAGGGAGGGTAAGGATAATACCGGCAAACAAAATGCAGAGGTAGGGAAGAAGTTCGTAAACAGGTTTGGGTAGCATTGTGTAGTTCCTTGGATTCCATTCTAAGGATTAATAACATCGTAAAGTAGTGATGCAGCCATTGGTTGTCAACCAATGCCATGCTCTTAGGAGGTACCTTGTTTACTCATGCAAAAGTGCTTTCACTGAGCGTTGTGACTGGCGGCATAACGCGGCTTCCCAAGAGGTAATGGGCTTGTCGATAAACGAGCGGCCACTTTCCCCGGGGCCGACGTACGAGGTTTCCCCGCCCAGTTTGAACACCGACCATTTCTCACCCGGGAAAGGCGTTGCCAGATTGTGATCGCAGGTTCCTCTGGCTTCAACAATCGGAACGGGCCGCGAGGAGTTGGCACTATGGTATTCAATCCGAGCTGAAACCTGGTTCGAATAGCCAATCAAGGAAATGCTGCAAAGCAGAGTTGTAGTGATTTTACTTAACATGACTGTTATGAATTTAACTTGATTGATGTTATGTGGATTTTACCCGGCGGATAGTGTGTATAAAAGGCCTGTGTGATTTTTTTATCGAGTCACGGCTAAAATGATCCTTTTCATCAGGTTGAGGGTTAATTCTTGTGTGGCTGCCTGCTCTACGGGGTCAATCGGGCGCTAATCCACTGTCCGATATGGCTGATCTGCGCTGGGCAAACCGCATGTTCCATGGAGTAGGTCTGATAGTCGGGCTGATAGCCCATCGCTGTTAGGGTGTCGAAGCTACTGCGGCCCAGCGTTTCAGGGACCACTGGATCAAGGCTGCCGTGGTAGATCTGTATCGGAAGCTGGCGGTTTGCCGGATGCGGCTCGATCGAGTCGGCTGTAGCAAAATAGGTCGACAGTGCCAAGAGTCCCCCTAGAGGTTTATCGTAGCTCAATGCTGCCTGGTAGTTTACCGCGCCGCCTTGTGAGAAACCGGCTATAAGAATTCGCCGGCTATCTATACCGCGTTCGATTTCACGATCAATCAAGAGTTTGACCGCCGCTGCAGACGATCGGAGTTGAACTTCATCGACCTTGCGATCGATATCCATTTCGAGAATATCGTACCAGGCCGGCATCACCATGCCATTGTTGATCGTGACCGGGATTGAGGGGGCGTGGGGAAAGATAAATCGAACGGCTAACTGTTCGGGTAATCGTAGCTCAGGAACGATTGGAGCGAAGTCGTGGCCATCGGCACCCAGTCCGTGAAGCCAGATGATCGCTGCAGTGGCAGGTTGTGCGGGGTCGATCTCGATAGCGGGTAGATAAGGCATAGTCGACGGCTTCAGATTTTTCAGTGAGAGATTGTGTGCCACTATACCTAGCGGACTGCGATAGGTGAATAGCAAAATAATTGACGCTAAGTTATTGAATTCTAGCTCCCCTGATACGGTTTTTTAGGCGATAATCGGGCAATGAAATTTAAGAAGGTTGAATGGGCCAGCTTGATCTGGGCAGCCATAACCGTATTCGTTCTGATTTTGCTTATGCTGCTGGATATCAGCCGGCAGCGGGAGGCGTTACAGTTAGAAAGCCGGGTTGTTTACGAATTTGCCTATGAACGTGCGCTAATTAACGAGGTTATTTTGCATAACTTCGTCGAATTGGTTGAAACTGACTATACCAATATTGCTGCCATTACCCGTTATTCGAGGGAGTTGCGCGATCATTACCTCCATCTTCGTCGTTTGCAGGTCTATCAGCGGGTTGATGCCGATCAACGCGACGAGCACGAGCAGGGAATGCGTGAGAAGGGTTTTGAGGACTACAGTATTCACCGTGCCGAGTTATCCGAAGGGCAGTCGGAGACTAAGGCCTACTCGCAGAGTGTATTTTACCCGATTATTTTTGTCGAGCCGATGAACGAGTACGGCGCGCAGTTGCTGGGCTCTGATGGTTATTCGATTCCAGCTAACCAAAAGGCGCTGATTCAAGCCAGTTATTATTTTAGTGTGTTTGCGACGGACCCTTACCCGCTCGAAGACGGCAAAATGGGCTACCGGTTGATGCACGCGCTCGACCCAAACTATACCGATAGCGCTGAGCCCAGTTTGATTATCGGCTTGGTATTGAGTGTGGATGAGCTGCTGCCGCCGATACCGCATATTAAGCAGGGCGTATCGGTGACGTTGTTTGACGGCGAGGGGGTTGAGCTGGTTCGCCGTGATAATGCCAGTGTTTTCGGTGGCTGGTTGCTGCCCATTATTGAAGAGCAACGATCGATTACGCGATTTGGCCAATCGATGGAGATGCGGGTCAAGCAGCAACTGTTGTGGCGCGATACCAATTGGCCGTTTGGTTTGATCGTCTTGATGTTCTCGTTGGTGGCTTATCTGGTCTCCGCCCAAGGCTATCGACGTCGACGAGAGGCCGAACGAGAATTATTAAACTTGAACACCCGGCTACGCGATGAGCGCGATCAGCTAGAGCAGCGCGTGTTGGAGCGTACTCAAGAGTTAGTCGCCCGAAACTCTGAATTGCGTCAGCAGGTAAAAGAGAACAGCTTGCTGATTCAAAAAGTGCTCGAAATTCAAGAGACCGAGCGACGCAACATCGCCCGAGAGTTGCACGATGAAATGGGACAATCGCTGACCGCAATTCGTACCGATGCCCGGTTGTTGCAGCAATATACGGATCGCGATCGGTCATCGATAGTGCATACGGCTGCGGTGGCTATCGATACCACGGCTCAGCGAATCTATAGCGTGACCTATGGCTTGATGCGAGCGTTACGGCCATCCGCGTTGGACGACTTAGGGCTGGTTGATGCAGTAAAGCAGTGTGTGGATAGCCTCAACCTTGATAGCCAAGGGATAGAGCTGCACTTGCAACTCAGTGGTGCCTTGAATGAGCTCCCCGAGCCTATCTGTATTCAGTGTTATCGCATCGTTCAGGAAGCACTGAATAATTGTGTTAAGTACGCTCAGGCCGATAATTTGTGGCTAAGCGTTCGTTTAGAAGAGGGCGAAACTTTTCTGTTGGTGGTGCGTATCGAGGATGACGGCATCGGCTTTGATCCCAAGAACCAAGATAGCGGCTTTGGCCTGATCGGGATGCGCGAACGAGCGCTGGCTCATGATGGCCAGTTTGAGGTGGGGAGTACACCCGGGCGGGGAACCTGGATCCAAGTTGAGCTGCCGGTCGAGCAGCTCGAATATAACGATTAATACCGCTGTGCAATATTTGTTTTAGAGGCCAAGTTTGACCGATGGCGGAGCCTCGACCTGGGTATCGACATTTGCCAGACAGCTAAATAGCTGCCCATCTTTAACCTTGTGTTGCGCCAGCAGGTGAGTTTTTACGCTAAAGCCGCGTTCTTCGGCCAGTTGAATTAGCGCATTGTGCTCTTGCTCGGTCAGCGCAATTGGCATCGATGGTTGTGCGGCGGAGGCGGTCGTCTGGGGTTGCGGTTTTGGTGCTGGGCGTTGGCTGATAAGCCATGCCTTATCAGCGGCCACACTCTGGCCACAGAGCTTGAGTCGCAAGCCATCACGGTCGGCCAGCATCTTGCCTATCTTGCTTAAATAATCGACCCCCTGTGGTGTTAACTGCGCCGATCCCGGCTCGAAGTGGATCGGCTCGAGGTTGATGCCGCTTCCTCCGGCGGCGTCCATCGCCAGGCGGCCGAGTCCTAATATCGCGCCGTAGGGTTGCAGTGTTAGCGCCAGGTAACCTACCGCCGCTTCCCGGGTGACCTTGAGCATGACGATGTTAAGCACACTTTGGATGCCGAATTCGGGATCGCTGAGCTTGCCCTTGATCGGTAGGTCCAACTCAACGTTATCGTCGGAATCGGTCAATAACGATACGGCGGTCCCTAACGGCATCCCCAACTTTCCATCAAACTCTGTGGTGGAGTCTTTGGTGGCAGGCTTGACGCTCAAGTTGTTGATGACAACATGATTGGTGCTATCAACCAGCCCCGTGGTGATGGTTCCTTGGGTTTGTAGTTCAAGCTTGCCGCTTTCTATCTGGTAGCCGGTCTGGCTGCGCATCATTCGGCTGAAGGGCGGCAGTGCCATGCCTGAGATGTTGCCCTGCCATAGCGCATTGGGTGATTCGGCAAACAGGGCGTAGTTACCTTCGAGCTCAACGTAGCCAAAGCGGTGGGTACGAGCGTTGAGTTTAAAGGGCGACACCTGATCCGAGCTGGTATCTACGTCGGCCAGGGTTAGCACCTCGATGGTCGTATTGAGGGGTCTGCCGGGTTTTTTAGTCGTGGGTGATTGCTCGGTGATGGTGATTTGGGCCGGTTGTTGCAACGCGAACTGGTTGAGTTTGAATGGGTAAGGGGAGCTATCATCGTTGGCGGTCTGCTGCGGTTTTGCATCGGCATCGGCTTTATCAGCGCTGGCTTGGCTACCGGTTAGCTGAGCAAGCCAAGCCAGCCAGCGATAGGGTTTTTTATCACCATCCAAGTCGAATCTGGCTTTGATTTCGCTGGGGTGGATCTGGTTGATATGGGTTCGCGTTGGGCTGCTGCTGATGCCGTTAATACTGAGTTTATCGAGTGCCAGTAAGGGTTGTTCGCCGCCTAATACCAGTTGTTGTAGTTGCAGGCTGGTGGCGTCGAGCTGGTTCGGCTGGGGAAGCTGAATCTGATTCAGATTTAACTGCTCGAATGCGACTAGCGCGTTGCCATCCTGGTGTTTCACCTGCACCGAATCGACGCTAATATCGCCGCTGAATGAGGTAACGGCAGCGGAGGCCAGGTCGACGCCAAGCGCTCCTTGCCATTGCCGTGCTTGGGTTGCGATCTGTAACTGCTGGAAATTGATTTGTGATGGCTGTGTCTGCAAGCCACCGTCAAAACTTAACTGCTTGGCGTCGGTTTCGAGCCGTCCTTTGAGTTCGATCTGTTGTTCGGTCAGTTTCAGCCCGGCTTGCTCAAGTTGAAGCTGTTGAAGCTGTACGACGCCATTGGTGACTAACTGTCCCAGCCCTTGCTCGGTCAGGCTAAGATCGATGCGACCTTGCCAGCTACGAGCCTGGTTGGCGACCAGGAGTTCGGGCATCTTGATCTGAGCTTCGCCACTGCTGAACAGGCCATCAAAGCTAAATTGTTGAGTCCCTGTGGCTTCAATTCGGCCGTCGAGAAGCAGCGACTGCTCCTGTAGAGCAAGTTCGGGTTGCTCGAGTTGCACTGCCAGTTGCTGGATTTGCAGCTTGGTGTCGGTGTTGGCCTGCACCAATGCCCCACCGGTTAATTGCTGTTGGGCGCTGCCTTGCCAGTCGATTTGAGCGCTAGAGACCGCTAGGCTGGCTTGTGACAAGCCGAAATCGGTTAGCGACAGCGTGCCGCTTTGGTCCAGTTTGAGGCCATCTTCGAGTAGCTCAAGCTGTAGCATGAGGTCGGTGCTCAGGTCTCCTTTCAAACCCTTTAACCAGGGGCTTGCCAGCGGTTCGAGGGCAAGTTTCTCGAGCTTTAATTCGATCTCGATTTGGGGTTGCGATGCCAGTGGTGTGCCATGGGTACCTAGCGATATCAGGCTGTCATTGATTTGCCCCTCCAGCTTGAGTTGGGTCTGCTGCTGCGGTGTCCATTGGTGTAGCCGTTGCAGGTCGGCTTGATCGATAACTAACCGCTGCGACATCTGCGGGGTCGTCAACGAGGCGTTGATGTTAGCCAGGCTAAAGCCGTTGATGCCGGCTCGCCATTTACTGGGCTCTTGATCGGGCTCACTGCTTGGCTCTGGGGCGGGCAATAGCAGTGGTCCAAGCAGCCATTGCTGCTCGGGTTGCTGTAAGTGCAGTTCGATATTGGCCAGTTGCAGTTGGGTTACTTCTATGCGCTTACTCCACAGTGCTCGGTAGCTGATTTCCGCGAGCAGGTGGCCGATTGCTAAAGCGGGACGATCGGTAGCTGTTGCCGATAGGCCTTTTAGTTCGATGTAACCGGTCCATGGATTGAGATAGAGTGATTCGACGCCAACCTGATCCGCACCGAGTAATCTCATCTGCTTGTTGAGTTGATATTTCAGTACTAGAGCCGGGGCGAAACTGATGAGCAGTACTAGGGTGACGATGACTGCGGTACTGATCAGAAGCGGTTTACGGTTTATCATGGGATCGGTCCAGAAGAACAAGTAAGCGTTAGCATGGTTATGCAAGCATAAGACAATGAAGGAAATTTTGCCGTTATGAAATCGTTAATTAAGCCCCTTCGTATCGGTCAGGTGGCCAAGAGCTCCGGTTTGAGTGTGGAAACAGTGCGTTACTATGAACAGCGAGGTTTGCTGCACCCGCCCCATCGAAGCCCTTCGGGTTACCGTGAATATTCTCCTAGAGTTCTGCAGCAACTCGGGTTTATCGGGCGTGCCAAGACGCTAGGGTTTTCGTTGGCAGAGATAGGTGAGTTGCTGCAGTTACAGATTACCCCCCAGGCGGACCGGGGCCAGGTTAAACAGGTGGTGTTGGAAAAACTCGAATTAGTCGAGCAGCGGATAGCGGAGTTGCAGCGACTCAAAACCGAGCTGCTGCAACTATCATCGAGTTGTGACGGTCACGGAGCGGTCGAAAGCTGCCCCATTATGACCTTCTTGCAGCAAGGCGATGCTGCCACCGCTGAAGGCGGTATCGAGTAATAACCGTTGAAGATTAAGCCTGGCCGAACTGCTTGACGCCGTCGGCTGTTCCCATCAATACCAGGTCAGCAGGGCGTGCGGCGAATAGGCCGTTGGTGACCACGCCAACGATGTTGTTGATCTTCTCTTCGAGTTTCACCGCTGCGCTGATCTGCAGGTTATGGATGTCGAGAATCTGGTTGCCGTTGTCGGTGACAAAACCTTCGCGATAGACCGGTTGGGCATCGAGCTTGAACAGTTCGCGGGCGACGTAGCTACGGGCCATGGGGATCACTTCTATGGGGAGTGGGAAGGCTCCTAGCAGGTCGACCTGTTTGGTCTCGTCGGCGATGCAGATAAACGTCTTGGCGACGGCGGCTACGATCTTCTCGCGAGTTAGCGCGCCGCCCCCACCTTTGATCAACTCGAGGTGCTCGTTGAATTCGTCAGCTCCGTCGATGTAGAAATCGAGTTGGTTAACGCCGTTGAGGTCATAAACCGGAATGCCGTGAGCTTTAAGGCGCTCGGCGGTGGCATCGCTGCTGGCCACTGCGCCGTCAAACAGGTGCTTGATCTTGGCCAGTTGGTCGATAAAGCAGTTGGCGGTAGAACCCGTACCGACGCCGACTATGCTGGTAAGTTCGAGGCTGGCTTGAATCTGTGCAACGGCCGCGACGGCGACGGCCTGCTTCATTTCATCCTGGGTCATAGCAAGGTCTCTATTGGGCTCAATACGGGCGGAGGAGTTTGGATCGCATTATACGTGGCCGAGGCCTGAGGGTGTAGCGCAATCCATCGTCGTTTCGGCGGTGGACTCATGCGGGGGGAGTGATTACTATGATGCGCTGCCACAATGCACCTTCTGGTGAGTGAAACTACTGCTATTTTGAGTCGACTATGCCGCATCAGTACATCAAGAAGATCCTTCAATCGCGCGTCTACGATATCGCTAATGAAACTCCGCTGGATGATGCGCGGGCGATTTCGGCTCGGTTGAATAACCGGGTGCTGCTTAAGCGTGAAGACTTGCAGCCGGTGTTTTCTTTCAAGCTGCGCGGTGCCTATAACAAAATGGCCCAGTTGAGCGATGAGCAGCGCCAATGCGGCGTCGTGGCGGCGTCAGCGGGCAATCACGCCCAAGGGCTGGCGTTGTCGGCCAAGGTGATGGGCGTCAATGCGACTATCGTGATGCCCAAGACCACCCCCGATATTAAGGTCAACTCGGTGCGGGCTAACGGTGCCCATGTGATACTACACGGCAATACTTTTGATGAGGCTTTCCAGTTTTCACAGTCGCTGGTAGAGGAGCAAGGGCTGGTTTACGTCCACCCTTACGATGATCCCGATGTGATTGCCGGTCAGGGTACTATCGGTATGGAGCTGCTGCGTCAACAGAGCGGCCCGATCGATGCCATCTTTGTCCCCGTTGGCGGTGGTGGGCTGATCGCCGGTATCGCTATCTATATCAAATACCTGCGGCCCGAGATCAAAGTGATCGGGGTCGAATCGGATGAGTCGGCTTGTTTGAAGGCAGCGCTGGAAGCCAACGAACGGGTGATCTTGCCACAAGTGGGTATTTTTGCCGACGGTGTCGCTGTGGCACAGATCGGTGAGATCACATTCGATATCTGTCGTAACTATGTTGATGAAGTCATTACGGTTAACACCGATGAGATCTGCGCCTCGATCAAAGATATCTTCGACGATACTCGCTCCATCACAGAACCCGCCGGAGCCTTAGCGCTGGCTGGGCTGAAGAAATATGTCGCTCGCGAAGGTATTGAGGGTAAAACGCTAATCGCTATTGATAGTGGTGCTAACGTCAATTTTGACCGCTTGCGGCATGTCTCTGAACGAGCCGAACTGGGTGAACAGCGCGAAGCGATTATCGCCGCTAAAATTCCCGAGCATCCCGGCAGTTTTAAGCAGTTTTGCAAGGTTCTGGGTAATCGGAATATCACCGAATTTAACTATCGCTATAGCGATAGTCATGAGGCGGTCGTGTTTGCCGGAGTACAGATCAAGCCTGGTGAGCGTGAGGCACTGTTGGCTGTTCTGACCGAACAGCTGGATGAGGTGGTTGACCTGTCCGATGATGAAACGGCCAAACTGCACGTACGCTATATGGTCGGTGGCCATGCGCCTGCCGATGTTGATGACGAGGTGGTGTACCGGTTTGAATTTCCCGAACGCCCCGGTGCGTTACTGCGTTTCTTGAACAAGATCGGTGGTCGCTGGAACATCTCGATGTTTCATTACCGTAATCATGGTGCCGCTTATGGTCGAGTGCTAGTCGGGCTCCAGGTACCACTAGCCGAGCGCGAGCAGGTAGCGACGTTCCTCAACGAGGTCGGTTACAACTGGTGGGACGAGACCGCTAATCCGGCTTACCAGCTGTTCCTCAATTAAAGGCCTAGTGCTAGGGTCAGTCTAGGTGGTTAGCGGTAGCCTTATGCTGACCTCCAACCCGTGTGGTTGGAGGTTGCTGGCGCTGATCTGGCCTTGGTGCTGATGCACGGCTCGCGCCGCGATCGCCAGCCCTAATCCCCAACCGCCCTGTTGCCGACTGCGTGCCTGATCGGTACGCACGAAGGGTTCAAATATCTTTTCTAACATGGTCGCGTCGATCCCCGGGCCTTGGTCCAGTACTCGGATAGATACCGCTTGAGCATCTTGTTCGAGAATCAACTGCACTTCCGCTTGGCTGTACTTCAACGCATTACCGACGATATTGCTGACCGCTCGGTGTATCAACCTGGGGTCAGTGTTGAGCGTGACCGTGCCGCAGCTTTGATAGTGGAGGCGTTCTTGATCGAAATTGAACTCGGCCGTCAGTGCTTGCAGTAACGGATCCAGGTCGGTTGAGGTGTGTGGCGCCTGAGTGGCGCTATTGTCTAGACGGGCTAGCATCAAAATTTCCCCAATCAGTGCGTCCAGCTCCTCAGCTTGCTGTTCGATCCGATCCAGGGCTTCGGTCGAATCCGGTTTTTTACGTGCCAGCTCGAGTGCAAAGCGCTGCCTGGCAAGGGGGGTGCGTAGCTCATGGGAGACATCGCGCAGAAGCTGCTGCTGACCTTGAACCAGGTTTTGAATCCGTTCGGCCATCTGGTTGAAATCTTCGCCGAGTTGGCCGAGTTCGTCGCGACGGTTACTGACGGGAGGAGGGACTCTTGTTGACAGTTCACCGCCCGCTAACTGGCGGCTAGCTTGCTGCAGTTGGCGAATCGGCTGGATCAGATAGCGCGCCATCAGGAATGATAGTAAGCCGACCAATAACACCGATAGTGCTAATCGCCAAACGAGGGTGCCGCCCGAATACAGGTGATCAAGCAGTTCGTGGGGGTTCAGCATCACAAACAGATAGTTGCTTTGCTGGTGCTGAATCGGCCAGACAATCGGTCGGAGGTGGCGCCCCGGTCTGTGTTGACGAGGCGACCCGAAGTCTGCGGGTGGCATCATTGCCGGGTTGCTGCGGCGAATCAGGGCGTTTAAGCGCGGCGACAGTGGTTCGCCGTTGAGATTGCGACCTTGGGAATCGAGCAGCAGCACTCGGAGTTCTTTTTTGTTGAACAGTTGCTGGCGCCAGTCGTTGAGGGCTTTGGTGCCCCCGTCTAGGTAGCTGTCGAGAGCTTGTTGAGCGTAGGTCTCGACGTAGCGGTTGCGTACCTCGGCATCTTCGAACTGCCGCGCCAGCATCCAGGTCAGCATCATGTTGCTGCCGACTACCAGCATCATCACCAGCCAGAACGCTAAAAAAACTTTGAGGTAGAGGCTACGCATCGACGTGGCCTTTGACCAAACGATAGCCCGAACCACGCACGGTTTGTACCTGAATAGCGGTGCTGTCGACCTGGTTCAGTTTGCGACGTAAGTTGCTTAAATGCATATCGATACTACGGTCGAAAGGGCCCAGGCTTCGATTCAGCGCGTGCCGAGTCAGTGCTTCTTTGGTGACCAGCTGACCGGCAGAACCGAGCAGGCATTCGAGAATGCGAAATTCGGTTTGGGTTAACGTCAGGGATTGCCCTGCTAGGTGGGCGCTTTGGTTGGGGCTGTCCAGTACCAGCTCGCCCAGTTGCAGTGTCTGTTGATCGCCGGGAGTATGGTTTTGGTGTTCGAGTTCAACCCTGCGAATGATCGCTCGAATGCGTGCCAGCAGCTCGCGCGGGCTGCAAGGTTTGGGCAGGTAATCGTCGGCACCGATCTCGAGCCCGACGATCCGGTCAACCTCCTCACCTCTTGCCGACATCATCAGTACCGGTGTGGCACTTTGGCTACCTTGCTGTTGGCGCAGGGCCTTAAGGGTATCGAAACCGTTCAGACCAGGCATCATCACATCCAGGATAATCACCGAATAGTGGTTGCTGGCGGTCAAGGCCAGCGCCTGCTGACCGTCGTGAGCCTGAACCACCTCAAAGCCTTCCAGGTGTAGGTATTCCGCCAGCATCTGGCATAGCTCAAGGTCATCATCGACCAGTAGTATCGGATCCATAACTGTTATTCGTCTCTATTGATACATCGCTATTTTGGCATAGCAGAGTATGGCCTCCGCCCCCTTTACCCAAACTTTACACGCTGTTGACCGCACTTTGCAGTCAGCGTCGTAGACTGAAAATGAAATCAGTTAACGGCGGAGATAAGATCATGAAAACACGTTTGGTAATAGGTGTCGCAGCTTTAGTTCTGGCGGGTGGCGCGGTGTTAGCCGTTGCCGCTCCTGGCATGGGTGGTTGCGATGGTAGTGGGGGCTGGGGAGCCAGCGGTGAACATCGGGGCGGCATGCACGGTGATGGCAAAGGCTATGGCCAGCGCGATCCTCAGCAGATGCAGCAAAAGATGCTGGATAGACTAGAGCAGAAGTTATCGTTGACCGAGCAGCAGCGTCAACAAGTGGGCGAGTTGATGGGTCAGCGCTTCGCTGTGATGCCCGAAAAACAGGCTCAGATGCAGCAGTTTCGTAGTCAGATGCATAGCTTAGATCCGGCTGCAGCGGATTATGCCGACCAAGTCGAAGTGATGGCGAAGCAGAAGGCGGAGCAGATGAGCCAGCATATGGTCGAGCGTGCCAAATTGCATGCCGAGATGTACGCACTGCTGACTCCTGAGCAGCAGCAAACTCTTCGTGAGATGGAGCAGCAGCGGGGGCAGCGCCAAGGTAGGCATCATGGCTTTTGGTAGGATGCGCTGATATCAGGCTGTCTTAGCTGGGGACGTCGGGTGAGTGCGGATAGTTATCCTGAGTCAATGCCTGAAAGGTAAACAGGCTCAGGGTAATCAGCCCCCAGGCTAAGCCGATGACGACACCCAAGTCGACAATCCCGCGCCAGGGTTGGTCGAGCAGCGATACGACCTGAACCAAACCAATGATCATCAGCGTTAGAGCGAAGGTCAGGATCTGGCGTTTACGGATAATATGGAAATAGCCCATGCAAAACATCGGTGCTAACAGTAATCGAAGCGGTGTTGGGTTTTTATACAAGTAAGCGGTCCGGGCGGCAACGCGTGGTGAGAAGCCTTTTTGGAAGCCTTTGTAGCCTTCGTTGTAGGCCATAAAAACGACCCAGACAATCAACCCTAACCAATGGTAACCATCGAAAGGTGTCGACCAAGCGTCAAAGCCGACCTGGCCGAGACGGCAGATGGCATAGCTAAACATAGCAAAGATACCGAGGAACCCCCAGCAGGCTGCAATAGCTCCCATAACACAATGATTCCGCACGTTTTAAGCGCCGCTGTTAACTAGGCCACGCTGGGTTGACTCAAAGGCCGTCATTATAACTGCCGATGCTGCATATGCGAAATGCAAAAACGCCCGCACTAGTCTGCGGGCTTCGATTTTTTACTAACCTGGACGACCATCGATGCGGGGGCGGATCAGCATTGGTGCGTAGTCTTTCAAGAAGGCGGCGAATGCCAGGACCCAGCAGAACACCGATAGCATTAGCAGGGCTTGGCTGAGACTGCCAGATGTCAGGGTGGCTGCAATACGCACCACAACGCCGAGTGTCAGTATTCGAATCCCCCAAACCGTTAGCGTTGGCAGTTCCAGCATTCGGCCGGTATGCCCCAGTGATACTCGGGCCATCATCCCTAAAGTGATTAGGCCGATACCGCCGAAGCCAAAGGCATGAGTCGCCGAACTGGTTGGCACCCAGCCCAGTAGCGCCAGTCCTTTAAGGAAAAATCCTACAGCGATAGAGGCGTAAGCGATGTGCAGTACCCAGAGAATGGGGCGACTCCAGATGCGTGAGTCATACCAGCCCGACATGCGCAGTAACAGAATTGCGCCGACCATTAGGCTCAGTATCGCGCTGAATAGGCTGGGAACAGCCAGCAATTCGAGCAACAGCAGCACGACAACGCCTGCCACGGAGCTGACCTCCACCCATTGCCATTGGCGTAATTTCATTCCAGGTAAAGGGTTACGGGTAAAGAACGGAATGACGCGTCCCCCCATAATTACGATCACCAAGATAACCAAGCCTAGTCCTAGTTTAACGCCTTGGTCGGCGGTGGTTTCGAGCCCCAGCGCTTGAAGGTGCATCAATAGATTGGCTAGCGTCAACAGGGCAAGGATCAGTAAAAAAGCCATGTTGCGCAGTGTTCTGGCGCGAATCAGTGGTCCGGCGAGTGCCAACATCACCGTTGGTAGGAAGGCTAGATCAATAGACGCGATCAGTGCGGGGGGGAGTCCCAGTGGCAGGGTGCAGACCAATCGGCCCAATAGCCAAACCAAGGTGATTGCTATCAATGGTGCTCCCGACGGGGTGTCCAGCGAGGTCCAGTTGCGCACCGCTGCCAGTAAAAAACCGCTAATGACGGCTACCGCATAGCCAAATAGCATCTCGTGAGCATGCCAGTGCAGCGGGGTGAAGTGACCGGCGAGTGACAGTTGCCCGAACAGGTAGGGCAGCCAGATCGTGATTAGGACGATGGCCAGCAGTGAGGCCAGCAGGAAAAAGGGGCGGAACCCTAACGCAAACAGTGAAAAGGTACCGGCAGGGATACGGTCTTCGGGACGTTCAATATTAAGCATAGTGATATGGGGCTCTATCAAGATCCCGTTGATGTTTGGCGATCACGGGAGGGGCAGCAGAATAGAGTGCCAGCATAACAGCTTAATACCGCAGTGCCTTGATATGGATTAGATCTGCGGCATGCCGGCTAGGCAGCTGTGGCGAAAAAAGGGCATAGCGGCGAACACCGCTAAGCCGTGTCATCAAGCGGAAACCCGGAAGCGGTCGGTTAAGCCTTTTAATTGCTCGGACAGCTGGGCTAGCTCTTCACTGGCGACAGTCACTTGCTGGGTTGCCGTAGCGCATTCATCGCTGACATCGCTGATATGAATGATGTTGGTGCTGATCTCGTTAGTGACGGCCGATTGCTGCTCTGCTGCGCTGGCAATCTGCCGGGTCATCTCATCGATGGTGATGACGCCGCTAACGATCTCATCGAGTGCCGTATCCGCTCTGCTGGCTTTATTGACTACATCAATGGCGGCATCGTGACTACTGGACATCGCGCCAGCGGCGTTTTCAACGCCTTGCTGCAGGCTGTCGATCACCTGTTGAATCTCTTGGGTGGATTCGGCGGTACGTTGAGCCAGAGTGCGTACTTCATCGGCGACGACGGCAAAGCCTCGACCCTGTTCACCCGCGCGGGCTGCTTCGATGGCTGCGTTTAAGGCGAGTAGGTTGGTTTGGTTGGCGATGGTGTTGATCACCTCCAAAATTGTCGCGATATTGCTACTTTCCTCTTTCAGTTGAGTGGTGAGCTGGCCGGCTTGGTCGAGCTGAGCCGCTAGCGCATTGACCGCATCGAGCGCTTCCTTGACTAGCGTTTTACCGCTGTCGGCAGCTCTGGAGGCATCATGGGAGGATTTTGCGGTGTTTTCCGTGTTGGTGGCTACAGCTTGAACGGTAGACGACATCTGGGTAATCGCAGCGGCCACCTGCACGGTCTCTTGTCGCTGGTCCTGCATGCCGGTTAGGGTTTGAGCGGTGGTGGTCGAGAGTTCGGTGGCTGATTGGGAGACCTGCTGCGAGGCTTTGGCGACATCGGCGATGATGCCATCAAAGCTGGATAGCATCGCGTTGAATGTCTGGGCCATTTCACCGACTTCGTCACGGCTATTGATGTCCGAGCGTAGGGTCAGGTTGTGCTCGCTGGAGGCTTGAATCATGAGCTGCTTTAACGAAGTGATGGGCGCGGCGATGGTATTGGCCAGGACGTAGCCAATAATAATGGCTGCGACCAAGATAGCGGCTAGAGATACGGCTGCATCACGGAGCTCTGAGTTGAATGTCTGCTTGATATCATCGGTATAAACGCCTGTTGCGACCACCCAGCCCCACTTAGGGTGCAGGCGGGCATAGGAAAGTTTGTCTATCGGTTCACTTGCACCGGCGCGCTCCCACATGTATTCGACGTAGGTTTCGCCGTTTTGCGCCACACCTTTGATCATCTCTTGAAATAATAATTTACCGTTGGGGTCTGCTGTACCGGCGACATTTTTGCCGTTGAGGCTTGGTTTGATGGGATGCATCAACATGGTGTGCTGTTTGTCGAGGACGAAGAAGTAATCACCGTTACCGTAGCGTAGCGAACTGAGGTCGGCCAAGGCCTCTTCGATACCTTCCTGCTTCGACTTTTCCCCCGTATTGACCAGTTTTACTTGGCGTTCGATCAGTGAATAAGCGATATCGGTCAAGGACTTCAATTCGACTTGCTTGGTGTGGTTTAAATCTTTCCACAGAGCATTGAGGTTGACGGCCTGCATGATGATGAGCGCACAGGTCATTAGAGCAACCAGCAGCATGATTTTATTACGCACGTTTAAACGGCTGAGCAAAGTGTTCATCAGACTTCCTTCCTTGGGAACTCATTTTTTAGAATTGTTAGGGTGCGGCAGGATATTAAATGATCAACAAATGACTTGGAAGGGTGTTTTTTGTGCTGTGTCAATTCACAATATTATTAAGAAGTAGTGAATATACAATTTACTATAAGTAAGGGTATGGTTAGGCAGAGTATTTTTTTTGGCCGTCATACAACAAAGCCCCCGTCAATTAGTCATTGACGGGGGCTTTGTTTAAGTCTGTTTTACTGGTGTTAGCTAGCCCAGGTTACTGGCAACAAATTCCCAGTTTACTAACGACCAGAATGCATTCATGTAATCCGGACGCAGATTACGGTAATCGATGTAGTATGCGTGCTCCCACAGGTCAACGGTCAGCAGTGGGGTTTGACCTGCAGTGAGCGGGCAACCGGCATTGCTGGTGTTGACGATAGCCAGCGAACCGTCGGCATTTTTCACCAACCAGGTCCAGCTGGATCCGAAGTTGTTGATGGCGCTGTCGGTGAGCTTGGCCTTGAACTCGTCAAATGAGCCGAATGCGCTATTGATGGCGTCAGCCACTGCGCCGCTTGGCTCGCCACCACCGTTGGGGCTGAGGCAGCTCCAATAAAAGGAATGGTTCCAGATCTGGGCTGCATTATTGAATACGCCACCGGCAGGAGCGGAAGTGATGATCTGCTCCAGCGTCTTGTTTTCATACTCGGTACCTGGAATCAGGCCGTTCAGCTTTACCACGTATGTATTGTGGTGCTTGCCGTGATGGTACTCGAGAGTCTCCGCAGAGATATGAGGTTGTAGGGCGTCCTTGGCATACGGAAGAGGGGGTAACTCAAAGCTCATCGGTTTATTCCTATCTCTATTGAAAATAAAAAGTTACGCGAGTTAAGCCGGTCTAGGGGCTTGGGCGTCAATTGGCGGTGATCATATCACCATAAATGATATAAGTCATACTGTTTTAGTAGGTTTTAGCTACGGCAGTCGACTAAAGTGCATTCCACAATCCTATCTCTAATTCATAGAATAGAGTGACTCGAATCACAACTTTGATAATAAGAAAAAGTCGACTTTATATGCCTAAAACATTTCTCTATCTTGCCGCCATCGCGCTGTTGGGTTTTATCGTCACACGTAATTTTTGGGCGCCAGCGACGACCTGGGAGCCTTTCTATCAAGGTTGTATGTCCAGTGCCGGAGCTTCGGAGCAGCGTTGCCGCTGCTTTACCGATTACATCCACGATCGCTTGAGCGAAGATGAAGTCAAAGCGGTGATGGAGAACCGGGTCGCAGGTGCGACATTCCAGGAGCGGGTCCAGCAAACCGTTCAGCAGGGCGCGCTGGCCTGCCACTAATCATCGTACTGTATTGGTGACCCAAGACACTGCTGCCAGTCAAAATCAGGGTCCCCGGCAGCCATAAAATCTGGATTGATCAGGCTGGTTTTTTGGTTGTAAGTCAGAGGTTGTCCAAGCCAATCACAAACCACCCCTCCGGCAGCCTCTAGTACCGCTTGGGCTGCGGCGGTGTCCCATTCGCTGGTGGGGCCGATGCGCAGGTGCAAGTCTGCCATCCCTTCGGCGATTAAACACAGTTTTAATGAACTGCCCATCGGCATTGTTGAGACGGGCATCAGCTGTTTGATACGCTGGGTATAGTCGTCGATTCGTGGATCAAGGTGGCTACGACTGACCACCAGTGCCAGAGGGCGAAATGGAGTCAGGGTGCGTGTCTTCAGTGGCGTCTCGCGCTGTTCTTGCTGTTTCTTAAAGGCCGTTCTCGTGCGAACACAACCGGCATAGGTAGTTTGAATCGCTGGCGCGTGAACCACACCTAAGGTTGGTGTATTGCACTCTATCAGTGCAATGTTGACGGTGAACTCGCCGTTGCGTTTGATGAACTCTTTGGTGCCGTCGAGCGGATCAATTAGCCAGTACCGCTGCCATTGCTGACGGTTCTGAATCTGCGAGTGGTCCGACTCTTCGGATAAGATGGGGATATCGGGCGTCAGTCTTTTTAAGCTGTTACAGATAAGCCTGTGGGCGGCCATGTCGGCCCTGGTGACAGGCGTATTGTCTGCTTTGTTAACCACCTCAATGGGGCTGGCTAGCTGGTATAGGCTGAGTATCGCCTCACCTGCTTCGCGAGCAATGCTAATAAGTTGAGGAAGCATTTGCGCGCTGTCCATGAAAGAGCCTTTTAAGTCGTGGGTGGCGATTTAAGTTAATAATGTGATTGTATCCGGCTTTTCTTCAAAAGCAGCAGCGATCACGGCATAATTTATTTATTGTTGATTTTGTCATCTCTGGTTCGGAGCTGTTTGCATGTTGGATTGGCGTACTATCGAGACAGTGCTGTTAGATATGGACGGTACTCTGCTCGACCTGCACTTCGATACCTATTTTTGGCTGGAACATCTGCCTGCTCGCTATGCGCAGACTCATGGGATCGAAATTGCCCAGGCAAAAAGCCAGTTAACCGAGCGTATCATGCGCGAGCAAGGAACGTTGAATTGGTATTGCGTTGACTATTGGTCGGAGCAGTTGGGGGTGGACGTGGCGGCGTTGAAACAGGAGATTGAATATAAGGTCGGTTTTCGTCCGCATGTGCCCGATTTTCTCCAAGCATTGCAGCAACGCGGCTTGCGCTCGGTGATAGTGACCAATGCTCACCGCAAAAGTCTGGAGCTGAAATTGACCCGTACGGGACTGGATCGTTACGTCGATCGCATTATCTGCTCGCATGATTACGGTTTGCCAAAAGAGGACGTGGCGTTTTGGGACCGTTTGCGCCAGCAGGAGCCGTTCAACCCTGTCACGACCTTGTTGATCGATGATAGCTTGGCGGTACTGCGGTCAGCGCGTGAGTATGGCATCGCTCAGCTTTTGTCGGTGATTCAGCCCGATAGTCAGCAGCCTAGGCGCGATATTGATGAGTTCAAAGCGATTGATCATTTTGATGAAATTAAACCCAAGTAGAAGAGCCTGATTTAGATGAGCGACATGGCGCTAAAAGTTCGGCTAGATAAATGGCTTTGGGCAGCCCGGTTCTTCAAGACTCGGGCCGTTGCCAAGCAGGCCATTGAAGGCGGCAAGGTGCATTACAACGGCGCACGCTCCAAGGTTAGTAAGATTGTTGAGATTGGTGCGCAGTTACAGGTCAGGCAAGGAGTTGACGAGAAAACCGTCGAAGTGCTGCTGCTATCCGATCAGCGCCGAGGCGCCCCCGAAGCGGTGTTGATGTACTGTGAAACCGAAGCCAGTGTGGCGCTTCGAGAGGAGGCGCAGGAACAGCGTAAAATAGTGCGTGCCGGACAGGTGGCAACCAGTGATCGCCCTACCAAAAAGGGCCGCCGTCAAATTCACAGCTTTAAACAGCGCCAAAACGATTGATCGGCGCGTGGTAAACTTCGCTGCACTCTGGCAGTTGTGGTCGGTTTCTTTTTTATTCCCCCGTAGAGTTACATCGAGTTATGAGTAGCACAGATCAGTTGCAGCGTTTTATTTTTGATGAGGCCGATGTTCGCGGCGTTCTGGTTGGCCTGGAGGGAAGCTATCAAGAATCCCTGGAAAAACATGGCTACCCGGCGGCCGTTCGGCGGTTACTAGGAGAGATGTTGGCGGCGGTGTCGCTACTGAGTTCAACGCTTAAGTTTGAAGGACGCTTGAGTTTGCAAGCTCGCGGAGATGGTGTCGTTTCAATGTTGATGGCCGAATGCACTCGGCAAAATCACTTGCGCGGCATTGCTCGGGTAGATGGTGATGCGGTGGGTGACTCGTTGGTGGATCTGCTGGGGCAGGGTCAGTTAGTCATCACTATCGAGCCCGATCAAGGCAAGCCTTATCAAGGGGTGGTTCCGTTGGAGAAGCCTCACTTGGCCCAATGTCTTGAGCAATACTTTGCCGACTCTGAGCAGTTGGCAACACGCATCATGCTGTGCGCAGACGACGAACGCGCTGCCGGGATGCTACTGCAGGCGCTGCCATCGAATGACGAAGGCGAGCGTTATGCGGAGAATTGGAGCCGGGTTGCCCATCTGGGTTCAACTTTGACCGAAAAAGAGCTGCTAGAACTCGATAATGAAACCCTGCTGTTTCGGTTGTTTCATGAAGAAACGGTCAGAGTGTTCGACCCAAGCAGCCTAGCTTTTCAGTGCGACTGTTCCAAAGAGCGTTGCCTGGGTGCGTTACGGACCCTGTCAGACGTTGAACTAGAAGAGATGCTGAGCGAACAGGGCACTATCGAGATGGATTGCCAGTTTTGTAAGAGTCGTTATCAGATCGATCGTATCGAAGTAGAGCAGCTACGCCGAGGTTCGGCTGAGAGTGGCTCGAGCAGCATTCATTGATGGTCGGATGCAGGGGTTGAAAGCCGTTGGTTCGCCCCCATAATGATGGCCAACGCAATACCAAGATTACAGAAAATCGACCGTGCCCACCTAATGTAGAGGTTTCATCTGGCCAAGCTTCCAGATACTATTTGCGGTCAGTTCAATGGAGGATTTATGAGCGACAATATCACCAATGTTACAGATGCCAGTTTTGAAGAAGACGTACTCAAGGCTGAAGGTGCCGTGCTGGTTGATTACTGGGCCGAATGGTGTGGTCCTTGCAAAATGATTGGCCCTATTCTGGAAGAGGTCGCTAGCGATTACGGCGACCGCTTGAAGATTTGTAAACTCAATATCGACGAGAACAGCGATACTCCTCCCAAGTTTGGCATTCGTGGTATTCCGACATTGATGCTGTTCAAAGGCGGCAGTGTTGAGGCAACCAAGGTTGGTGCATTATCAAAATCGCAGTTGATAGCCTTTCTAGATAGTAATATTTGAGTTAGATGATAAAACGGGCTTGTAAAAGCCCGTTTTCTTTTCGCTATTCAGTTCGGGCATGTTGCATTCCCTCGTTTTAACAGCCAGAATATAAAACCAATACGGTCCCTGATAAGGGCGTACCTGTTTCAAGATTCCCTCCTTCCTGCCAAAACAGCACCTTCCTGCGTGCATTCTAACGATCATAAACTATGAATCTCAGCGAATTAAAACTAAAACCGGTTTCCGATCTTCTTGATATTGCCAAAGAGATGGGGCTGGACAATCTTGCCCGTTCAAGAAAACAAGACGTCATCTTTGCCATCCTTAAAAAACACGCCAAGAGTGGTGAGGATATTTACGGTAATGGTGTGCTGGAAATTTTGCAGGATGGATTTGGATTCCTGCGTTCAGCCGAAGGTTCCTACCTGGCCGGCCCAGACGACATCTACGTTTCTCCTAGTCAGATTCGCCGCTTTAACCTGCGCAAAGGCGATTCAATTTCGGGCAAAATTCGCCCACCTAAGGATGGCGAGCGCTACTTTGCCATGCTCAAGGTTGATGAGATTAATTTCGATCGTCCTGAACATGCCAAGAATAAGATTTTATTTGAAAACCTGACGCCGCTGTTTGCTCAAGAGCGGATGCGGATGGAATTGGGCAACGGTAGTACCGAAGATATTACCGCCCGTGTTATCGATTTGATCTGCCCGATGGGTAAAGGCCAGCGAGCGCTGATCGTCTCGCCGCCTAAGGCCGGTAAAACGCTGATGCTGCAGAATGTGGCGAACTCGATTACCCGCAATAATCCCGAATGCCACATGATCGTGTTGTTGATCGATGAACGTCCGGAAGAAGTGACCGAGATGCAGCGCACCGTTCGCGGTGAAGTGGTTGCGAGTACCTTTGACGAGCCGCCTGCGCGTCATGTTCAGGTCGCAGAGATGGTGCTGGAAAAAGCCAAGCGTTTGGTCGAGCACAAAAAAGATGTAGTGATTTTGCTCGACTCGATCACCCGTCTGGCTCGAGCTTACAACACGGTGATCCCGTCTTCAGGTAAGGTGCTGACCGGTGGTGTCGATGCGCATGCTCTGGAGCGTCCCAAGCGTTTCTTTGGTGCCGCGCGTAATATCGAAGAGGGTGGTAGCCTGACTATTATCGCCACGGCGTTGGTCGATACCGGTTCTAAGATGGACGAGGTTATCTTCGAAGAGTTCAAGGGAACCGGTAACTCAGAACTGCATCTAGATCGTAAGGCCGCCGAACGTCGCGTCTACCCGGCGATGAATATTCGTCGTTCTGGCACGCGTCGTGAAGATTTGCTGACCACCGAGGACGAACTGCAACGGATGTGGATCCTGCGTAAATTGTTAGACTCTATGGAAGACACGTCAGCGATTGAGTTTGTTATCGACAAACTGAAGGACTTCAAAACCAATGATGAGTTCTTCATGTCTATGAAGCGTAAATAGACCGCTTCATAGCTTCATTTAAAAAGGGCAGATCGATGATCTGCCCTTTTGTGTATATAACCGTCCCGTTTTAGAACCTCCCCGGCATCGTTATGAAATACAAAGACCTGCGTGATTTTATCGAGGCTCTTGAAGCCAAGGGTGAACTCAAGCGGATTAAGGCTGAAGTTGATCCTAATCTTGAGATGACCGAAATCTGTGACCGCACCCTGCGGGGTGGTGGTCCGGCGCTGCTGTTTGAAAACCCTAAAGGCTATGACATGCCGGTGCTAGCTAACCTGTTCGGCACTCCTAAGCGGGTGGCGTTGGGGATGGGCGAAGACGACGTCTCCGAGTTGCGCGAAGTCGGCAAGTTGCTGGCCTTTCTGAAAGAACCCGAGCCGCCTAAAGGGATGAAGGATGCTTGGCAGAAGCTGCCGATCTTTAAGCAAGTGATGAACATGGCGCCGAAGCTGGTCAAGCAGGCGCCCTGTCAGACTCATGTGTTTCACGGCAGTGACGTTGACCTGACTCGTTTGCCGATTCAAACCTGCTGGCCGGGTGATGCGGCACCGCTGATGACCTGGCCGTTGGTGATCACCAAGGGACCGGAAAAAGAGCGGCAGAACCTGGGAATCTATCGCCAGCAACTGTTGGGCAGGAACAAGCTGATTATGCGCTGGTTGTCGCACCGGGGCGGCGCGTTGGATTTTAAAGAGTGGCAGCAGGCGCATCCGGGTGAGCGTTTTCCTGTTGCTGTTGCGCTGGGGGCTGATCCTGCCACCATTCTGGCCGCCGTGACGCCTGTGCCGGATACGCTCTCTGAATATGCCTTTGCCGGACTGTTGCGGGGCGAAAAGACCGAGCTGGTTAAGTGTCTGAGCAATGATCTGCAAGTGCCGGCTTCGGCTGAAATTATTTTAGAAGGCTATATTGAACCGCAAGAGGTGGCGCAAGAGGGGCCGTTTGGTGATCATACCGGGTATTACAATGAGGTCGAGACCTTCCCTGTATTCACCGTCGAATGCCTGACTCATCGCAACAAGCCGATCTATCACAGTACATACACCGGTCGTCCGCCCGATGAGCCCGCCGTGCTGGGGCTGGCGTTAAACGAGGTGTTTATACCGATCTTGCAGAAGCAGTTTCCCGAGATAGTCGATTTTTATCTACCGCCCGAGGGCTGCTCCTACCGATTAGCGGTGGTGACGATGAAGAAGCAGTACCCCGGTCATGCCAAGCGGGTAATGATGGGGGTGTGGTCGTTCCTGCGTCAGTTCATGTATACCAAATTTGTGATCGTGACCGACGACGATATCAATGCGCGCGACTGGAATGATGTGATCTGGGCGATGACAACGCGGATGGATCCGGCGCGTGATACGGTGTTTATTGAAAACACGCCGATCGATTATCTCGACTTTGCCTCACCGGTGCCGCGATTAGGATCTAAAATGGGGTTTGATGCGACCAACAAGTTGCCGGGTGAGACCGACCGAGAGTGGGGCAGTCCGATTACCATGACCGATGAGGTCAAGCAGCGGGTTGACCAGCTATGGGATAGTCTCGATATCGAACTACCCGATAACCAGCAGTAACACGCGTTTTTCACCAACAGGGATCATCTACATGTCGCCAGCGAGCGCAGCTAAAATCGCCGAATGTCAGGTTCAGCAAATCACTCAGCTTACCGATGGTATCTACCGGGTGCAGCTCTTGTTGAATGATCCGGTACAGCACTTGGCGGGGCAGTATCTCGAATTGCTACTCGATTCGGAGACCGCGGTACCTTATACCATCGCCTCGGCTCCGTGCTCGTTGCCCGTGTTGGAACTGCAGATCCAAGATCAGGGTCAGGGTAGCCTCTCTTCGCAGGTAGTTCAGTTGTTTAAAACCCAGTCGCAGGTCCAGGTGCGACTACCGCTGGGTGATTGTTATCTCGATCAGCCCTTGGATGATGCCGAGCTTCCGCTGATATTTATTGCTGCCGGTACCGGCTTTGCCCAGATGAAGGCGTTGATCGAGCATGCCTTGGCGCAGCAGATGACTAATCCGCTGCACCTGTATTGGGGCGTGCGTGAAGCGGAGCATTTGTACGGTCATGAACTGATCGACCATTGGCAGCGATGCCACCCGCAGTTTCATTTCCATCCGGTCGTCTCGGACCCGGTGGGAGACGATTGGTCGGGCCGGATAGGTCCCGTGCATGAATCGGTGATGGAAGATTTTGCACAGCTAGAGCAAGCGCAGATCTATGTCTGTGGTTCGCCTGCGATGGTCTATGCGGTTGAGGATGATTTTCGGCTTCGCGGTATGGGTGACGGCCAGATGCAGTCGGATGTGTACAGCTACGCACCGAGAAGTTAAGCCCTCTTAATAAATCGCATAAAAAAACCGCTAGCCATCACACGATGGCTAGCGGTTTTTTTTATTAGCTAGCCGAATTTAAGCGGTAGCGGCCGACTTTGAGTCTGGGCTTGGTAGAGAGGGTTCGGGCTGCGGCAGGTCGGGTAGCGCCGTGGTCAGCGTGTCGACATGTTGCTGCAGTAGTTGTTGGCTTGCTTCGCCATCTTGCAGGTGGTGCAGCAAGCGCGCGAGTTCGCCGTAAGCTTCGGTAGACGCTTTATGCTCCAGGCTTTTCTCAAAGTGAATTTTGGCCTGTTGCCACTCACTATTGCGCAGTGCGAGTCGTCCTAGGGTTAACTGTAAGGTGGCATCCTGCGGATGATCTTGCTGCCAGCTCAAGGCTTGTTTGAGCTGTTTATCGAGCTGGCTGGCTTCGATACGCCCGTAAAGGTTCACCAGCGCGGGTTGCCACTGCTTCTTCAATCGTTCCTTGAGAAACGCTTCAGCCTGGTCGTTGGCTTTGCATTGCAACAACAGTTCAACTTGGCGCTCGATCAGGGCTTCGTCGTGTTGGAAAGCTTTGGGTACAGCTTTCCAGCCGTGCATCAGCATCCGGAAACGGACGTCATCTTCGGCTCCTGATGAGACCGAATCTAAGGTTTTCTGCAGGTGGCCAAGATAGACCTGTTGTTCTAGTTGTTGTAGTTGCTCCCCGCCGTACACCTGATGCTTACGAAGGTCGGGTAGTAGTTGCACGATAGAACCCCAGTCTTTGAGTTCTGAATAGGCTTGCGTTAGCAGCTTTAGGACTAAGGTATGTTTGGGGGCTTTGTGGCGTAGTTGCACCAGCGTTGCCAAGGCGGACTCCCACTGGCTGCGTTCGATTTCTATCTGGCTCTGTATCACGCCGATCGCAACTTCTGCCTTGGGAGCGATAAGGCGTGCTTGGTTCAATAGCTCGTCGCAGCTTTCGTGCTGATTTTGCTCATGAGCGGCACGCGCTGCGGCCAAGTAGTTGACTAGGGCCACGTCGGAATTGGGTGCTGCCTGGCTGAGCAGGCGCTGGGCTTTGGACCAGTTACCTGCTGATAACGCATTGAGGCCGCTTAAGGTTTTACGGTTAGCTTGATTGCGCTGGCGGGTTTCGCTCCAATCGTGGATCTTGCGCCGCCGTTGCAGTAGGTATTGGATTAGCTGTATCAGGATATACAGCGCTGTGAACCCCAGCAGCAGCACCGCGCCCAACCCCCAGATGCTGGTTTCAATCGTTGTGTGTTGGTAACTCAGCAGCACGTAGCCGGGATCTTGAACAATCAGCTCGCCGACGACTGATCCGGCCAGCAAAACGACCAGTATGAATATCAGAAACAGTTTCATCTGGCGCCTCCTTCGAGGTTATGCAACTCGGCCAGATAGGTTTTCAATTCGCGCAGCGAGCCCGATATATCGGGTAGTGACGGGGCGATCTGGGTACCTTCGAGGTCGCTGAGGTTACGCAGCAGCGCCTGAGTTGTTGCGTCTGAAGCTTCGAAGTAAGTATCGATCCATTGCTTGGCTTTGTTCAGGCCCGCATCGAATCCTTGTTGCTTGCCTTGCAGCAGGGCCAGCTGGGTTTGCTCGAGCATCAGGTGCAGATTTTGGGTCAGGAAGTAGTGCTGCTCTGGTGACAGTAGAGGGGTTACTGGCTCGTCGCGGTGGCGGATGATGACCAGGTTGCCGAGCTTATCCATCGCTTCGGCCCAGGACGTGCTCATCCCATCCTGCCAGCCCTGCGATACTGAGTCGGGAGTAATCTGTTGGAGCATCTCGGGCAGTTGATGTTTATCGGTGAGTGGCAGCAAACGGAGGTTGTCCACTTGGCCATTGATGGCGCTCAGCTTCAAAAACATGCCTTCGATATCGAGGCTCGGGACCGCTCCCAGCGCGACAATATCTTGCGCTAGCGCTTTGCGGACCGGGTAGATCGATACATCATCGGTCTCTTTGAGTATCTGGTCAGCACCCTGCAGCAGGCTGAGGGCTCCTGTGGCGGTGCGCTCCATCAGGATGCGCTGGTTGGCCAGTCGAAGTAGATACTCCACTTCTGCCAGTAACCAGTCTTTGCGGGTATCGGTACCGAGCTTGCTGACTTGCTGCATGGCGCGTGATAAGCGTGTTTGTAACTCGTCAACGTTGCTTTGTTGCTTCGCGGACGTGGCCCGAACCTGGCCTAACTCGCCCAGTATTTGACCGTTTTGCTGCTGCAGTTGACGGTTTGCCGTGTCACTACTGCTGAGCTGCTGCTTGAGGCCGTTGACCTGCTCGCTTTGCTGCACGTGCATTTTCTGGATAAGGGTGTAGCCATAACCGATCACTCCCAGCGCGATCAGGGCCAGTAGCAGCGCCAGAATCGCCAGTTTGGAGGTTTTGGATTTGTTTTCTGCGGATGGTTGGTCTGTGCCTTGTTGCGGTTTCGCGCTGTCGCTCGATTCCTTTTGCTCGGGGGCGTCCGTCGTTGCTTTTTCTTCTACCGTTGAGTCATCGGTGCTTTGGGGTGGGGTCGTGTCTTCGGCGACCGCCTGGTTATCGGAAGCTGCTGTTGGGTCGCTTGATACAGCATTGTTATCGGCCTCCGGCGTGGCTGGAGTATCGGATTGTGTTGGTTGTTTGTCGTTCATGGACTTTTTTTCCATGTCAGTTTTCCATTCGGCCTTGGGTTGCAATGAGGCTCTGCACTGCGTCGATCATCGCCTCATCGGTGGCGTTTGCCGCAACCTCGATGTGATTGAAATGGTTCTGTTGTGCCAGTCTTGCTACCCGCTGGCTGGGTACCACCAGCGGGGTGTCAATAAGGGTGCTGATCTCGGTGCCTGGTTGCTTGGTCAGGCTGGCCAGATTGGTTAGGGCTTCGCCACTGCTTACTAACATAACTGAAGCGGCTGATTTATAAATGATACTTTTGATCTCTGCTTGACTATAGACCGGGATTTCACGGTGATAAAGCTCAGCATAGTCAACTTTGGCGCCGCGTTGCTGCAAACTCTCGCCTAACAGCTCGCGTCCAGCGTGGCCGCGGCAGATCAAAATCTTTTCGTTGTTAAGTTGCTGCAGTGGCGATAGCGCTAGTAGGGCTTCGCTGTCCATCGTACCACCGGCTATCGTGACGGGTAGGCCAAGTTGTTGCAAGGCGCGGCCGGTAGCGCTGCCGACCGCTAGCCACAGTGTTGCTGCGGGGAGCTGTGGCCAGTATTGATCGATCCAATCGTAGCCGAGTCGGGCGGCGTTGGCGCTGATAAAAATGACGCCTTTATAGTGATCGAGATCGAGAAAATAGTTTTTGAGGGTTTGGTAGGCGGGATCGGTCGGTCGGGTAGGGTGGATGCTGAGGGTCGGAAAGCGAACCACTTCTGCTCCCAAGGCGACTAGGCTGTCGCAGAGCTTGTCGGCCTGGTGAGTGGGTCGGGTGACCAGCACCCGCTGTCCAGCTAAAGGCTGGGCAGCATGGGGGCTGTCTGGCGTCGGCTTCACTTGCCGTAGACTTCTCGTAATATATCTTCGGCTCCCTGGCTCAGCAGCTCTTCAGCCAGCTGAACACCGAGTGCTTCGCAGTCGTCAGCGGCGCCGCGAACTTCGGCACGTAGCACTTTGGAACCATCGGGGCGTCCGACTAGGCCACGAAGGAAGATCGCATCGCCGGCATCGTTAAGGGTGGCAAACGATGCGATCGGCACCTGGCAGCCTCCCTCTAAACGCTTGTTCATCGCTCGTTCGGCCAGCACGCAGTAGGCGGTGGGCTGATGGTGCAACACTTGTAGCAGGTCGATCACCCGTTGATCATCGCTACGGCACTCGACGCCGACCGCGCCTTGACCACCGGCAGGCAGGCTTACGGTATCGTCGATCTGGGTCTTGATTCGGTCGGCCATCTTCAAGCGGATCAGCCCGGCAGAGGCCAGGATGATGGCGTCGTATTCGCCCGCGTCGAGCTTGGCCAAGCGGGTGTTGACGTTGCCGCGTAGGAAGTTGATTTTCAGATCGGGGCGTCGCTCGCGTAGCTGGGTCTCGCGGCGCAGGCTTGAGGTGCCGACGATAGCGCCCTGAGGCAGTTCGTCGAGGCTGTTGTAGTTATTGCTGACAAAGGCGTCGGTAGGGGTTTCGCGTTCGCAGATGACCGCTAGGCCTAGCCCTTCGGGGAACTCCATCGGCACATCTTTCATCGAGTGGACCGCGATATCGGTCTCGTTGGCCAGTAGCGAATTCTCCAGCTCCTTAACGAACAGGCCTTTGCCGCCGACTTTGGAGAGTGGCGCATCGAGGATCTTATCCCCGCGTGACACCATGCCGTGCAGTTCTACCGTCAGACCGGGGTGAGCCGCTTCGAGTTCGGCTTTGATGAATTCGGCTTGCCACAGAGCCAGCGGGCTTTTGCGGGTAGCGATGCGAATCAGGTTGTCACTCATGACTAGGTCTCGTCCATCTACTAAAAAAATTGCCTGAAGTGTACCAGAAAGACCAAAAAGCGACAGTGCTGCGGGCGTGCTTGTGGCATCGCGAAGGAGGCCATTGCACTGTATAATGCGCTCAAAATTTTTAAGCCGAAAGGCTCTAGCTATCGAGATCAGGCAGCCATTATGTCCAAAACAAACCAGCAGTGGGGTGGTCGTTTCAGCGAAGCCACCGACGCCTTCGTCGCACGCTTTACCGCTTCGGTCGATTTTGACCAGCGCATGTACCGTCAGGATATTCAGGGTTCGGTGGCTCACGCCAAGATGCTGGCAAAGGTCGGCGTGTTGACCAACGAGGAGCGCGACACGATTCTTGGCGGGCTGCAAGAGGTGATGGCCGAGATCGAGAGCGGCGAGTTCGAGTGGTCGGTCGCACTCGAAGACGTTCACATGAACATCGAAGCCGCGTTGACCGAGAAGATCGGCATCACCGGTAAGAAACTGCACACTGGGCGTTCGCGTAATGACCAGGTAGCGACCGATATTCGTCTTTACCTGCGCGATGAGATGAAACTAATCCTGTCCGAGCTGAACCGTTTGCAGCAGGGGCTGTTGGAGGTTGCCGAGCGCGAAGCCGGCACCATCATGCCCGGATTTACCCACCTGCAGACCGCTCAGCCGGTCACCTTTGGCCATCACCTGTTGGCATGGTTTGAGATGTTGCAGCGTGACTATGGCCGTCTTGAGGACTGTCTGAAGCGGGTTAATATCATGCCGTTGGGGGCTGCCGCGCTGGCCGGAACCACTTACCCGATCGATCGCCACTACACCGCCGAGCTGCTGGGCTTCGAACGCCCGAGTGAAAACTCGCTCGATTCGGTTAGCGATCGCGACTTTGCTATCGAGTTTTGTGCTGCCGCCAGTTTGATCATGACCCATCTGTCTCGCGCCTCAGAAGAGTTGGTGCTGTGGACCTCGGCGCAGTTTGATTTTATCGACCTGCCGGATCGTTTTTGCACCGGGTCGTCGATCATGCCGCAGAAGAAAAACCCCGATGTGCCGGAGCTGGTGCGTGGCAAGAGTGGCCGCGTCACAGGCCATCTGGTATCGCTGTTGATGCTGATGAAGTCTCAACCACTGGCCTACAACAAAGACAATCAGGAAGACAAAGAGCCGCTGTTCGATGTGATCGACACCCTTCAGGGCTGCCTGCGTGCCTACGCCGATATGATCCCGGCGATCACGCCCAAGAAAGACAACATGCGCGAAGCCGCGCTGCGTGGCTTCTCCACCGCCACCGACCTGGCCGATTACCTAGTACGCCAAGGCGTTGCCTTCCGCGATGCTCACGAGGTGGTGGGCAAGTCGGTCGCTTACGGTATCGAGCAGAACAAAGATCTGGGTGAGATGAGTCTGGAAGAGCTGCGCCAGTTCTCCGATGTGATCGGAGCCGATGTGTTTGAAGTGCTGACGCTGGAAGGCTCGGTCGCCGCGCGTAACCATATCGGTGGTACCGCGCCGGACCAGGTCCGGGCTGCAGTTGTCCGGGCGCGTGGAGTACTTGCTGCACGGAACTGACCGTTAAAGCATTTTTGGCTATAGAAAAGGGCTGCGTGTTTCAACGCGGCCCTTTTTATTTAGAGAGATAAAGGCGCCAATTAATCAGGCGAGTGTCGCTGTGCGGCGCATAATCCAGTGTGCACTTAATCTAAAGTGCTGTTAATCCAACGTAATGTCGACCATCAAGTCCGAGGCGATCGCTTCCAGGCTTTCCTGCAAGTCATCTAGATCCACATCGTTGGGAACCACCAACGATGCTTGGGCTTTGAATAGCAATTCGGCAGACATCGAACCGCTGACTACTTCGGTAGTGAGCTCTTCGACGCTGATGCTGCGAGCGGCTAGGGCGCGGGAGATATCACGAACGATACCGGGTTTGTCGTGACCGATCAGTTCTAGGGTTAATGATTGGCCTTGAGGTTGTGGTGGGGCCGATAGGCCTTTTTCGGTTACCACGCTGACGTTCAACCCCTGGCTGGCAAGTCCATCCAATGCCTTGAGCAGCGACTCGACCTTGTCGGTGTCTGTGGTGGCGATCAAGATGCCGGCAAACTGCCCGGCCAGTCGCGACATGCTGCTTTGCTGCCAGTTGGCGCGGTGTTCGGCCAGCGTGGTTGATAGACGTTCAACCAGTCCCGGCTTGTCGGGACCGATAACAGTGAGAATCAGAGAAGTTTTCATGGTCGCTCCGTTGCAGCTTTTTTTCGGCGAATAATTGCTGCATTCTATGCCTCTGTTCGAGTCGACTGCAATCAAAGGCTCCCAAAACCAAGGATGTTATGAGCGAACTGTTTTCAATTGTTGCCGCGTTAGGGCCTGTATTTGCTCTGGTGGCGCTGGGTGCCGGGTTTCGTTGGACCCGCTTTCCTGCCGTTGAGTTCTGGCCATTAGCCGAGCGCTTCACCTATTACCTGTTGTTTCCTGTATTGCTGGTGCTAAAAATATCGACCGCAGAGCTGCCGCAGTCGGGTGTTGGGCAAGTGATTGCGGCGCTGGTGCTGGCGTTGCTAGCGATGATGCTGGTATCGCTGCTGCTGGCTCGTGTGTTGGGGCTGGCGCTGCCAGCATTAAGCTCGCTGTTTCAGGGCAGCATCCGCTTCAATACCTACGTTGGCTTAGCGGCGGCGGCTGAGTTGTTTGGCGAGCAGGGAATCTTATGGGGGGCGCTGTTTCTGGCAGTGATGATACCGCTGGTCAACATCGTTTGCGTTACGGTGTTTATCGTCAGTGGTCGTTCTGGAGCGAGTCGTTGGCGCGGGTTGTTGATGCCGCTGCTAAAAAACCCACTGATCATTGCCTGCGCGCTGGGTGCGAGCTTGAATCTTTCGGGTGTGGGGATGCCCTCACCGCTGATTCCGGTACTCGAGCTGCTGAGCCGGATGGCGTTGCCGTTGGGTTTGTTGGCGGTGGGTGTTGGATTGGATCTGAGGGTGTTGCGTAGTGGCGGCCTTGCGCTCTGGGGTAGCTGTTTGCTTAAACTGCTGTTATACCCGCTGTGTTTTGCATCGATCGCCGCTGTGTTATCACTACCTCAAGACGCGACGGCGGTGCTGTTGATCTTCTTCGCGCTGCCCACCGCGCCGTCGGCCTATATTCTGGCTCGGCAGATGGGGGGGGATGCGCCGTTGATGGCGGTGATGATTACCTTGCAGACACTGCTCGCTATGTTGACGATGCCGATCGTTATTAGCGTGTTGGGAGGCTTGTAACGTCTTTCGTACTTGTTTGGGGTAAATTCACCGTTTATCTGCTTGGTGGACTAATGTCCTACGTGACTGTTTGGTTTTGATTATCTATTCTGGAGTCACAGCCTTTTTACACGACGGATTGATGAGTCGGCTTAATCGCTCATTCTTTCGCCGACTGAGCCAGCCTAAAATCGGGTCGGCAGTTGGAGTACGGCGGTGTTTGCAAAACCTGAATTCCCTATCCTTGTTTTTATTGCCGGATTATTGTTTTTCGGTTGGCCGCTAATGGAAGTGGCGCGTGCCTTGCCTCCCGGTGGTCGGTTGCTGTATTTCTTCGGTATCTGGGGATTGTTGGTGTTGGTTAATTTCTTGATCTTTCGTCGAGCTAAGTGATGTTTAGTACCGGAACCGTCTTCCTGGTGTTTCTCGGTTATATGGCGATTCTGTTCGGTATCGCTCAAACAGTAGAACGCACGCCGCGAATCTCCAAGTACCTTTCGAGCAGGCCTTGGGTTTACGCCCTGTCTATTACTGTTTACTGCACCTCTTGGACTTTTTACGGCAGCGTCGGGCTGGCCTCGCGTGAAGGGTTGGCCTATCTGCCCACCTATCTCGGTCCCACCCTGATGATCGGCCTGTGGTGGGTGGTATTGCGCAAGATCGTACGGATCAAAGAGCGGCGTAATATCACCAGCATTGCAGACTTCATCTCCGCCCGGTACGACCGGTCGCAAGGGGTGGCGATGATCGTTACCCTGATTGCGCTGCTGGGAACGATCCCCTATATCGCTATTCAGCTCAAAGCCGTAGTGACCAGCTTTAGCATTATCACCGGTGGTTCCACCTCAAACCTTGATTGGAGCGGCCTCGGGTTATGGGCCACGGGGCTGCTGATCGCGTTTACCGTGCTATTTGGTGCGCGCCGGCTTGATCCTACCGAACGTCACCAAGGGATGATGACGGCGTTGGCAGTAGAGTGCGTGGTCAAACTGGTGGCGTTTTTGGCGGTAGGTGTGTTTGCCACCTTTGGTTTGTATGGGGGCTTTAGTGATTTGTTTGCGGCGCTACCCGCTGCCGATCTGGATCAGCTAACCCGGGTCGGCAGTGGCGAGACCGAGGCCTATACCCGTTGGATGACGGTGTTGTTTGTGTCGATGGCGGGGATTCTGTTTTTGCCCCGACAGTTTCATACAGCGGTGGTGGAGAATTGCAATGAGCGGCATATCCGCACCGTGATTTGGCTGGTGCCCGGCTATATGCTGCTGATCAGTTTGTTTGTGGTGCCGTTGGCTGCGGCAGGGCGCGCTTCGGGGCTGCCAGGGGAGATGTCGGATTTCTATGTGCTGCTGCTACCGCTGCAGGCGGACCAGCAGGCGCTTTCGGTATTGGTATTTTTGGGCGGGCTTGCCGCCGCCACCGGAATGATTATTGTTAGCTCGGTGACGCTGGCGACGATGAGTACCAACCACCTGTTGGTGCCGATGATCGATCGGGTAGAGGGGCTGCACTGGTTGAAACGCTACCTGTTACCCGCGCGCTGGTTGGCGATCTCGGTGGTTATTTTGATCAGCTACCTGTTTGCCCGAGAGCTTACCGAAGGGCGCAGTCTGGCTAATATCGGGATGCTCGGATTCTGTGCCGCGTTGCAGTTTGTACCGGCTATTTTTGGCGGGCTATTCTGGTTAAAGGGTAATAAAGCGGGAGCCCTAATGGGGCTGGGGCTCGGTTTTGCGGTTTGGTTTTATACGCTGATGGTACCGTTGTTGGCGCAGTCCGATCTGTTGCCAATCAGTATCGTTATCGATGGCCCTTGGGCGATTCACTGGCTGCGTCCCGAAGCACTATTTGGAATGGATCGGTTTGACTCAGTCACCCACGCCGCGTTCTGGTCGTTGTTCTTTAACACGGCTGCGTACCTGCTAGGGTCAGTGTTGTTGCGGCAGCATGAATCAGAACTCGAGTTGGCCAGTTCGTATGTTCATGCGTTGCGCTTTAATGCGTCTGGCGGCGAGCAAAATGACACCGGCGAAGGGCATATCGATCAGGCGGAAAAACTGGCTGAGGCGCATCAATTGCTAGCGCAGTATTTAAGTGAAAAGATCGCCCGCAGTAAGATTCGTCAGATCACCGAAGGGATGGGGATTCTCGAAAAAAGGGCGATCTCCGCTGGCGAATTATTGCGCTTTCATCGTGAGCTTGAGCGAGTATTGGCCGGTAGCATCGGCACTGCTGCTGCGCATAAAGCGATGAAACAACATTTGAGTTATTCCGAAGTTGAGCATGAGCAGGTTAGCCATGTTTATGCGGCAATATTGGCTAATTTAAAACTGACTCCGGATGAGCTACTGGAGCGGATCTCCTATTTCGAAGAGCGGGACCGGATTCAACGCGAGCATGGGCATGAGCTGGAGGCGCGAGTGGTTGAGCGTGAGCGAGAAATTCGTGCCCGTAAAAAGATTGAGAAAAAATTAGAAAAGACCGTTCTATCACAAGAACTGCTTAATGAATTACTACGCATCACGTTAGAACCTTTATCTTTAAAAGAATCTTTGGGTCGAGCGTTAGAGTTGGTGAGTAGTTCTAGCTGGTTACCCACTCAGCCCAAGGGCGGTATTTTTTTGGCGCATGAGGATAAAAAGCAGCTCGAGTTGTTTGTTCAGCAAGGCTTGGATCCTGAAATCCTGACACTGTGTCGCAAGGTCGATTATGGCTACTGTGTTTGTGGCATGGCGGCGAAAACGCAGAATCTTATCCACACTGACGCCGTTGATCATCTGCATACAAACCGATTTGAAGGGATGGAAGACCACGGTCATTATGCGGTGCCTATCCGTTATGAAACCCGCTTGCTTGGCGTGATGATTTTGTATCTGCGTACCGGGCATCAGCAAACCGAGGATGAAATCGATTTCCTCGAGGCGGTGGCTAATGCGTTGGGTGGTTTGATTCAGCGTAAACGGACTGAAAAGGCATTGGTTGAAGCCGAAACGCGGTTAAAAAACGCGATGCACCCTAGTCCAGATTAAAGAATCAATTCCTATCTGTTTTGTCGGATATTTGGTTTGATTGTTATTTATTCAAACTGATTTGTTAATAGAGCGATAAATAGCTAAAGTTTTATTGTTCTGGCCGAATACCTGAGCAAGCACATTATTTGAAAAGCAGTGTTGCAATTTATTATTAATGTGCGATCCTCGCGCTTTAAATTTTAATGCTCAGACAAATAAGATTTTACAAGCCATGAAAAAAGGACCTGATTTAGTACTGATATTGGTGTTGGCGTTTGTTGTTGGATTTATCATTACCGGCGTTAGCAATACCGGCTTTGAAATCGCTTCGATAGCTCCAAACGTTATTCAGGGCTAATTAACTTCTTATCGCAAGGAGCCCGTTATAACTACCGGCTCCAGTATAGCTGTCTCTCCGTCGCCACCGCTGCGAGCGGAATATCCCAATCGGCTAATTCCAATTTTGGTTGTCTTTGTAGCTCATGTGCCAGCCCGATTAATGCCGGAGAGCGTCTTGGTGCGTGCCCTTCTGGGCTAGAAGCGCTGCGCTTAAAGGCAAAGGTGCGATCATAATAGCCACCGCCCATTCCCAAGCGTCCACCTTGAGGATCAAAGCCGACCAGCGGCAGCAATACCAGATCTAAGGTTTTTGCCAGTATCCGCAGTTCGAGTCGAATATTGGGTTCGGCGATGCCGTAGCAGTTTTTAACCAATTTTGATTCAGGTCGATAGCGGGCAAACCAGAGGCGGTTGTGACGAACCGGGTGGAGGACGGGTAAGAAACACTGTTTGCCCATCTTGAGCGCCAGTTCAATCAACGGCTGCGGTGAGATCTCGCCATCGCTGGCCAGATAAAACCCGATCCGCTTGGCGCGAATAAATAACGGCTCGTTACGTAACTGCTGGGCCAGTTGAGTGGCCGCATGGCGTTGTTGCTGGGGTGTTAAGGCTCGACGTTGTTTGCGTAGCGCCTGCCTGAGCTGGGCTCGAGTCATGGAGGGTAGAGTTATTCGATGGTTTAAGAAAGGTGCTCCCCAGGGTGCCGGTGCGAATGTCGGCCCTGAACCCGAAGGTCCAAGGTGGCGGTTTCCGAGCTACATTAGGCTTTCCGACTAGCGGGCATGCACATCAGTAGCTACTGAAAACCTCCGGAAATGTGCTTATCGGCTCAAGGGACTGTACCCGCTGCCAAACACCTCAGGGAGCCCTATCAGTATACGCCGGAATGGCTCAATGTCAGCCCTTGAATGTTTTATCGAAATTCGCTATATCGAAGGCCGATTCTGGATCGGTTAAGATTTGGGCTGATTGGCTAGTGCTTGTGCAATACGGCCACTGAGTTGCTGTTGCTGCTGCTTTAGTCCTTCCAGCTCCTGCTGGGTTTTGAGCAGTTCGTGGGTCAGATTTAGCGCGGCCATGATCGAGATGCGATCCAGGCCAAATACTTTGCCGTTAGTTTTGATCGCTTGCATGCGTTGGTTGAGAAGCTGCGCTGTAGTCATCAGTTCGGGTTGAGCTTCAGCCGGACAGCTAATCAATAAATCCTTGCCCAGAATCTGTATGGCGACCTTGTCACTGTCCGAAGCTTGCATTACGACTCCATTGCCTTTAGGCGGCTGATCATTGCTTCGACCTTCTTTTGCGTTACATCGCGGGTTTGGCGCAGCTGGTTTCGCTCCAGTTTAAGGGTCTGCTCACGAGCCAGTAACTGACGATTTTGCTGTTGCAACTGTTGGCAGTAACTAAGCAATTGCTCTACTTGGTATTCCAAATCTGTTGGGGTCGATTCTGACATGCCACTGACTCATCCTGTGTTGAATTGAATAGTAGGGTGGGCGGGCGAAGTGGTCAACGATTCAAATCCTGCATCGGTACTCTAGTAACGGTCTGAATGGGTGTTGTGGACATGGCGCGCTGCGCAGGTGAGGTGTTACGATTAGCCATAGTTCAACTCTCCGGTTGGTGTCGTGCCGGATCTATGCATAGCAGAGGTAGTCTCAACGTGTCACAGCAAGCCATCCCTGAACAGGTCGATTTCGATCAACTAGCCAATCTGTTTGTCGAACAATCCGCGCTGCACTCACCGGCCGAGTTACACGGTTATCTGTGCGGTCAGTTGGCCGCAGGGGCACGTCTGACGCTCGAATCTTGGTTCCAGGCGGCGCAGCAGCAGATCGGTATTGATGATGCCCCCGCTGCGCCGTTACGTGCCAGTTTGTCGACCCTGTATCAGGTGACGTTGGCGCAGTTAGAGCAATCAGGTTTTGATCTGCAGCCGCTGATTCCGGAAGAGGATAACCCGCTGTCGCAGCGTGCTGAGGCCTTAGGGCTGTGGTGTCATGGTTTTCTGTGCGGATACGCGCTGGCCAACGGCACGCCTGCCGAGCAACTCGGTGACGATGCGCGCGACGGCATGCGAGACCTGTCGCAGATCGCTCAGATCGCCGTCGACGAATCCGATGGTGAAGAGAGCGAGGCCAATTTTATGGAGATCCATGAATACGTGCGGATGGTAGCGTTGTTGGTGTTTTCTGAGTGCAATCGTTCCAGCGTGATTGATAAACCTATCCCCACCCAGCCTACGGATGCTTCGCTACACTGATTGAGTTGTAATTAAACACCAGCGATGGAGCCTGCCGTGATCGATCCACTGCCCCCGTCTGAATACCGATCTCGCCGTCAACAGCTTTTAGCCCAGCTTGCACCCTGTTCGGCGGTGCTGCTGCCTGCGGCGGCATTGCGCTATCGCAATCGTGATGCCGAGTACGCTTTTCGCCAGAATAGCGATTTCCTCTATTTGAGTGGCTTTGACGAAGCCGATGCGTTGATGCTGCTGCTCAAGAATGCGCTGGAGGAGGTCGAGTCGATACTGTTTGTGTTGTCGCGAGACCCTGCCCAGGAGGTCTGGACCGGATATCGGGCGGGTCCCGAGGGGGCCGTTGAGCAGTTTGGCTTCGACCGCGCATTCACTCTGGAACAGCAAGCAGAGCAGATACCGACGCTACTGGCCGATTGTGAGCGGATCTATTATCCGTTTAGCGAGCAGCAGGGCATGGCAACGGCTATTCGCGGTTGGTGTCAGCAGTTACAAACCCAGGGGCGCTCCAGCGAGGCAGCGCCGCAGCAACTGGCCAATATAGAACCGCTATTGCATGAGATGCGGCTGATTAAGAGTTCAACGGAACAGCAGCAGATGCGCCGGGCAGGGCAGATCTGCGTGCAGGCACATCGGCTGGCGATGCAGAACTGCCGCCCCGGAATGTTTGAATACCAGCTGGAGGCCGATATTAGGCATAGTTTTGCTCAGCAGGGTTGTCGTTTTGAAGCCTACGGCACCATCGTTGGTAGCGGTGCCAATGGTTGTGTGCTGCACTACACCCAGAACCGAGATGCGATGCGTGATGGCGATCTGGTGCTGATCGATGCGGGTTGCGAACAAAACGGCTATGCCGGTGATATTACCCGTACTTTTCCGGTTAATGGCCGTTTTAGTGCCGATCAAAAGGCGCTTTACCAGTGCGTTCTCGATGCTCAGCAGGCCGCGATAGCGGCGATCACGCCCGGGGCTTGTTTTGATGAGCCACATCGGGCCGCACTAGAGGTGTTGGTCACTGGGCTGGTTGAGTTGGGGTTGCTCGACGGAGAGGTTGAGGCGCTGATCCAAGATGAGGCCTACAAACCTTTTTATATGCACCGAACCAGCCATTGGCTGGGGCTCGACGTCCATGATGTCGGTGATTACCGTCGTAAAGGTGAGTCCCGCTTGCTGTTGCCGGGGATGGTATTAACGATAGAGCCGGGGCTGTATATCGCTCCGGACAACGAGCAAGTAGAGGCGCGTTGGCGTGGTATCGGTATCCGTATCGAGGATGATGTACTGGTCACCGAGCAGGGCTGCGAGGTACTGACTCAAGATGCTCCAAAACAGGTGACCGATATCGAAGCGCTGATGGCACAAGCTCTGGCTGAGCAGGGTGGTGGGGTGCATGACTGATCCTCGCATGAACAGCCCTCAGATCAATAGTACTTACGATATCGCCATCGTTGGCGGTGGCATGGTCGGTGCTGCGCTGGCGCTGGCGTTAGCGCGCGGTCAGACGGATAAGCAGCAACCGCTGAAGATCGTGGTGTTCGAAGCTTTTCCGCTGCCGCAAACCTGTCAAGAACCTCTCCAGCCGAGCTACGATGCCCGCTCTACCGCGTTGTCGTTGGGTTCTCGGCATCTGTTTGAGCGTCTGGGAGTGTGGTCGACACTGGCTGCCGATGCGTGTCCGATCAGAAAAATTCAGGTGTCTGATCGGGGTCATCTGGGCGCTGCTCGGCTCGATGCCCGAAAAGAAAAAGTCCCGGCGCTGGGCTATGTGCTGGAAAATCGCAGCCTGGGCCGGGCGCTACTGCAGCCCTTGCAACATCTCGATGAGGTGACATTTTGCTGTCCTGCCGAGGTGGTTGCCGCCAAGGCCGTAGCGGGCGGTATGCGGATCGAATACGAACACGAGGGTGAGATCCACTGCTGTGACAGCCGCTTACTGGTGATCGCCGATGGCGGTCGCTCGGGGCTGCGCGAGCAGTTGCAGGTGGATGTTGTCGAAACGCCCTATCAACAGTGTGCCTTGATCGCCAATCTGTCGTTGGATCGTCCGCACCAGCATACGGCCTACGAGCGTTTTACCGATCAAGGGCCGATGGCGCTGCTGCCGCTGACCGATGATCCGCAGGGGCGGGCGCGATCGGCGTTGGTTTGGAGTGTGCCGTTGGAGCAAGCCGACGAGCTGCTGGCAGTTGATGATGCCAGCTTTATTCGACAGCTACAGCAGCGCTTTGGTTATCGAGCAGGACGTATTATCGAGCTGGGTGAGCGCCACTGCTACCCGCTTAAACTGGTTCAGGCTCGTGAGCAGGTTCGTACCGGCCTTGCGGTGTTGGGTAATGCGGCCCATGCGCTCCACCCGGTTGCCGGACAAGGGTTTAATTTGGCGCTGCGTGGGGCGATGGTGTTAGCTCAGGAGCTATTGCAGGCGCAGACCGATCAACGCGATATCGGTAGTCTGGATACGCTGCAGCGGTTTCGTTCGCAGCTCGACTGGGATCAAACCAAAACCATCGGCTTTAGCGATAAAATTACCGAACTATTTTCCAACCCACATACTCCGCAGGTGGTGGCCCGAAATCTGGGGTTGATCGGATTGGAGCTGGCTTCGCCGCTTAAGCACGCGTTTGCCCAAAGTGCGATGGGGCTGGATATGCCGTTGCCCAAACTGGCTGATCAAGGATCGTGATGAATCAAGTCGATAGCGACAAGCAGCAACGAGTCGATGTTGCCATCGTTGGTGGTGGCATGGTGGGCATGGCTCTGGCCTGCGCGCTGGGTGGTAGTGGGCTTGAGGTGGTGGTGATCGATCCGCAGGCCAGCGACGCCGATCAGCGTTTGCAGCAACTCGATGACGCCGCCAACAAAGGCTTCGATCCGCGTGTCAGTGCGTTAAGCCTGGCCTCCGAACAGATCCTGCGCAATCTCGGTGCCTGGGACACGATGGCGTCGCTGCGCGTCTCTCCCTATCAGCAGATGCAGGTTTGGGATGGCGAAGGCACCGCCGAGATCGGCTTTTCTGCTGCCGAACAGCATCAACCGCATCTGGGGCATATTGTCGAGAACCGTGTCACGTTAGCCGGTCTACATCAGGCCTTGGCCAGCCATGACAATATCCGCTGGCTGGGAGGGACGACCCTGCAGCAGTTATCCGAAGCTGCTGATGAGGCAGGTGCCGAGTCAGATGGTTCTTGGCGCGAACTGCAGCTAAGCGATGGTTTACAGCTGAAGGCGCGTTTGGTGGTAGCCGCCGATGGGGCGCACTCGCCGACTCGGCGTTTAGCGGGGTTACCGTTAAGCGAATGGGACTATCAGCACCGAGCGATAGTGACCACGGTCACGACCGAATTGCCGCATCAGGCAACGGCCTGGCAGCGGTTTACCGAAGATGGCCCGTTGGCGCTGTTGCCATTGGCCGGTAATGCTCATCAGTCATCGATCGTCTGGTCGACCTCACCCGACCATGCCGCCGAATTGATGGCGCTATCGGCAGAGGAGTTTGCCGAGGCGTTGGGTCAGGCGTTTGAGCATCAGCTAGGGGCTGTGACCGAGGTTGATACACGTTTTGTGTTTCCGCTGCTGCAGCGCCATGCCAAAGCCTACGTGGACAGATCGCTGGCGTTGGTCGGTGATGCTGCGCATACGATTCATCCGCTAGCGGGTCAGGGCGTTAATCTGGGATTGCTGGATGCGGCGACCCTGGCAGAGGAGCTGTTAGAGACCCATTCGCTAGGGTTGGCGCTGGGTGACAAGCGTCGCTTACGGCGCTACCAGCGACGCCGCCAGGGCGAAAACCTAATGATGATGGGGCTGATGGCTGGATTGCGACACCTTTACGATGTGATTCCTCCGCTGCTACACCTACTGCGCAATGTCGGCATGCAGCAGGTGGCGCAATCAACCGGACTGAAGCGCAAACTGGTTCGTCACGCGTTAGGGCTAGAGGGCGATCTGCCCGCACTGGCTAAGGAACTTATGAATAAGTCGCCAGGCGCAATTAATTGAAGCGATTAGATATATCGTCGGTCGCCAGTTGAATTGACAGCGGCTAAACTATACATTTTGAGCTTTTCCGAAGTCGGGCATTGATGATGGCCGTGCGACGGACCAGAGATAAGCCATTTTTCCTTTGAGAGGACAGCACTATGAGTAACATCCCTGCCGAGCTGAAGTATGTCTCTAGCCACGAGTGGATCCGTGATGAAGGTGACGGCACCGTGACGATCGGTATTACCGATCATGCTCAGGAGCTGTTGGGTGACGTAGTCTTTGTTGAACTTCCCGAAGTGGGTGACTCGTTTGCCGTCGGTGATGACATGGGTGTGGTGGAGTCGGTTAAGGCAGCGTCAGACATCTATGCGCCGATCAGTTTGGAAGTGGTCGAGGTTAACGCTGAGCTGGAAGGCTCTCCCGAACTGGCCAACTCCGACTCCTACGGCGACGGTTGGTTTTTCCGCGTTAAGGTGACCGAAAAGGGTGAGCTGGATGGTTTGCTGGACGCCGAAGGCTACAGTGAACTGTGCGAAGCTGAATCTTAAGGTTTTTTAGCTCCCCTGCCGCCCTGCGCTACTCGGGGCGGTATTGAGTATTTCAGCCCTGCGCCCGTGAGGACGCGGGGCTGTTTGTTTTTTATAAACCCGTTGACCGCCTGGTTAAGGGTATTGGGCTTCGTGCTCCTAGGAATCAATCATGGCTTTGCAAACACTTCGTCTTAAACCCAAATCCGACCGCCGGCTGCGTGGCGGCCACCTGTGGATCTACAGCAACGAAGTCGACACCGCGCAGACACCGCTGAAACAGTTTCAGGTGAGTGAGCAGGTAGTGGTCGAACAGGCGGGTGGCAAGCCGCTGGGGGTGGCCTACCTCAACCCTAATAACCTGATCTGTGGCAGGCTGATTAGCCGTGATAGCAAGTCGATGCTGGATAAATCGTTGCTGGTGCATCGACTCAAGATTGCACTGTCGTTGCGCCAGCGCTGCTTTGATAACGACTGCTATCGTTTGGTCTTTGGCGACAGCGATGGTCTGCCGGGGCTGGTGGTTGATCGTTTCCATGATCTGCTGGTGGTGCAGATCTCCACCGCAGGGATGGAGGCGGTCAAGGATGCGATTGTTGAGGCGTTGCAGCAGGTGATCAAGCCCGCTGCAATCCTGCTGCGTAACGATGGCAAGATGCGGGCGATGGAGGGCTTGTCCAGCTATGTCGAAGAGGTGGTTGGTCAGGTGGCCGACTTTGCTCCGTTGCAGGAGAACGGGGTCAAGTTTGTTGCACCGGTTAAAACGGGCCAGAAAACCGGTTGGTTTTACGACCACCGAATGAATCGGGCGCGGTTGCAGCAGTATGCAGCAGGCAAGCGGGTGCTGGATGTGTTCAGTTATATCGGCGGTTGGGGCGTGCAGGCTGCTGCTGCGGGTGCGTCGGGGGTGATCTGCTTGGATGCGTCAGCCAGCGCGCTCGATTGTGTCGAGCAAAATGCCGCGCTCAATGGTGTGGCCGAAAAGGTGTCGACGATGCAGGGCGATGCGTTTGAGGGTTTGAAGCAGCTTAAAGCCGAGGCGGAGCGCTTCGATATCGTGGTGGTTGATCCACCCGCGTTTATTCAAAAACGTAAAGATATCCGTAATGGCGAGCAGGCCTACCAGCGCATCAACGAGCTGGCGATGGGATTGCTGGAACGCGATGGCTTGCTGGTTTCGGCGTCCTGTTCGATGCATCTGCAGCGTGACAGGCTGGTCGATATTGTTCGCTCGGGTAGTCGTAAGATGGACCGCCAGGCACAGATCATCGAACAGGGACATCAGGGGCCGGATCATCCGGTGCATTCCGCTATTCCAGAAACCGACTATCTTAAATCTCTGTTTGTCAGAGTATTGCCGAGCAGCTAGCTATTAGTGATAGGTTAAATCAATAGATTTACAGGGGTGGGGATGCAATATCATCAGCTAGGTAATAGCGATCTGAAGGTCAGCAGGATTTGCCTGGGAACCATGACCTGGGGGCAGCAGAACAGCGAGGCCGAAGCCTTTGCTCAGCTTGATATGGCGTGGCAGCGTGGGGTTGATTTTTTTGATACGGCTGAGCTCTACCCGGTCCCGGCTTACGCCAAGACTCAAGGGGCCACTGAGCTGATTTTAGGCCGCTGGCTCAAGGCGCGGGGCGTGCGCCAGCGCTGTGTGATCGGTACCAAGGTGGTGGGGCCGGGCGACTTTGTTGCCCATATTCGTCCCGATCTGAGCTTGAACCGCAGCCATATTCGCCGTGCTATCGAGGGCAGCCTCGAGCGCTTGGGAACCGATTATATCGACCTGTACCAACTGCACTGGCCGGATCGAGCCACCAATTTCTTTGGTCAGCTCGGCTACCAGCACCAGCCCGAGAAAGATGGCACACCGCTGCTGGAGTCACTGGAGGCGTTAGCCGAACTGGTTAACGAGGGGTTGGTGCGCCATATCGGCGTCTCCAACGAATCGGCATGGGGGGTGATGAAATGCAAGCAGTTGGCTGAGCAGCATAACCTGCCAGTGATTGCGACCGTTCAAAACCCGTACAGCTTATTGAATCGTAGTACCGAAGTCGGTTTGGCCGAGGTGCTGCAGCGTGAGCAGATCGACCTGCTGCCCTATTCTCCGCTCGGTTTTGGCGTGCTCAGCGGCAAGTATCTGGGTAACCAGCTGCCCGACGGCTCGCGGCTGAAGTTGTTCCCGATCTATTCGCGCTATTTGACCGATGCCGGGGTTCAGGCCACGGCTGAATACGTTGCACTGGCGCGTGCGAATGGGCTGGACCCTTGCCAGATGGCATTGGCGTTTGTGAACAGTCGTGGCTTCGTGGGTAGCACCATTATCGGCGCGACGACGTTGGAGCAGCTTGATACCAACCTTGGCAGCATCGAAGTGACGCTGGAGCCCGAGCTGATCGAACAGATCAATGCGATTGACGCTCGCTACCGGACCCCTTGCCCCTAATTATCAGCCGTTGAGCTTATCTTAAGCTGATTAAGCTCCAGCCCTTGGCTTTGGCGTGTTGGGTCAGGGCTTCGTCGGCATCGACGGCAATCGGGTGATCGACCAGCTCAAGCAGCGGAATATCGTTGCGTGAGTCACTGTAGAAGTAGCTACCGCTGAGGTCGTGATCACGCTCTTCTAGCCATTGATTGAGCCTAACCACTTTGCCTTCTTGGTAGCAGGGTGTACCGATAAGCTGACCGGTATAACGGCCATCGATCAGCTCCGGCTCGGTAGCCAGAATATCGTCGACACCCAGGTGTTCGGCAATCGGTCCAGTGACAAAACGGTTGGTGGCGGTGATGATTAGAATGAAATCACCGGCCTGACGATGCTGTTGCAGCAGTTCGGTCGCCTTATCGAGCATCATCGGTACGATCTTGAGCTGCATAAACTGTTGGTGCAGTTGGCTAAGCTGTTCCGGCTCGAAGTGGGTCAGCGGCTCTAAGGCAAAAGCCTGGTAGGCATAGATGTCCAGCTCACCGCGTAGGTAATCCTGATAGAAACCATCGTTGGCTTGCTGGTAGCGATCGGGCTCGACCAGCCCCTGTTCGACCAGAAACTCGCCCCAGGCATGGTCGCTGTCACCGCCCAGTAGGGTGTTGTCTAGATCGAAAATTGCTAATGCCACGGTGTTACTCCTACAGAAAAAACGGTCGACAAACAGGGCCGCTCAGCATAGTGATTAGACGCGGTTGTGGCAACGCTGACTCGGTTTTTCGATCTTGGCGTTAAACCAAAATTGGTGATTAGGCTGATTTGTGGAACAATAGCCTGATAACTAGAGAGATGGTGTAGGCGTGATTGACTCGGAAGGCTTTCGCCCCAATGTGGGGATCATTATCGCAAACGACCACGGCCAAGTGCTTTGGGCGCGGCGTGTGGGTCAGGATGCCTGGCAGTTTCCGCAGGGGGGGATCAACGACAATGAAACCCCAGAGCAGGCGATGTATCGCGAGCTTAAGGAGGAGGTGGGGCTTGATCCTGGCGATGTAGAATTGCTCGGCAGTACGCGCGGTTGGCTGCGTTACCGGCTTCCCAAGCGGATGATCCGCTATCACTCCAAACCACTGTGTATCGGCCAAAAACAGAAGTGGTATTTGCTGCGTTTGCGCTCGGATGATTCGGCGGTCAGTTTTGATTTCTCCCATAAACCTGAATTTGATGGTTGGCGCTGGGTCAGTTACTGGTACCCGTTGGGCCAGGTGATCTCGTTTAAACGCGAGGTCTATCGCAGCGCCCTCAAAGAGCTGGTCGAACGGCAAGGACGGCTGGTCCGGCAATCGTTTAAAGGCAACAGCTCACCGCGTCCTCCTCGACAATCATCTTCGTCCCGCCGGCGTGTTCAACAGGTGGCCCAATAATGTCGATGTTGGCGGTGTTGCGAAAAATCGTTCAAGAGGTTAACGCCGCTGGCAATCTCGAGGCTGCTTTAGCGGTCATCGTTGAGCGCATCCAGCAAGCGATGAAGACCCAGGTCTGTTCGGTCTACTTGCTCGACCCGGCAACCGAGGAGTATGTGCTGATGGCAACCGAGGGGTTAAACCCCGAGGCGGTCGGAAAGATCAGGCTGGCGCTCTCCGAAGGCGTCGTCGGCAAGGTCGCGACCCGCGCCGAGCCGTTAAATCTTGAAGATGTTGCCTGTCACCCCGCGTATCGTTTTATTTCGGGTTCAGGCGAAGAACTGTTCCACTCTTTCCTGGGGGCCCCCATTATTCATCAGCGTAAAGTGCTGGGGGTGTTGGTGGTGCAGCAGAAGCAGCACCGTCGGTTTGATGAGAGTGAGGAGGCGTTTTTGGTGACCATGTCGGCCCAGTTGGCCGGGGTCATTGCGCACGCCGAGGTCACCGGTGGTATCGGCGTCAATCACGACGCCACGCGAATCCGTCAGGATGCCCGCTTCGACGGTGTCTCAGGAGCGCCTGGGGTTGGCTTGGGGACGGCGGTAGTGATCGCACCTCCGGCCGATTTGGATGCGGTGCCCGATCAACAGGCCGATGATATTGATGCTGAGTTACAACGCTTTCGCAGCGCTCTATCTCGGGTTCGGCACGATATTAAAGTGGTGGGGCGTAGCCTTGCCAGGCGACTCAAGGGTGAAGAGCAGGCATTATTCGATGTTTATTTGCGGATGCTCGATGATAACGCGCTAGCGGGTGAGATCGAGCAGCAGATTCATCAGGGCCAGTGGGCACCCGGAGCGTTGCGGCGTGTCGTGCAGAGTCATGTGCACCAGTTTGAGTTGATGGAAGATGCGTACTTGCGTGAGCGGGCTACGGATATCAAAGATCTAGGGCGGCGGGTGTTGGCTTGCCTGCAGGAGAATGTCAGCAATACTCCGACCCAGTTTCCCGACAAGATGGTGTTGGTTGCCGAAGAGTTGACCCCGGCGATGCTGGGAGAGGTGCCGATTGATAAATTGGTCGGACTGGTTTCGGTGTTGGGTTCGGGCAACTCCCACAGCGCCATTTTGGCGCGTTCGATGGGAATCCCTACTGTGATGGGGGCGGTCGACCTGCCCACCACGATCGTTCATAACAAACCGGTGATTATCGATGGCTTTTCGGGGCGATTGTTCGTTAATCCATCGATTAAGCTGACCAGCTATTACGACGACATTCTGCTCGAAGAGACGCTGCTGACCAAAGGGTTGGAGCAGATGCGTGATCTGCCTGCCGAAACCCTCGATGGTCATCGGATTCCGTTGTGCGTCAACACCGGCTTGGTTACCGATGTCGGCTTGGCCTTGGAGCGAGGTGCCGAGGGTATCGGGTTGTACCGCTCTGAAGTGCCGTTCATGATCAGAGAGTTCTTCCCCAGTGAGGCCGAGCAGGTCGAAAGCTACCGACGTCAACTTGAGCCGTTTGCGCCCAACCCGGTGACAATGCGTACTCTCGATATAGGCGGCGATAAATCGTTGCCCTATTTTCCGATTGAAGAGGCTAACTCGTCGTTAGGCTGGCGGGGGATTCGGGTTACGCTGGATCACCCTGAAATTTTCCTGGTTCAGGTCCGGGCCATGTTATTGGCCAGCAAAGGGCTCGATAACCTGCGCATTATGCTGCCGATGGTGTCCTGCGTGGTAGAAATTGATGAGGCGGTGGCGCTGATCAATCAAGCCTTCGAGGAGCTGGTTGATGATGGCCATCAGCTAATTCAGCCCGAAATCGGAGTGATGATTGAGGTGCCTGCGGCGGTTTACCAAGTACGCAACTTTGCCCGTCGGGTCGATTTTATCTCGGTTGGGAGCAACGATTTAACCCAGTATTTGCTGGCGGTCGATCGTAATAACCCTCGCGTTGCCGAGCTGTATAACAGTTACCATCCCGCCGTATTAACTGCATTGTTGCAGATCGTCGTCGAAGCCCATAAAGAAAACGTACAGGTGGGTATCTGCGGCGAGTTAGCCGGTGACCCGGTCGGGGCCATTCTTATGTTGGCGATGGGCTACGACGTGCTGTCGATGAGTTCGACCAGCCTGGGTAAAGTCAAATCGGCGATTCGGGGTATCACCTTGGACCAGGCGCAGCTGTTTTTAGATACCGCATTGAGTTTTGATGAGCCCAAATCTGTTCAGCAGGCGCTCGGGAAGATGCTGGTCGATGCCGGTTTGGGCCGGCTGTCCCGTCCTCGCGTTCCGCTTTGATTGTTAGCTCTCTTTGTCGCTAGCGATTGCCTTACCCAGCGGTTGTGCCTGCGGCGCCTCGTGTTGCTCCACCGGTAGCCATAGGCTAAAGGTAGTGCCTTTTCCTGGCGTACTGTCGACCTCTATCCGGCCGTTGTGGGCTTTGATAATGCTGAACGATAACGCAAGCCCGAGCCCGGTTCCTTCCCCTACCTGTTTGGTGGTGTAGAACGGATCAAAGATGCTGGACAGATGCTTTGGATCAATTCCCTGACCGTCGTCGCTGATATCGATACGTACCCAGTCTTGTTCGTGGCGGGTGCGAACCCGGATGGTGCCCTGCTTCGCAATGGCTTGCGCGGCGTTGACCAGTAGATTCAGGAACACTTGATTGAGTTGCGATGGCAGGCAGTCGATAGTGGGGATATCGTCAAACTCTTTGATCACTTCGGCTTTATGCTTGATCTCGTTGTGAGCGACCTTGAGGGTGCTGTTTAAGCCATCGCGCAGGTCACTCCGTTCCCAGTCTTGCTGGCCTGTGTGGGAGAAGTCACGCAGTCCCTGAACAATCTGCTTAACCCGGTCGGCACCGTCTAAGGATTGCTGGATCAGCAGCGGGATGTCTTGTCGCATATATTCAAAATCCATCTCTTTGAGCAATGCTTGCGACGCTTGCTGAGCATTCTCAGCGACCAGTTTTTGCTGCTGCTCGATCAACTTCAGCAAGTCGTCGCAGTACTCCTGCATCGCCACAAAGTTGGCGATGATGTAAGTCATCGGGTTGTTGATCTCGTGTGCCACCCCGGCCGCAAGCTGGCCGATTGAGGCCATCTTCTCCGATTCGATCAACTGCATCTGGGCTTGTTTAAGCTGCTCATAGAGGGCTTCGAGTTGCTCTTTATCCTGTTTCAGCAGAGCGTTGGCGTCGACCAGTTCGGTGGTTCGCTCCTGAACTCTCAGCTCTAGGTCTGAATTGACCCGCTGCAAGGTTTCCTGGGTGTTGATCAACTCCCTACGCGCTTCACCCAGATCAAACCCCATCTGACTGAGTCCTACCGCAGAGCTGTTGATTTCTTCAACACCGATGGCAGGCCGTGCCGGTTGGTAATGCCCCGCACCGATCTGGCTAATCATATGGTTGATGCCGTTAAGCGGTTCGGTGATCCGTTGGCTTAATGATTTGGATTGACGATGGGTCACCAGTAGAACCAGCAGACAGATCAGTCCCAACACGCCAAGGGTCCACAGCAGAATCGAGCTGATCTGGTCAGAGCCTTCCTCTAACAGGTGAGCCGGTGTCGAGGATGAAGATAGCGTCAGCAGTTGCCAGCCGGTGACAGGAATAGGAGTCCAGGTCAGCAATTGAAGCTGCTGTCGGTCGAGGCTGGTATGCCCTTCTGGGGTGCTATCGATGTCGCCCAGATGGGCCAAGAAGGGGTTGTTGGCGCTTTTTAGTAGCTCCAAGGTATCGATCCGATAGATGTTGCCTTCGTTTTCGATGTAGATCTGGTAGTGCTTGTTGTTGCTCAACTGAAAACTGTTGCTCTGTTTCAAACGCAGCATCAGCTCAGGGGTGGCGATCGGGTTATAGGCTTGCTTAAGTTGGTCGGGCAACAGCTCATCGAGAGATTCGTTGATCTCTTGGGCCTGGATTCGGCTCAGTGACAGTTGATGGAAGGCGGCCTGTTGCTCCAGTGCGGTGGTATAGCGACTACTGAGTTGGTTGGTGGCGGTATAGTAAGCGAAAAGAAACAGAATTTGGATGAAAACTAACGGGATCAAGGTGCTGCCGACATACGAACGCCACAGCAGTTTTTGAATCGGCGGACGTTTTGACGACGCTGTGGTTGGCATACTCCGTTGCTTCCTCCATTGACCGATCGACTGTACCGGTGTCAGCTCAGTATAAAAGAGTTATTCGGTTGAAAAATAGTAGCTTTTCGGTTTTTCCCAGTGCGGAGTGTAACTCTGTTCATGAATTTGGCTATCGCCGTCGTATTCGCTCAACAAGACCAGGCTGGAGCGGGTGCCGTAGCGCTCGCTTTCGATAAAGCGTGGCCCGAGTCGGCGCTCCCATTCCAACCCCACGCCGGTATCGGGCAGTTGCTGATCGGCTGGAGTATCGCGCTGCTGCAGCAGTTGCAGCAGCGGTTCGGGGGCGGTGCGTTGGTCATCGATAAGTTGCTGTAGCGCCTCGGCGCCCTCGGCGACCTTGGGCCAGGGAGTGTTGAGACAGGCGTTGCTCAGGCCGTACACGCCCGGCGTTAACTGTTGGGGAGATTGTTGGTTGCGGTTGGAGCCGTAATAGAGCCCATCGCGATCCCCCAGCAGCAGGTTGTAACCGGCATAGTCATCGGCTTGTTGCTGCAGGGTTTCAAGATAACTCAGCGGAGCTTGATCGGATAGCAAGAAATCCAGCGGCAGGTGGCCGCGGGATTTGAGGTTCTTGCTCGATGGATTCAGCCCTTGGCGGACATTGGTGATGGCGGCAAAGCGACCACAACGTGTTATACCGAGCCAGGTGCCGCCCTGTTCCAGGTCTTGTCCTGCGAGCAAACGAGGTGCTTCGGGCCAGTAATCGAGACGCCGAGTCGGGCGGTCGTAAAATTCGTCGCGGTTGGCGGCAACGATCAATTGGTAACGTGGGTCGGTCTTGTAGGCGAACAGGATCAGACACATGTGTGATTTTCCTAAGAGGCCGACGAATCAGTCAGGTTGCCAGAATGATTATTTGGACTGGCTTGCAGATTCCCTAACTCTAGAGTTTGAGTGATAATAGCGGTCTTTCAAAATCCGCTCAATTTAGGCTTCCGATTTGTTAATTCTGTCTTATCTTGTTCTTGGCGCCTGTGCCGGGCTGGTCGCGGGCTTATTTGGTATCGGCGGTGGTTTGATTATCGTCCCGGTGCTGGTGTTCAGCTTTGGTTTGCAAGGTATGCCGCCCGAAGTGTTAACCCATGTCGCGGTCGGTACCTCGTTGGCAACGATTGTCGTCACCTCTCTCAGCTCGGTTCGTACCCATCACTTTAAACAGGGGGTACGCTGGGAACTGTTCAAGCCGTTGGCGGTTGGTATCGTTATCGGTGCTATTGTTGGCGTGAAAACGGCCGGCCAGCTCAGTGGTCCGATGCTGCAGTTCTTGATCGGTTGTTTTGCCATCATCATCGCGGCGCAGATGGGCTTTGGCTTAAAACCCAAGCCTCATCGAGATGTGCCCGGGCCAGTGGGTCTGGGAGTCGTCGGTGGTTTTATTGGGGCGGGGTCGGCACTGTTTGGTATCGGTGGCGGTTCGATGACGACGCCCTACCTGAGCTGGTGCAATGTCCGTATCCAGCAAGCGATAGGTACTTCGGCTGCCTGTGGTTTGCCGATCGCGGTCACCGGCGCGCTGGTAAACATGCAGGAGGGCTGGGATCATCCTGCGCTGATGGAGTGGAGCCTGGGTTATGTCTACCTGCCCGCTTTTATCGGCATCGTGCTGACCAGTGCCTGGTTTGCCCGTTACGGAGCCCGGTTGGCGCATGTATTACCCGAACGAGTGCTTAAACGCGCCTTCGCGATATTTTTGTTGTTGGTGGGGATCCGTTTTTTGATGAGTGCGTGGTTGAGTTGATGTTAGTGAACCAAGGAGTTGGGTTGGCGTGTTGAATTACCCTCAGATAGATCCTGTTGCCTTGCAGCTAGGGCCGTTAAAAATTCATTGGTACGGGCTGATGTACCTCGGCGGGTTTGTCGCTGCCTGGTGGCTGGCCAACCGCCGTGCTGCCAAGCCGGGATCCGGCTGGAACGCACAACAGGTTTCCGATCTGATCTTCTACTGCGGCCTGGGCGTGGTGTTGGGTGGGCGGATGGGGTATGTGCTGTTTTACAACTTCGACCGTTTTCTCGATGACCCGCTATGGTTGTTTGCGGTCTGGGAAGGCGGCATGGCGTTCCACGGAGGCTTGCTGGGGGTGACCATGGCGATCATCCTGTTTGCCCGCAAATATCAGAAAACCATTTTTGGGGTGGCGGATTTTGTCGCACCGCTGGTGCCGATTGGTTTGGGCTTGGGACGATTGGGCAACTTTATCGGCGGTGAGCTGTGGGGCCGAGCCACCGAACTGCCCTGGGGTATGGTGTTTCCGCGTGCCGATGAGTTGGCGCGACACCCGTCACAGCTGTATCAGTTTGCGTTAGAGGGCGTGGTGTTGTTCTGCGTTCTGTGGTGGTTTTCTGCCAAGCCGCGCCCGGCGATGGCCGTATCGGGGTTGTTTTTGATCTGTTACGGCAGTTTCCGTTTCTTGGTCGAGTTTACCCGTCAGCCCGATAGCCATCTCGGCTATATCGCTTTCGACTGGTTAACAATGGGGCAGTTGTTGTCGCTGCCGATGATCGTGATCGGCTGCGTATTTATGGTTTGGGCGTATCGTGGCAAATCGGACTCTGCTCCACAGGGTGTACAAGTGGGGGATAAAAGGCGATGAAGCAGTATTTGGATCTATGCCGCAAGATTGTTGAGCAGGGGAGCTGGGTTGAAAACGCGCGCACCGGCAAACGCTGCCTGACCCTGATTAATGCCGATTTGGAATACGATGTGGGGGCTAACCAACTTCCGCTGGTAACCACGCGTAAGAGTTATTGGAAAGCCGCCATTGCCGAATTGCTGGGTTATATCCGAGGGCTGGATAACGCGGCCGACTTCCAGGCGCTGGGTACCCCAACCTGGTTGGCCAATGCGAATGAAAATCAGACCTGGTTGAATAACTCGTACCGCAAAGGCGAAAACGATATGGGTCGGGTTTACGGTGTGCAGGGGCGCTCCTGGCAAAAGCCCGACGGTGGTACGGTCGATCAGTTACGCAAGATCGTTGATGATTTGACCAACGGCATCGATGATCGGGGTGAAATTCTGTCGTTCTACAATCCCGGCGAATTCCATATGGGTTGTCTGCGTCCTTGCATGCACACCCATACCTTCTCGTTGTTGGGTGATACCCTCTATCTGACCTCCAGTCAGCGTTCCTGCGATGTGCCGCTAGGGCAGAATTTTAATCAGATTCAGGTGTTTACCCTGCTGGCGTTGATGGCGCAGATTACCGGCCACAAACCGGGCAAGGCTTATCATAAGATCGTAAACGCCCATATCTACGAAGATCAGTTGGCGCTGATGCGCGATGTGCAGCTCAAGCGCGAGCCTTACGCTGCGCCTAAATTGCTGATCAACCCGGATATTAAAACGCTCGAAGACCTCGAGACTTGGGTGACGCTGGAAGACTTTGAGGTCAGTGGTTATCGCTACCATGAGCCGATCGCGTATCCGTTTTCGGTTTGACCCTAACGCATTTTATTAGTCTAGAGATGACGGCCTACAATCAGCGCTAGCACTGTCGCTGCAGTCTGCTTTAACCTTTGGCGATGATGTTGGTCTCGTTACTGCCTTCGGGTTTGATTTCGTAGGTGGGGCAACTACCGCCCGTTGAGCAAGGGCTGGGGGCGGGTAGGCCGGCAGTACCGATTCGACGGCAAGCGACGCCATCGGTTACCCATTCGAGTTCGAACCCGCTTTCCTCTTCAGAAGGAAAGCTTCGAACGGTCCCGTAAATGCCATGGTTTTCCAGTACTTGGAAACACTCCCCCGCCTGCTCGATGATATCTCCTGGGTTGTAAATTAAATCGGTCTCCATCGTCGGTTCTCCGTAGCGGTTGAAGGTCAATTAAGAATGTTCCCCCGATAGACAGGAGAAGGGTTATCTTAACAATCAATTAATATGAAGTATAGTGCGTATTAAAGTGGTGTCTGTAGTGCGTCGGAGAAATTGTGGAATTATAATTCCTGCTGCGTTTGGGGTGCTTCGGTAAACTCAATCTTGCCGCCCGGAAGCATATAGAGGATCAAGGCTTCGCCATCGGTAACCGTTGGCCGGTGCGCCGACTGCGGCGGATATACCCACCAACCGCGGTCCCTGCCATCGAATTGTGCACCTTTGCTGAGAGGGATAATCATGCAGATTTCACCAAGCGGATGGTGGTGGTGGGGGCCTGCAATATTGGTCAAATCGACCACGTCGATGCTTAACCCAGCTGTTGCATCGCTGGCTTCGATAACACGGCCAAAGCGCCTGCCTGCGGTGCCCTGAGCACACATCCAACCCGCGGCGATGGCTGCGTGGCAGGCGGTTTCGATGGCGTTAAAGCAATATCCGTCGGGCGGGAACTGCAGCTTGAGTGCATCGGCCAGCGCGGGGCCGAGCGGCTGATCGGCAATAAAATCGGTGACTGGCGTGATGAGTCGTCGAAAGTCTGTAATGTTCATGGTTCTGGTCCCTCAAAGGTAATCCCGTTTGGGCGTTGCTGGCCGCTACCAAAGCCAACTGGTGGTTACGCGTGTGATCGACATGCTGCTAGCTAGACGCCCAGGTACTGCTTGTGTAGTTCGGGTTGTTGCTGCAGTTGTTGTGAGTCCCCCTCCCACGCTACTTGGCCTTTGCTGAGGATGTAGTTTCGATCGCAGACCGACAGCAGCGCGTTGATATCTTTATCGACGATGATTGAGGCGATACCGGTGGCTTTGATATCGCGAATCACCGACCAGATCTCGCGCCTAAATAATGGTGCCAGGCCTTCGGTGGCTTCATCGAGTATCAATAGGTCGGGGTTGGTCATCAGTGCCCGGGCAATCGTCAGCATCTGCTGCTCACCGCCGGAGAGCTGGTTTCCCATATGTTCGATACGCTCATCGAGCCGGGGGAAGTACTGCAAAATCCGGCTTAGCGGCCACTCGTTGCGGCCCTCAGGACCGGGTCGGGCGGCCATGAGCAGGTTTTCACGCACACTCAGGTTTGGGAATATCCCACGCTCTTCCGGCACATAGGCGATACCGAGCTGGATGGTCTTGTGGGTCGGCCAGCCGCTGGTTTGCTGGCCTTGAATCACCACGCTACCCGAACGGGGCGGCGTCAGCCCTAGCAGTGAGCGCAAGGTGGTGGTTTTGCCCATGCCGTTGCGCCCCATCAGGCTGATGGTCTCGGCTCGATGAATCCGCAGGCTGATACCGTTGAGGATATGGCTGTCACCGTAGTAGGTGTGCAAGTCATCGGCCTGCAGTAATACCTCACGGTCAGGAGTCGGCTGTGTGGGCTCTAGCGCTGCATTTTCGCTCATGCGGCATCCTCGCTGCTACCCAGGTAGGCTTCTTGCACCGCTTGGCTGTTACGAATCTGCTCGACGCTGCCGGTTTCGAGCTCTGCGCCATCGACCATCACCGTTAGCCTGTCGGCCACGGCAAAGACAGCGTCCATATCGTGTTCGATCAGGATCAGGGTGTGCTCCTCGGCCAGCTGTTTCAGCAGCTCGGTCATCTGTTTCGACTCTTCGCTGCCCATTCCGGCTAACGGTTCGTCGAGCAGTAACAGCTCCGGTTCGGTCGCCAACATCATGCCGATCTCCAGTTGCCGCTGCTCGCCGTAACTCATCGCCGCAGCCGGGGTATCGCGACGTTCCGACAGGCCGCACAACTGCAACGCTCGGTCGGTGCGACGATGAACGTCAGCAAGCTGCCGAGCGGGACGGAAAAACCGCATCGAGCTCGATAGTCGTGACTGGGCACCGAGCCAGCAGTTTTGGAAACAACTGAAGTCGGGAAAGATGTTGGTTTTCTGGAAGCTGCGACCGATGCCGATACGCGAGATCTGGTCGGCGCTGGCGAGGGTGATGTCGCTATCGTTAAACCAAATCTTACCGCTTGAAGGCGTCAGCTCGCCCGACAGCAGATTGATCAGGGTGGTTTTTCCGGCGCCGTTTGGACCCAGAATGGCATGCACCTTACCCCGTTCAAACGCCAGACTGACTTCGTGGGTAGCTTGCAGACCGCCGAAGTGTTTGCATAGGTATTCGGTTCGCAGAATGGTGTCGCTTGGGTTGGATGGGCTCACAGCTGCTGCTCCTCCAGATCGGTAGCGGCGATGTTGCCGTCGGCAGCCGGTATATTCGCTTTCGGGCGTGCGGGATCGGCTGGCCGCGTTGGCGCCGCTGAAAAACGGTTGCCAAGGCGGATCAACAGCCCGGCGATGCCTTGTGGCAGAAATAGCACCACCGCGATGATGATGCCGCCCATCAGTAACTGCCAATGTTCGGTGAGGTCGGGCAGCCAGTCTTGTAGCAATACCACCACGAAGGCGCCCAAGATCGGTCCGAATAGGGTGCCCATGCCGCCGAGAATAACAATCACCATGGCGATACCGGATTCATGCCAGCCCAAATAGGACGGGGTGACGTAACCGGTATGAACGGCTTCCAGAAAACCGGCCAGGCCGGCCAGGGTGCCGGCAATGGTAAAGCTCACCAGCTTGTAGCGCTGGATCGGGTAGCCGAGCGCGCGTACCCGCTGTTCGTTGGCTTTAATCGCAACGATCACTTGGCCGAACGGAGCTCTGAGAATCATGCTCAGTATCAGGTAGATGGCAACCAGCCATGCCAGTACGAAGTAGTAAAAATGCTGTTCATTTTCGAGATCAAGCAGGATCGTCGAGCCGATCTCAACCTCGGGCTTGCTGAACAAAAAAATGCCATCGTCGCCGCCGAAGTGGGGCGATTCAAAGAAGAAGTAGTAGAACATCTGGGCAAAGGCCAGTGTTAGCATGATGAAGTACACCCCGGAGGTGCGGATGCACAGCCAGCCGATCAGCAGCGCCACCAGTGCGGTGCAGCTAAGAACCAGCGCCAGAGCGGTCCAGTAGTTGATGCTATCGGCATCTTGGAAAAAAATGGCCAGGACATAGCCGCCAATGCCGAAGAAGGCGGCATGACCAAAGCTGATCAGGCCGGTATAGCCGATCAGTAGGTCGAGGCTGACGGCAAAGATGGACAGGATCATTATCTTGGTCAGCAGGCCGGTGTAGTACTCGTCGCCCAGCAACGGAAACAGCGCCAGCGCCAAGAACCCGAGGCAGAGCAGAATCAAAATGGGTCGACTCATGGTATGCATAGTTTACGCCTTTCCAAACAGCCCCTGAGGGCGCCAAAACAACACTAGGGCCATCAGGGCATAGACCACCATACTGGCCATCTCGGGCAATAAAACCTTGCCAAAGGTATCGCCAATACCGATCAGCATGGCGCCAATAAAGGCCCCTTTAATCGAGCCAATGCCGCCAATCACCACCACCACAAAAGAGATGATCAGGACCCCGTCGCCGATGCCTGGGTAAACGGTATTGACCGGTGCGGCCAGCATCCCGGCTAACGCGGCCAGAGTGGCCCCGAGGCTAAAGACGATGGCGAACAGCCGATTGATGTTGATGCCCAGCGACTGCACCATCTCTCTGTTGCTGGCTCCGGCGCGGATGGTCATGCCCAAGCGGGTCTTTTGAATCACCCAATACATCCCTAGCCCGATAGCGATACAACAAGCAGAGATAAACAGACGGTAGACGGGGTAGGCTTGGTTGTCGGTTAACTGGATCGAACCACTGAGTATTTCCGGAATCGCTACGCTGTGGACATCGCTGCCCCACAGGATCCGTTGTAGCTCATTAAAAATCAGGATCAGGGCATAGGTCAGCAACACTTGGTACAGGTGATCACGCCGGTAGAGGAAGGAGATGGCCAGCCGCTCGACCGCATAGCCCACCAGCAGCGATATCGGCAGGGCCAGCAAGATAGCGCTAAACAGGTTGCCGGTCAGACCGCTAAGCCAAACGGTAAGGTAGGCGCCGATCATGTAAAAGGAGCCGTGGGCCAGGTTGATGATCCCCATGATGCCGAAGATCAACGTCAGGCCGCTGGCCACCAGAAACAGCAAGAAGCCGTATTGGATGCCGTTCAACAGTTGGATCAGATAAAAGGAACTGTCCATACCACCTCAGTTCATGCCGATGAGGCCAACCAGGTTGGAGCTGCGGCTGGCAGTTTGCACAGCGCCATTGTGTATGACGATGTGCAGCGCTGGGATGCTTCCGGCCTGAGCGATGCGGGAAACAGCGGACCTTCGATTAGGTGATTTTGCAGCCTTCAGCCGGGTCTTCTAGCCCTTCTACCACGGTGCGGACCACCTTGTTCTCGCCGTTGACCACTTCGCGCAGGTAGATGTTTTGGATCGGGTTGTGCGACTTGGAGAAGGTGAACTTGCCGCGTGGGCTATCGATGGTGGTCGTTTCCATCGCCGCGATCATCTCGGCGCGAGCCCCGGTATCACCCTGAACGGCATCCATACCTTGAATCAACAGCTCACCGGCATCGTAACCTTGGACCGCGTAGACATCGGCATTGCGGCCGTAGGATTTCTGGAATGCGGCGCGGAAACGGTGGTTGGCAGGAAGATCGAGACTATCGGCATAGTGCAGGGTCGTACGTACACCCTCTGCCGCAGCACCTTGGGCAGCAGTGACACCTTCGGTCAGGAAGCCTGCGCCATAGAGCGGAATCGTCTTGTTCAGGCCCGCCGCGGCATAGTCCTTGACGAATTTTACCGCCCCTCCACCGGCGTAGAAGGTAAACACTGCATCGGGTTTAAGGGCTGCGACTTCGGTCAGGTAAGCCTGGAAATCGACTTTCGGAAACGGCGTCGGAATCTCTTTGACGATGGTTCCGCCTCCCGGTATGAATGAGTCCTTGAACGCTGCCGCGACCTGCTTGCCAAAGCCGTAGTTCCAATACATCAGCACCACCCTTTTATGGCCGTCTTGGAGCATCGCCGTGCCGCCGGGGTAGCCGGGCTGGTAGCTGGAAAATGAGGTGCGAAAAATATTCGGCGCGCAGAGTGATCCGGTCAGTTGGTTGG
>JBALWS010000014.1:10428-61403 GCA_036960405.1 Halopseudomonas sp. | reverse complement strand
ACTCAGTTTGCGGTGCATCGCCGACACCACGATGGCACCAAAGGTGCCGACACCGGCGGCTTCGACCGGGGTCGCCACGCCGGCAAAGATCAGCCCGAGCACCAACGCCACCAGCAATAACGGCGCCACCATGTTGGACAACAGCACCACCTTTTGCCGGTTACTGACGCGTTCCTCCAGCGGCAACGCGGGCCCCAAAGCCGGATTGATATAACAACGCAGGGTGACGTAGGCGATATACAGCCCGGACAGAATCAGCCCCGGGATCACCGCGCCGATAAACAGCTCACCCACCGATTGCTGCGCCACCACCGCAAACAGGATCGCCAGAATCGACGGTGGAATCAGAATCCCCAAAGTGCCACCGGCCAGGATCGAACCGCAAGCGATGGTGGGGTGGTAATGCCGCTTGAGCATCGCTGGCAGCGCGATCATCCCCATGGTGACTTCGGTAGCGCCGATCACCCCGCACATCGCCGCCAGGATCGTCGACGAGATAATTGTGGCCGTGGCCAGCCCGCCCTTGAGTCCGCCAAGCAGCTTGTAGACCATATCGAACAACTCTTCGATCAGCCCGGCCCGTTCCAGCATCGACGCCATAAAGATAAACAGCGGGATAGCCGATAGTTGGTAGTCGGTCATCAACGGGTATATTCGTGACGGCAGAATATTGAGCATCTGCGCGTCGCCGAACACGAACAGGAATACGCAGGCCAGTCCTCCGGTGACGAACGCCAGCGGCAAACCCGCCATCAGCAGGATAGCCAAGGAGCCGAACATCAGCAGTGTCAGCCAGCCAATACTGATCTCCAGCTCCATGGTCAGCGCTCTCCGCTACGCTGGAGCAGCAACAGATCCTTAACCAACCACGCAAACCCCTGCAACAGCAGCAATGCAGCCCCCAACGGCAGTGCGAACTTAACCGGCCAGTATTGAATCCCCCACTCGGTAAAAGAGACCTCGCGCACCTCGAACGAATCCATAAAGAAGGTCCAGCCGGTCCACAACAGAGTGCAGGCAAAGATGAAAAAAAACACCGAGGTGAAGATATCGACCCAGGCCTTAGTCCGTGCCGAAAAATTGGCGTAAAACACATCCACCCGGACATGACCGTTGTTGCGCAGTACATAGCCGCCGGCCAGCAGGTACTGCATCCCGAACATCAGGAACATACTTTCGTGGGCCCAGTTGGTCGGGGAGTTAAACAGGTAGCGAGCGACCACTTCGTAGTAGTAAAAGAACACCGCAATCAACGACCAGTAGGCGACAAAGTGGCCGCAAAATTCATTGACCGCTTCGACCAGATCGGTGAAACGGGTATGAATTTCGGGCTTGTTGCGGCTAGCAGGCTTAGCGGTCTGTATCTCTTCACAGGCGATTAACGGCGGCTTCATTGCGCTTAACGGGTGCTGTCGGCAATAGGCTCGACAGAGCCGGGGAATCAGGCAGCCATCGACCGCCAGCATCAGCACGATAAGCGCCGCCAATATCTTGGTATAGCCGTCCCAACGCTGCTGCTGCTGTACGGCGATTCGCAGCGAGTCGGCAGCGCCGGTCAGCCTGTTATTGGCCTTAGTCAGCCGTTGTTGAGCGCCTTCGCGACCCTGATCGAGCTGCTGTTGAAACCGCTCGACCTTAAACTCGGCCGACATCACCTCATTGCTGGCCAGCGAAAATTGGTCACGCGCGCTGCGGCCCTCGATATTGCACAGCAGGATACCGATAAACAGCGGCGCATAGAGCAACCCTTTCAGGCTCTTGAGGTAGAACCGGTGACAACCGACAAAGCCACCAGTCAGCAGCAGAAAATAGGCGATCGGCTTGGACGCCTGCTCGGTTTGCGCCTTGCCACGCGTCAGCCGCAGTAGCGCCATCGCCGCCAGCGGCAGCAGCATCAAGATCAACCAATACAACCAGTGCGGTAACACAAAGGTGAGGCTGGGCATGGCGTCGAGTCCTTCAAACGGATGCCACCAGACCGTTCGATCCCTAGCCCGGCGGCATCAACACCTATCGGGTCAGCTGTACTTCAAGCTCTGCCCCTTGACCATGTCCGGGGTGACATAGCCAAGGCTTCCCGACATCATGTAGTCGAGTTGGATCTTGAACAGTCTGGCCGCGGTCTTATCCTTGTTGGCCCAGGCATACCAGCGCGGGATCGCCAGTTTGGTAAACCTAGCCACGTCGTCCTCGGTCAGGCGGGTGACGATGGTACCGGCCTCTTCAAACTTGGCCCAAGCCTCTTGGTCCGCTTTCTGGATCGCCGCATGGTGCATATCGGAATAGACATGTACCTCCATCTCGACAAACTGCTTCATCTGCGGTGAGAGCTTATTCCAGGAGTTGATGCCGACGGTCAGATCCATCAAGTCGACCGGTTGATAGATCGACATGAAGCCCGGAGGACCCATCGAGATATAGTCGGTCACCTGGTGGAAGCCCAGGGCATGATTGATCGCCGGGCCGACATAATCGGCCACGTCGATGGTGCCCTTCTCCAGCGCCGGGAAAATTTCGCTGCCAGGCAGCAGCGTGGTCTTGGCCCCTGCGGCCTGAAACACTTCGGCCACCATGCCACCCGGCAGGCGCATCTTGCGACCACGGAAGTCATCGATCGAACGGATCGGTACCTTCGAATGGATGATATTGGGGCCGTGATGAATCGGACCGACGTAATGCATATCGAACTTAGCAAACAGCTCACGGGTAATCTCCAAACCGCCCAGCGCGTAATAAAAAACATCCCACTCGTGGGGGTTGCGCGGCCCTAACGGGTAGGAGCTAAGAAACACCGCCGCCGGCATCCGACCGGCCCAGTAAAGCGTGAACGGATTCATCGCATCGAGCACGCCGTTCTTGACCGCGTCGAACAGCTGAAAGTCACCGACCACATCCTTGGCGCCAAAGGGTTTGAACGCCAACTCGCCACCGGTTTTTTCGATAATGCTGTTACACCAGGCTTTAAAGATATCGAGACCGATACCGCCGGGCCAAGAGGTTTGAATCTTCCAGGTGGTGGTGGTGGCGGCCTCGGTATTACCGATATACGGCGCTCCGAGAATCGCTGCGCCGCCCAGAGCGGCACCTTTGATAAAACCACGACGGCTGGATGGGGTCTTAGAGACAGCGCTTTGCGGCTGCTGGTCTGAAAGGCTGGTGTTCGCCATATCATCCTCCAACGCCCAGAGCGACAGGCCAACCTGGTCTGCAGCCCTGTGATGGCGGGCATGCTGTTAGTGTTGTACTGCGATTGTTACGGCTATTGCGATACGGCTATTCGGTACATCTATGCTGATACTGGTTTATGCGAGATCGAACGATTCAGGCTTGTGCGACGACGTCGCCTGTACGACCCCAACCTATCGCTTCCACAGCCAATGAATAAGGGCAATCACTTGAAGAGTAGTTTAAAAAACGTACAGCGGCCTGTTGCGCCGAGAAAGACAGAGAGAGCGTGGAGCATCCTAGCGGATTATCGACAGGCAGTGTGGCGCTCTAGACCCGCTACTGTTCAGGCCCACCACGCTGAGAATCACTAGACCCGGTCGGCTAATCTACTCATACTCAATCCGACAATAACAATAAGGCAGTGGTATGCATTTTTGGGATTTACTGGCTCTGGCGGCCTATTTCGTGCTGCTGATAGTGATCGGCGCGCTGAGCACCCGACGGGTGAAATCCAGCGACGATTTTGCCGTTGCCGGTAACCGCATCACCTGGCCGATTCTGTTCGCCACTCTGGCGGCTTCTTTTCTAGGCGGTGGGGCCTCGATGGGGCGTGCCGGTAAGTCTTTCACCGAAGGCTATGTGTTTATGTTTGCCGCAGCGGCGTTTCCGCTAGCAACGGTACTGGCCGGTTGGTTCATCGCCCCCAAGCTCAAGCGTTATGTCGGCGCTCATACCGTCGGCGATATCATGGCACACCATTTCGGAGCCCCGGCGCGGCTGTTCACGGGTCTGTTCTCTCTGGTCTACTGTATCGGCATCCTCGGTGCCCAGGCCCTGGCCATCGGGACCGTCTTCAACGCCATTCTCGGCATCGATGTCAGCACCGGCATCGTCGTCGGCATGGCGGTGGTGCTGCTCTATTCCACCCTCGGCGGCATGTGGGCGGTGATCCAAACCGATGTGCTGCAGTTTCTGATGCTGGCGGTGTTTGTGCCGTTGACACTGGTGATCGGCGTCTCTCAGGTCGGAGGGGCAGAAGCGTTGATCGCCCGCCTCCCCGAGGCTCACTTCAGTGTCATGGGCGATTACAGTGTCGGCCTGTTCATCAGTATTTTCATCGCCTACCTACTGGGTGAAACCCTGGTTCCGCCCTATACCCAGCGGGCACTGGCCGCGCCCGATTCGCGCAATGCTAAGATCGGTTACACCCTGGCTGGTGGTTTTGGTTTCCTATTTTACTTTATCAGCGCCAGCATCGGGCTGGTGGCACTGGTGCTGTTCCCCGACATTAGCCCCGACAGAGCAATGCCCGAATTGATTCGTAGCGCCCTGCCGATCGGCATTACCGGGTTGGTATTGGCCGCGCTGCTGGCGGTGGTGATGTCTACCGCAGACTCCTACCTCAACTCTTCGGCGGTAGTGTTCGTGCGGGATATCTATCAAAGTTTTATCGACCCCGAAGTCAATGACCGGCACCGCCTGTGGATCGAGAGATGGGTCAATCTGGCGATAGGCGTGGGAGCGATTATTTTCGCCCTCTACGCCACCTCCATCATCGATGCGTTACTGCTCAGTTACGCACTCTGGGCACCCACGGTACTGATCCCCTTCGTATTGGCGGTACTACTGGATCTTAACTGTTGCCGCGCAGCGCTCTGGTCGATGCTGGCAGGAGCCGGTATGACGATTTTGTGGAAATGGGGGCCTTTCGAGTTCGAACAGCTGACCGGCCTGAGCGGGCTCATCGCCGGGGTGCTGACCAATATTGTCGTGTTTACCACGACCTACAAACTATTCCGCCTGCCTCACATTAGTGTACAGGCTAGCACTTCGGTCAAAGAGGGATAATACGATGCACTGGTATCAATTACTGATCTACAGCGTCTCCGCCCTGTCGGTTGTCACAGCGGTCATTATCGGCACTATGGCGTACCGATTTTTTCGCCAGAAATAACACCAAGCAAACTACCCACCCTGAAGAAGGTACACGATTAACTTTTAAAAACGCTGAACACTATAGTGACTCGTATCAACACCTGCCCGACCGCCGCTAACCCATTGCGCCACTAACTGACCGCTGTTGAAATCTGCAGGCCAGCGGTTCGTTAACTGTCGCTCAGAGCATCTGTGATTGCACCACAGTGATGGCGATCACGTTCACTACATCATTGACACTGCAACCACGGGACAGGTCGTTGGCCGGCTTGGCCAGTCCCTGCAGGATCGGACCGATAGCGTCAGCCTTGCCGATCCGCTCAGCCAGCTTGTAACCGATATTGCCCGCTTCCAGATTCGGAAACACCAGCACGTTGGCCTTGCCTTTGGTTTCGGACTGATCAACTTTGCGCTCGGAGATCTCCGCCACAATGGCCGCATCCAGCTGCACATCGCCATCGATGCATAGATCGGGATACTGCTGCTTGACCAGCGCGGTGGCTTCAACCACTTTATTTACTGCGGAGTGCTTGGCACTGCCGCTGGTCGAGAATGACAGCATCGCCACGCGGGGGTCTTCATTCAACAACATCTTGGCACTAGCGGCGGCGGACATGGCGATCTGCGCCAGCTGCTGGGCATCCGGATCGATCACCAAACCGCAATCGGAGAAGATGACCCCGCCCTTGAGTTCATGGAAGGGCTCGCACAGCATCATCAGAAAAAAACTGGAGACCATACTGGCACTTGGCGCCATGCCGATAATCTGAATCGCCGATCGAACGACATCGCCTGTAGTGTTGACGGCACCGACGACCGAGCCGTCTGCATCCCCCAGATGAACCATCATCTGGGCATAGTAAAGGGGGTCTTGGACCAGCTCATCGGCCTGCTCGGGTGTCATGCCCTTGGCTTGGCGCAGCTGGTACAAGGTGTCTCCATAGCGACCCTGATCGCCCGATTGGGCGGGATCAATCAGCTTAACGCCACTGATATCAAAGCCTTTTTCCACTGCCATAGCACGTATTTTATCGACATTACCTAGCACGGTTATCTCGGCAATACCTCGCGCTGAGGCTAGGGTTGCAGCTTCCAGTATACGAGGGTCTTCACCCTCCGCTAACACCACGTGCTTGGGATCTTCTACGGCTCGCTGAAATATATTATTGAGCGCCTTCATCACACACCCTTTATCATTATTCTGGTTTGATGTTTTGTATTAACTGAGAAACATTATTGAGATAGTTAGATATCCACGGGTTTGGCCCAGTCTACAAGTGGATAAACCGGTCGAGAACTGACCGGTTTATTGTGAAAAAGCGGCGAGCGGACCGATAAGATCCGCTCGCTAACGAACGACTTACTGGTAGTCTTTGTACTTCTCCAGGTGACGAATCGGCTGCGACAGCGCATCACGGCGGAACGGATCGCCCAGCTCACGCGTACACATGATCTCGATTACCGTGGTGACGCCATCTTTCTGTGCGTCGCAGGCGGCTTTCAAGGCTGGACCGACATCTTCGAGCTTGTCGATAGTGATGCCCTGAGCACCCATGGAGCGAGCGATCTCGGCAAAGCTTGGGTTCTCCAACTCACCAGCAACGAAGCGGCGGCTGTAGAAATCGACCTGGTTCTTCTTCTCGGCACCCCACTGACGGTTGTGGAATACGATAGAGGTCACGGGGATCTGCTCGCGCACACAGGTCATGATCTCAACCATCGACATGCCCCAGGCACCGTCACCGGCGTAAGAGATCGCAGGACGCTCGGGTGCAGCGACCTTGGCACCGATGATAGTCGGCAGTGCGTAACCGCAGTTACCGAAGCTCATCGGGGCGAAGAAGCTGCGTGGCTTCTCGAACCGCAGGTAGCTGTTGGCCACCGAGTTGATGTTACCGATGTCGGTAGACACCATCGCATCTTCGGGCATCGCCTTTTCCAACTCGCGTAGTACCTGACGTGGGTGCAGGTAGCTGCCCTCTTCGCCATTCTGCTCGTTGATCATATCGAGCGAGTACTCGTCCTTTTCATGAATCCATTCGTCCAGCTCGGTTTCCCAAGAGGCCTTCTCGGCAGCGATCTTAGCCGCGCGCTCTTGCTTGGTCGCAAGGCAATCCACATCACGCTGCTGCAAGTGTGACAACAGTACCTTGGCCGCAGCCTTGGCATCGCCACAGACACCGACAGAGATCTTCTTCACCAGACCCAGCATCTTGTTGTTGCAGTCAACCTGGATGATTTTGGCATCCTTGGGCCAGTAGTCCATGCCGTGCTGCGGCAAGGTACCGAACGGTCCCAGACGGGTGCCCAGCGCCAGTACCACGTCGGCCTTGGAGATCAGACGCATCGCAGCTTTTGAACCTTGGTAGCCTAGAGGGCCGGCCCACAAGTCATGGCTGGCAGGGAAGGAATCGTTGTGCAGGTAGGTGTTACACACCGGCGCACCGAGGTACTCGGCCAGCGCTTTGCACTGTTCAACACCTTCGGACATCACCACACCGCCACCGGAAACGATGACCGGGTTCTTGGCACTGGCCAGCAGGTCAGCAGCTTCGATCAACGCGTTCTCGCCACCGGCACCACGTTCGATAACGATCGGCTGCGGAATCTCAACGTCAATATCGCCGTAGAAGAAGTCACGCGGGATGTTCAGCTGAGTCGGGCCATTTTCCTGAATAGCGCGGTCAAACGCACGACCGGTCAATTCAGCCATCCGCTCTGGGCGGGGCACGTGCGCCTGGTACTTGGTGATGGTCTCGAAGAACGGCAGTTGCTGCGCTTCCTGGAATCCACCCAGACCGTTAGAGATTGCACCGGTCTCAGGAGTGATACAGACCACCGGGCTGTGCGCCCAGTAAGCCGCCGCGATGGCGGTAACGAAGTTGGTAATACCCGGACCGTTCTGGGCGATACAAACACCGTGTCGACCTGAAACACGGGCATAACCGTCGGCCATGTGGCCGGCGCCCTGCTCGTGAACAACGGGGATCAAACGGATGCCGGCTGGGGTAAAGATATCCATCGCATCCATAAAGGCCGAGCCCATGATGCCAAACGCGACGGTAACGTCGTTGGCGACCATAGTTTCAACGAAGGCTTCACTTGGAGTCATACGTGCCATAATTTTTTCCTTTTTGTTTTGAAGACCGGAGTCGAGCCCCGGCCTGTTAAACGGGCTGCCTTTAGGCGCTTAACTTGTACTCAACGAAATTCTTTCCCAGAGCCTCGGCCACTTCGGGGCGAGTGATCGCACCGGCATGAACATTAAGCCCATTGCCCAGATGCGGATCACGACGGATCGCCTCTTCCCAGCCCAGATCGGCCAGCGCCACGATATGCGGCAAGGTGGCGTTGTTCAGCGCCAGGGTTGAGGTGCGCGCGACGGCACCCGGCATGTTGGCGACGCAGTAATGCACCACGCCGTCGACGATGTAGGTAGGATCTTGGTGAGTCGTCGCGTGAGAGGTTTCAAAGCAACCGCCCTGATCGATCGCCACATCAACCACTGCAGAGCCTGGCTTCATGCGGCTGACCATGTCAGCGGTGACCAGCTTCGGTGCCGCAGCGCCAGGGATCAGTACGCCACCGATAACCAGGTCGGCGCTTAGCACATGCTCTTCCAGCGAAGCTTTGCTGGAGTAAACGGTTTGAATCGCGGTACCAAATTCAACCACCAAACGGCGCAGTACATCGACCGAGCGGTCCAGAATGACCACTTGAGCGCCCATACCGATCGCCATCCGCGCAGCATTACTGCCCACCACGCCGCCACCGATAATCACTACCTTGGCGGGCTCAACACCGGGCACGCCGCCCAGCAACATGCCGCGACCCTGTTTCGATTTCTCCAGGCACGCAGCTCCGGCTTGAATCGACATCCGGCCAGCCACTTCTGACATCGGTGCCAGCAACGGCAGGCCACCACGATCGGAGGTCACTGTCTCGTAAGCGATGCAGGTAGAACCACTGGCGATCAGATCGTTAGTCTGTTCGGGGTCTGGAGCCAGATGCAAATAGGTAAACAGCAGTTGACCCGGACGCAGCTTCTGGCGTTCGATCGCCTGAGGCTCTTTGACCTTAACGATCATATCCGCCTGAGCGAAGACTTCGTCGGCGCTGGCCGCAATGGACGCACCGGCTTCACGGTAATCATCATCGCTAAAACCAACACCACCACCGGCTAGGGTTTCGACCACCACACTGTGGCCGCGGCTGGTCAGCTCCTGCACACTCGCAGGCACCATACCGACGCGGTACTCGTGGTTTTTAATCTCTTTTGGGACTCCGATCAGCATATCGCCACTCCGTTTTTAATTGTTATCAGAAGCAGTTGAGGTATAAGCCCTGCAGGATCATAGCGATCCTGCCAAAGGCGTCTGAGTTCTGGGTTAACCCAGCTCTTCAACATTGCAGAGCCGATATGCGGTTAACTTGATAACTAGATTAGGAGTGAGGGCAATTTGGGAGTAGGACCAGTTAAGGGGGAGCTATTAAGCCAAGCACACAAGATCAATTAACTGTCTGTTTTTCCTTAAATTTTTTAATTTGAGCCAATCTAAATAGCGCGCGATTGTTTAGCGATTTGAAGCTATTCATTTCCTGACGTTGCCCTCTGGGCCGGTTGACTGGACCATAACGGACAGATCCCATAGTCCCGAGCAGTATTGAACCGCTAGCGTATTGAGCCAGCAGAACTCGCTTTCAGGGCAAGTTTTGGCGCACGGGTTAGGCAGAGATGAAAACTGTATGGGCGTGTTATCAAGGCAGGGAAAATAGACAGGAAAACGGAACCAACCAAGTTCCAAGAAAGCTAATAAGTTGGAAAAAACGACCCTGTTGCAGTTTAAACGATAGGGATGCTGGCTGAAGTAAAGAAGACTAATACCAACCGATAGAAAAGTTATTTCTGCTGCATCCTCACCAGCATCGAGGCCTCGACCCGATTTCTGACATTGAGTTTTTGCAAGATACTGGTCATGTAGCTTTTAATGGTTTTATCACTCAAGCACAGCTCACGCGCGACCTCTTTGTTACTCAACCCTTTGGAGACTAACTTTAACGTTTCCAACTCCCGCTCGGTTAAATCACTCAAGTGACCAGATTGCCCCCCTCTTGTACTGGTGTTGCTGGTACTTGCACAGCCAAGCAAATTTGCAGCTAAAGCGGGATTAACGTACGACTCACCCGCTTCTATGGAGCGAATAATCCTGACTAATTCAGGCCCTGCTATTCCCTTAAGAATATACCCCCGAGCCCCAATATTAAGCGCTTCAAGTACATCCTCTTCTTCTTCTGACGAGGTCAGCATAACGACTTTGCATGAGGGGTGCTGGGATCCGATCTGCTTGGCAGCGTTGAGCCCTCCTCCATCCATTAAGATATCGAGCAGTACCAGGTCTGGAGACTTTTTCTTAACCAGGTGAAGCGCATCGTCGACATTACAACCCTGCCCAACCACCTTCATGTCGACCTCGGCACCAAGGGTTAATGCTACCCCTTCACGGAACATGGGGTGATCATCGACCAGCACCAGCCGAATATTATGCCGCATGATCTTCACCTTCTGCGTTGATCGGAAGCACTGCTCTGATCCGAGTGCCTTTACCCAGTGCACTATCAATAGAAAAGTGCCCGCCAAGGCTCTCTATTCGTTCGCGCATTCCCAACACCCCTAGGCGTTCGTTGGAGACTTGCGGCGGAAAATGCTCAAATCCAGGCCCCGCATCCGCCACTTCAATTTTTAACGTTTCGCCTTCCATCCAGACTCGAACGCCTTGTTTTATCCCATCTGCATGCTCGTAGGTATTATTCAACGACTCCTGTAGCAAACGATAAACGGCGATCTTGGTCGACATAGACAATTGCTTAGGCAGCTCGTCGATATCGACCTGAACCGGGCTTCCCGTTCGGCGTTGATGAGCCCTAACCACCCGTTCGATCACCTGCTGCAGGCTAAGGTGTTCCAGCTCGGGTAAGGCAAATCCTGCTGAGAGGTTTCTAATTTCTTGCAGGGCATCGGTGAGTGCCTCACGAACCGCCTCACCACTCGTATAAAGCGCAGACTTAGACTGTTTTTCTGCCAGCAATGCATCGATACGTAATAGCGCGAAACCAACCGATTGTGCAGGCCCATCATGGAGGTCAGCGCTAAACCGACGCAGTACTCTTTCGTTAATCTCTGTAGTTCGATAACTCGCACGCCGAACCCGATCATTTAATATTTTATTTTGTTCAAGCAAACTCGATAGCTCGTCAATCTTGGTTTCAAGCAGCCCGCGTTGCATCGAGATAGTCTGACTCCCGCGGCGAACAATCCCATATAGCAGGACAAACATACTGAAGGTGACCCCGTACACAACCAGCCAACTCGATACTTTAGCTTCAAACAGCTGCGATTCCAGTTCCTGAGCGTTTTTATAGAATTCGGCGACCGCAATAATTTTGTCGTTCCCGTGCGCTCTAATCGGGCTGTAGAGTTCGATCAACGGCGTGTTCAACTGTCGTTCAGTCTTATTCTCTTCCGAATCGAGCGTAGAAAGCTCGGAGGTCACCTCGCCCATCCAGGCGCGCTGGAGTTCGTCAGACTCTGGAAAATTCTGACCGATGAGCGTCGGGGTAGTACTGTAGACAATCCGCCCGCCCGGAGCCCAAACCTTAAACGAGACAATCCCCTCCCCCAGCGGCGTATCGTGGTGAAGGTGATTCAAGGTAGCAATAGTTTTCGCTGAAAGCTGATCTTGCTGAGATAGCTCCTGTATTTCAGGGGCTATCAAGCTATTCATATAAAGCGCAGTCGTCAATGCAGTGTCGTGGGTAACACTCGATTCGATCTTCATGCTGACCCAGAGTCCGATCACGATGGAACCGGCAACGATAACAACGAAACTGGTTGCGGCAAATCGTTGAGCCAAGCTGTAACGCCGCCACAGTAACATCAACGGTCGACTCGCCCCATCGGACTCAACATTCCCTGTCATTCCTTCCCCCCTGCTGAGAAATCAACACATATGGAATACGAATCGACCATTCAGACTCTAGCCGCATAAGTATAAACCTGTAATACGATGGTTATATTGATGTACATCAAAACGCGCAGCGACAGCGGTACTTACATTCTGAACAAGCAACTATCAAGTTAATCGAATTGGCCACCTCCTCTGTGCATATTCATCCAAGAAAAACAGTCTTAACCAACCCTCTCTCCTTACCAACTTAAGTCGGTACCACCACAGACCTAAGTCCTTTTTCAACCCTAACTTATACACTTGGAAGATAAGGGAAAAGTTGCCTTATATCAATAAACACAAGGTAGGGGCTATTTTCAATCTTAGGTCCGTAGTCGCTAAACAGCTTTTGATTAGATAATGATTGATAACAGAAAGTACTGAGATTCGCATAAATAAGTCTCTGCCTCTGAAGTGAGATCATGACTAGCCCAGGGTGAGAAAAATCACCTGGCTGATAAAGCCAGCCCTCTACCATGACTGCCTCTACGGGTGAAACTTGTAAAGACAATGGATCGCGACGAAATAACCAAAGCTTAATTATGCCGGACCAAGTTATTCATCCAGCGGCTAATTAAGAAGCACATAAATTAATAAACCCGAATAGAAAGCAAGATCAATATTCGCAAGTTAAATGATTAAGGATGCAAATTAATACAGTTCGGTATCGAACAGCATCCAACCCGGTGTGATAGGTGTGGAGTCCATATAGCTGTAGAGACAACCCCGTTGCACTGAAATGAGTCGTCATCCGATTCTGGATGACTTATACAGTTCATCTAACAGGACGTTAGGTCATGAAGATAAAACATCCGTACCTTCGCCAAGCATCCGTACTTGGCTTCTCGGCGCTGTTTACCACAGTCTCAGCCATGGCGGTCACCGATTTTACTGGACCACCGCCAGACGATGACCCGTCGGCCTTTACCGAGCCACTTTTCGGCAATCAGATCGATGGGGTTGACCTCGAAGACTTAGAGCCACCGATGGAAGGTGCACTTGAAGTCACAGGCGGTCAGCACGCTGACTCTGGCATCAACAACGGTCTGACTACCGGCACCCAAGCCGAAGGCGAAGGCGGTGGTGGTTATGATGTGCCAACCGGGGCAGCAGCAAGCCCGCTGTTTGGCGCCCAGCCGTTTACCCAGCAGATACTGCGGTTTGAAGAGTTTGGCAACCAAAAACTGGACCCAACCGTAACCGCCGGAACAGCGCCCTTTCCCATGCCGACCACGGGGCCGGCGCCTTTCCAAGACCCGTTCAACTCAGCATCCAGTCAACCCGAGACCGGGGCGCTGGACTCTTTTCTAGATCAAGCCGGCATATTCCCGTTCCCCACTGAATTCTCCAATATTATGGACCCCAGTCCTTGGGCCCCTGAAATTGAGAGCTTCCTGGGACGCCCACTCGATGGAGCCCCCATGGAGGGCCGCCCTGGTGGTCAGGGTTGGGCACATCAGCGCTGGAATGAGTTCTATCCGCAGACGTTTTTCAAGACGGCGCATACCGGCGCCCGCGTCAACGGCGGCATCCGCGATAAGCTGCAACTGCATAATTATACCGCGGGTGAATTTGGTCCTAACGGGCTCTACCACAACACCGCGGGCGCGCCTATTACCGAAGGTACCACCGGCGGCATCAATATCGCGTTCCACCCCAACATGCCGATCCAGGACCACAAGTCGCTGTGGACATTTGACGGCACCTTACCACCGAAGTTATTGATGGCCCGGGTCGGCGAACCGCTAGTGATGCGACATTACAACGCCCTGCCCATCGATCCGACGGCTAACCGCGGTTTTGGTCTACACACCATCACCACCCATGAGCATAACGGTCATAACCCGGCCGAAAGCGATGGCTTTGCCAACGCCTTCTTCTTTCCGGGCCAATACTATGACTACCGTTGGCCGATGCAGATTGCCGGGTATGACTCTGTCAACACCACCGCCACCGACAACAGGGCATCCTTCCCCTGTGCGACCGGTGAAACGCTGTTTGTTAACGACCTCAATCCCGGGGTCAAAACGTGTGAAAACGGCTTGATCAACGTTCGTGGTGATCATCGTGAAATCATGGGTACGCATTGGTTCCATGACCACATGCTCGATTTCACGGCGCAAAATGTCTACAAAGGCAACGCGGCGATGATGAACTACTACAGCGGCAAGGACCGCGGTAACGAGTCGGTCGACGATGGCGTCAACATGCGTTTTCCCAGTGGCTCTGCGCTACCCTGGGGTAACCGCGATTATGATGTCAATCTTGTGATGGCCGACAAGGCCTGGGATCAAGAGGGCCAGCTGTGGTTCAACATCTTCAACCTGGATGGTTTTTTGGGTGACGTGATGACCACCAACTGGTTGTACAAGCCCTTTATGGATGTTCGCGCGCGTAGCTACCGTTTCCGCCTTCTCAACGGCTCGGTCTCACGCTACATGAAGGTGGCGCTGGTGCACGAAGTTGCCGGACGTACGACAGGTGAAATCAACGGCACTCGTGCACAGGGCGTATCCTGGAACCGGGTTCCTTTTCACATGGTCCTTAACGATGGCAACATCATGGAACATGCCATTGCGTTCGACGGCCAAGGGGATCTGGATAACGATGGCAATAGCAATGAGCATAAGGGCACCCTGCCGGTGCAGGCGATTGCCGAGCGTTACGACATCATCGTCGACTTCTCCAAGCATGGCATTCAGCCGGGCGACAAGCTCTATTTTGTCAACCTGCTAGAACATAAGAACGGCAAAGTCGTTGAAGGCTCTGTGCCTCTAGGACAGATTCTGCGCGGTGGCTACAAAGCGACGTTGGATGTTGATGAAGACACCGGTATTGCCTCCTGGGAAGACGCTGACCCCGTGGTTGGTAAGTTCCTCGAGCTTCGCGTGCAAGCCTACGATGGCGTTGATGAGAGCATGAACCCAGCGGATTATGAGCCCGGTAAACTGGCCATGACCGAGCTCCCTTGGGACCGTAATAACGCAGAAGATGTGGCTGCAATCCAGAACGCGCGCCATCGCACCTACGACTTTGGTCGCTCATCGGGCACCGATAACGCACCTTGGACGATCAAAGCCGACGGTAGTGGCGGCCTAACCGCTGATACGCGTCGTTTGTCTGCCGCACCGCAGCTGGCTACTGGGCCGACCGAAGCCGGATTCTCTGGCGACGGTACCCGCGAAGTCTGGCAAATTAAAACAGGCGGAGGCTGGAGCCACCCGATCCATATCCACTTCGAGGAAGGCGTTATCATCAGTAAAGATGGCGGACTACCACCGGCGTGGGAGATTGGAGCCCGCAAAGATGTGTTCCGTCTAGGCCCCGAGGAAGATGCCGGGCGTGATATGGAGATCGCTTACCACTTCCGAGAGTTCGCGGGGAGCTTTGTGGAGCACTGCCACAATACCCAGCACGAAGATCACGCCATGCTACTGCGCTGGGACCTAGAACATCCGGGCCAAGTGAAGTTCATGCCGGCGGTCATACCGACCTGGGATGGTGTCGAATACATCGATACGGTTGCCCTACCAACCATCCGCACGGGTGATGGATTCGGTCCACAAGAAGGTATTCCAACGCTATAACAGCGACTCAACGCTGCGCCGGACAGCCCCCTGTTGCTGTCCGGCAACCTTCCTGCTTCAAATCTATTTCTTGCTTGGCACAGGATAACTACTAACTAAAGGATTGATCATGAACAGGCTTTTTTGGAAAAAATGCCATCAGCGACAATCGCGCCTTGGGCATTTACTGCCGCTGATCATCACGCTGGCAATCAGCCTATCCCTCAGCACGCCAGCTATGTCCAAGCCCGCCTCCGAAGTGTGGGGCAAGGACTATTTCCCCAATATCGAATTAACAACTCATAACGGTGAAAAAGTTCGGTTTTTCGACGATGTCATTAAAGGCAAAGTGGTCGCTGTTAACTTCATTTTTACCAGCTGTACCGATGTCTGCCCGGCTGAAACCGCCCGCATGAAAAATGTCCAAGATATCCTCGGAGACCGGATGGGCAAAGATGTCTTCTTCTATTCGATCAGTATCGACCCCGAGGTCGACACCCCTGAGAAACTGAAGGCATACGGCGAAAAATTTGGTGCCGGTCCCGGTTGGACGTTCCTGACCGGCAACGAAGAGGACATTACCCTGCTGCGCAAAAAGATGGGATTGTATATCCCGGATATCGAAGGCCGGACATTATCTGACCACAATGTCAGCCTTGTTATTGGCAATCAGGCAATCGGCCGCTGGGTCAAACGATCACCCTATGAGAACCCCTACGTCCTGGCCAATCAATTAGGCTCCTGGCTGCACAACTGGAAACAGGCGCGCACGAAACGTAACCGTTACGAAGACGCTCCCGATATTCGCCAGATTAGCGACGGCGAAATAAAGTACCGAAACCTTTGCTCGTCGTGTCATGTCATCAGCGGTGGCATCGCCAAAGTGCCGAACGCGCGACAAGTGGGCCCAGACCTGTTCGGTGTGGTCGATAAGCGTGATCGCGCCTGGCTGGAGCGGTGGTTGGCTGAACCCGACAAGATGCTAGAGGAAAAAGACCCGATTGCGATGGAATTACAGAAGCAATACGAGATACCTATGCCTAATTTCAGCCTCTCGGCTTTCGATGTTAATGCCCTGATTGAGTACATGGATGGAGAAACGAAGCGCCTTAAAAAAACAATCGAAAAAACTGTCGCGATAAACACCCCTGAAGCACCGCACACCCATGACGCATCACATGATCATTCAACGATGGACCACTCAAAAATGGATCATTGAGTGAAGAATAATTAGCAACACAGGCATCCCTAATTACCTGAATCGCCGTTATATAAAAAACATCCGTAGCGGCTTATATGGATAGCAAAACATATAAACGCAGTAGCCGGGATGCCTCCTTTTCCATCGAAAAATAGACACTAACGGAGCTCTAACAAGCAGCTCCGACTAGCACCGCTGTTCCTAAAAAACAGAACCGATAAAATAAGATCAACAAGGAATCTAATCATGAATGACAGCCAACATTTGATAAATAGCTGCGCTAAATCAACACCGCCTGTGGCTAAAAGATTGAGCGCCACCTTGCTGCTAACAAGTACATTGTTCGCAGCCCCGGTGGCCTGGTCCGATGCGGTACTGCTCGATGGTACGGTACTCACCCCCACCGCAGAGATTTTCGTTACCGAAGGGCCAATCTGGAATATCGATACCGGTCGACAAGAGATTGAAGTGGTTGGCAAAACCATTACCATTCCCGCCACGGTAGATGGCGTAGAGCTACCCCTCAACGGCTCGCTAATCACCGGTAGCGACGGCAACCCGACACCGATCACCGCCTCCAGCTTCGACCTGCTGAGCGATGTTAATGCCGCTGGAGACGATGGCACAGGTACAAAACGCGGTGCTACTCGATCACTCTACAGCACCAGCGAAGCGCGGCGGCTGAATGCTCCCGCAAATCTGGACCGTAACCCGGCCACCCAGCAGGTAATTGAAGCCAACTACTTTGCCATGACCCGAGGTGCATATGCCGGCCACGCTGCCATACTTCCAGCGGACTTTCTTCAACGGGCTGGTATCGATCGCGACGATGATGCTGATGGAGCGCTGGAGGACGTCTACCCTGCCTTGAGCGGCGGCACGCTGAAGTCTGCTGGCCGCATCTATCGCGATGGCAGTGGAAATCGCTACCTGATTCCAGATGCCGATGCTGTGATCGAACTGTCGGAGAACGTGGTCGGGGGAACCATACGCTCTGCTGTTCAAGGGGCCGGCGAGGTACCCGACTCGTTTGTGATCGATGATTTGCTGGTGATTTTTAATCAGGACCCCCGCTTCGGCGCCGAGGTGATTGGATTGGGTGGAGCGCCGATCCCTCGTTCGGTGTTTTTTTCCAGCATAGCAGCCAACCCCAATGCCGAGATCGTGGTGGTCGGCCATCTGGTCAGCGAACATGTGATGTTTGCTCAGGATGTCGAAACCGACTTCATCGATCCCAATTCCAATATCCAGATTACCGCCGAGCGTTTCCGGTTTGACGAGGACAAGGGCCAGTTGCGCTTCCGTGGTACCGTCGATAAGCCTGATGGGGTTAACCTAGTGGCCTTGCTCAGCACCAACGCAGGTCTGCCGGTGGCTCAGTTTGATATCGATCTAGTGCTCGATATTGTAACCGGCGCGGCGACCTACACCGCCCGCGAGGACGACCTGCCGGGTAACTTCGACATCGTGACTCTAGAAGCTCGTTCGGCAGATACTGGCGAAGTACTCACCAGCGAAGCATTCATCATGGCAGAGCTATTGGAATAATCCCTAAAACTAGCGTGTCGAGGATCAGGGCGGCTGACCAGGCAGTTTGTCTTCCGCCCACCGAACGCTTAGTTAAACCCTATCGTCGATCAACTCGGCCAGCAGTTTGATCCCCGCTGCGATGCGATCGGCGGCAATCGATGAATAGCCAAGACGGAAGAAGTTGAGGTTCCGGCCCGTCCTGAATGTTTTGGCGGGCCTATGCGTTATCGGTTAACCCGCTCCACTACGGGAGCGGGTATGCAGTTAACTAGATAAGTAGTCAAGGCTATTTGAAGTAATTCCCGTTGTAGGGGAGTGATTTAGCCAACGCGATAAACCTAGCTATCCACTTGTTTAACCATGCCTATAGGCTTCACAAAACGCTTTACCCAATACAAAACTCGGACCAACATCCGCCCCTTTTCAATCAAATGGCAGTACAAATCAAGTAGCAATGCTACGATTTTGGTCAAACTGGAACCCCACCAGGTCCGCATGGCGATCGCTGGGCAGCAGTCAAGGTACTGAAGCAACAGTCGCCGCCAATGAATAAAAGGACCTCCACAGCTTGGCTGTTGTTGCTCGCCGAGCAATAGATAGCTAACAGCTATCAAAACCATCTATACAATTAATTATATTAATCACCAAAATAATCTTACCTTAGTAATCGACAACACTGATCACTGAGGAGAAGGACATGAAGAACAAACTTACTACCGCTGCAGGCTGTCCCGTCGCCGATAACCAGAATGTCATGACCGCTGGCCCGCAAGGTCCACAGCTGCTTCAAGACGTTTGGTTTTTGGAAAAGCTCGCCCACTTCGACCGAGAGGTCATTCCCGAGCGTCGCATGCACGCCAAAGGATCCGGTGCTTACGGTACCTTTACCGTTACCAACGACATTAGCCAGTACAGTCGCGCCAAGATCTTTTCAGCGCTAGGCAAGCAGACCGAGCTGTTTGCCCGCTTCACCACCGTCGCCGGTGAACGTGGTGCCGCTGATGCCGAACGGGATATCCGTGGTTTTGCTTTAAAGTTCTACACCGAAGAGGGCAATTGGGATTTGGTGGGCAATAACACTCCGGTATTCTTTCTGCGTGATCCGTTGAAGTTTCCAGATCTTAACCATGCCGTTAAGCGTGACCCTCGCACCAATATGCGCAGCGCCGAAAATAACTGGGATTTCTGGACCTCACTCCCCGAAGCCCTGCACCAGATCACCATCGTCATGAGCGACCGCGGCATTCCCGCTAGCTATCGCCATATGCACGGCTTCGGCAGTCATACCTTCAGCCTGATCAACGCTGATAATGAACGAATCTGGGTGAAGTTTCATTTCAGCAGCAATCAAGGTATCGAAAACCTGACCGATCAACAGGCCGAGGTGTTGGTGGGTCAAGACCGGGAAAGCCACCACCGGGACCTGTATGACAGTATCGAAAACGGCGATAACCCCTCTTGGACCCTGAGCATTCAGGTGATGAGTGAAACACAGGCGGAGCAGAGCCCCTTCAATCCCTTCGACCTGACCAAAATCTGGCCCAAAGGTAATTACCCTTTGATTGAAGTGGGCCGGCTGGAGCTGAACCGCAACCCGGAGAATTTCTTCGCTGAGGTTGAACAGTCGGCATTTAACCCGGCCAACGTGGTACCCGGCATCAGTTTTTCACCGGATAAAATGCTGCAGGGACGGTTGTTCTCCTACGGTGATGCCCAGCGCTATCGGTTAGGGGTCAATCATCATCAGATACCGGTTAACGCCCCTCGTTGTCCGGCACACAGCTACCACCGCGACGGTGCCATGCGAACCGACGGCAACTTCGGTAGCACCCTTGGCTATGAACCCAACAGCAGTGGCGAATGGCAGCAGCAACCGGATTTCAGTGAGCCACCACTGGCCCTGTCTGGCGCGGCGGCCCACTGGGATCATCGGGAGGACACGGACTACTACTCACAGCCAGGTGATCTGTTCCGGATAATGAGCGCCGAGCAGCAGCAAGTGCTGTTCGATAACACCGCACGGTCGGTGGGAGGAGCCTCGGTGGAGATTCAAAAACGCCATATCCGCAACTGCCTGCGGGCCGATCCCGCCTATGGCGAGGGCGTCGCGAAAGCACTGGGGTTATCACTGGGAGAGGTAGACTGATCACTGATACCTGACTGGGAACAGAGTGCGACCAACCCAGCGCACTCTGCTCCCACACCAGTGAAAACACGACAGATCTTGACGTAATGGAGGGCTTTTCATGAATATTGTTTATCGTACCATCGGCATTATTTCATTGGGGCTTGGAACCCTTGGCGCGTTTCTGCCATTGCTTCCCACCACTTGCTTTGTGCTATTGGCCGCCTGGTGTTTCGGCAAGAGCTCTCCGCGCTGGCATGCATGGTTGCTAAGCAACAAACTACTAGGCGGCACCCTGACGCGCTGGCAGCGTTACCGCTGCATCTCCCCGAAGGTCAAATATATGGCCACAGCTTCGATGCTGGTCTCCGGTAGCTATTCGCTGTCATTGTTAGGAAGCCCCGTCCTACAAATCATATTGCTCGGAGTCTTAATCACAGGGATTTACAGTGTCTGGTCAATTCAGAGCTGCAGCGTGGGATCGTAAGCGGAGGAGGTAAAAAGCAGCCTCCGAGTCAAACCATATCTTCGATCAACTCGGCCAGGGCTTTGATCCCCGGTGCGATACGATCGGCGGCAATCGATGAATAGCCCAGACGGAAGTAGTTCAGCGGTGGTTCTTCGCTGAGGAAATGGATGTCCCCCGGTTCGATCAGAATGCCCCGGTCGGCCGCTTCTTTGCGTAGCAGCCTGGCATCGAGCCCTTCTGGACCGCGAACCCAGTAACAGGAGCCACCGAAGCTGGGTTTTTGAAATGATGCAGGCAGGTATTCCGCTAGCGCGGTGCCCATCGCCTGCCAACGCTCTTCGTAAGCGCGCATGATCGTCATGATCAAGGCATCGTGATAGCCGCGCTCCAAAAACAACGCGACCGAGCGTTGATTGTTAGCCGCGGGGTGGCGCACCATCAGCCGCCGCAGTGCTCTCGCCTCGCGGATGAATTCAGCCGGACCGACCAGATAACCGAGTCGCAGCCCCGGTGCCAGCGTCTTCGATAGACTGCCAACGTAGAGTACGCGGTCGCTCTTATCGAGGCTTTTTAGCGCCGGAATCGGGTTAGATTTGAAGTTGGTTTCGCTCTCGTAATCGTCCTCGATAATGATGAAGTCTTGTTCGTTGGCCTTTTTCAGCAACTCATAGCGTCGCTCGATAGGCATCGTAACGGTAGTCGGGCAATGATGGCTCGGAGTGGTGAAAACACAGTCGCAGTTGTCGAGGCGTTCATCGATGATCATCCCCTCATCGTCGACCGGCAGCGGTACTACCTGTGACGGATTAAGGGTAGCGATATTGCGGATATCGACGTAGCCAGGATCTTCGATTCCCATCACGCTGTCTTTATCCAACAGCAACCGGGCCAGCATATATAACGATTGCTGCGCCCCCACAGTAACCAGAATCTGCTCGGCCGAAGCCCAAACACCACGCCGGGGCAATAGACGGGTGCGGATCTGCTCAATCAGCAGCGGGTCATCGTTATCGAAACGGTCGGATGCCCAGTCACGGATCGCCGGTACACTGACCGCATCCTTACAGCATTCGCGCCAATTGTTGGTAGGAAACAGCGAGGGGTCAAACTGGCCGTAAATAAAAGGGTACTGGTACTTCTGCCAGTCACGCGGCTTGGTCATGTTGCTCTGACCGGAGGGCAACACCTTGAACTTACTGCTCCACTCCGGCGGCGTTCCCTCAATCGCCTCGGAGGCCTTCTGCTCGATTTTCACCTTTCCGTGCAAAATGTCGGGGTTGACGTAGTAACCGCTCCGTTCACGGGCGATCAGGTAACCATCATCGAGCAAATGTTCGTAAGCCAGCACCACCGTGTTGCGGGCGATACTGAGCTGCTTGGCCAGTTTTCGGCTAGACGGCAAGGGACTGTCTTTAGGAATATTGCCGTTGAGAATGGCAGCAGCGATCTGCTCTCGAAGCTGCTGCTGCAAGCTGGTGTCTTTGTCGGTGGAAAGGTGAAAAAGATGGAACATGACGCAACCCTACCTTATCCCATGGAACGCGTTTGACGCCCGCGACACCAATTATTTATATTGTGAATCAACTATATAGCGCATCACTTGGCAAATAGCCACCCATCAGCACGGGCTATCGTGGGGTTGGTTTCAAAAAACAATCGATCTGGCAACGGGTGACTTGAGCGGATCATAGATAGGGTTGATACGAGCTTAGCGATTTACTGCTGGCTTATTCATGGATGGTATGACGGGTTGTTTGGCGGGGGCGTTAACAACCCCTCAACACTACGCCTGGACGGCGCTACCGGCACGCTGAAGATGTTCAGCAATGAGTTGCTGCTGCTGGCTCAAAGAGTGGTCCTGAGATGACAACATCGCCAACTCATTTTCTATGTAATCGACAGCCCGATGAATCGCTTGTATCGCGGTCGTTTCAGTCAGACCGATTTCGGTTTGAATTTCAAAACGCTCGAGAGCCGATACGATCAACGGCGTGTCGTCTTTTCCGGCAACACGTTCGACGAGATGGTGTAAGGATTGTAATGCCATGATCCTCTCCTAAATGGGCTTCCACGCAACGCTACAGCCTGTAAAAAACTGAGCGAAAGAGGAAGGTTGTAACTATTAACCCGGTGGGCAAATAAGACTGGAGTGTCAGCAGTCGCGGCCGGTAGCCACGACCGCGACTGCTACATCCTGGTTAGCGTTAGCCGTTTGGTGCCAAGCGCGACATCGCGTTATCGATAGCATCGACAATGGTATCGATATCAGCTTGAGTAGCGATCAGCGCAGGGCTCAAGCAGATGGTGTTGTTGAACTCCTTGAACGAGCGATTGGTCCGACCGATGATCACGCCCTGCTTCATGCAGTCTGCACCGATCGCGATCGGCAGACTCTCGTCTACCGGCTCTTTGGTCGTACGGTCTTTGACCAGCTCAAAACCGGCAAACAAGCCCTTGCCGCGAACATCACCAATCACATCGTACTTGGTCTTGAGGTCATTAAGACGGCCCATCAGGTACTCGCCCATATGGGTGACATTCTCGAGCAGGTTCTCGCGCTCGATGATCTCCATATTAACCAGTGCCGCAGCCGGGCCCGCAGTACAACCGCCAAAGGTGGAGATATCACGGAAGTAGCCCATCCGCGCATCATCATCCTCTTTAAAGGCCTCGAACACCGCTTCGGTGGTCACTGTGCACGAGATCGCCGCGTAACCGGATGCCACACCCTTGGCCATGGTCACCATATCTGGCTTAACCCCGTAGTGCTGGTAACCGAACCACTTGCCGGTGCGCCCCAGACCGCAGACCACTTCATCGATATGCAGCAGAATATCGTACTGCTTGCAGATCTCCTGCACCCGGTCCCAATACCCCTGAGGAGGCTCGATCACACCGCCGCCGGCGGTGATCGGCTCAAGACAGAGCGCACCGACCGTCTCCGGTCCTTCGGCCAGGATCACCTTCTCGATCTCGTTGGCGGCGCGAATGCCGTAATCGTCGACATCGCCCCACTGCGAGCGGTACTCGCAGCAGTGCGGCACTTCAACAAAACCCGGGGTAAAGGGTCCGTACTGGCCCTTACGCTCGTACTGACCGGTGGCACTCAACGCGGTAATAGTCGTACCGTGGTAGTCACGCTCACGGTAGAGCACCTTGTATTTCTTGCCACCGTACTTCTTCTCGGCGATCTGACGCACGATCTTCCACGCCTTCTCGTTGGCTTCAGAGCCGGAGTTAGAGTAGTAGACCCGGCTCATGCCCGGCATCTTGTCGATCAGCTTCTCGGCAAACAGCGCCGCAGGAACGTTACCGGCGGTTTGGGCGAAGTAGTTCAGTGTTACCAACTGATCGCGAACCGCATCGGCGATTTCGGTACGGCCATAGCCTACATTGACGGTCCAGACCGCACCCGATACCGCGTCCAAGTATTCGTTACCCTTGGCGTCCCATACCCGCATCCCTTCGCCCTTGACGATCACCATCGGATCGTTCTGTTCAAACGGCTTGTGCTGGGTAAGGTGGTGCCAGACGTGTTTTTTGTCGTTGGCAATCGCCTTAGCGGTATCAATATTTTTGGCATCGTAGGTCATGTAACCCTCCTGACAGGAGCTTTTATTGTTGATGAATCACAGAAGCTGGCTCACAGGCGCTTCCAGTTGCTATCCACGGTATTCCTTCGAGGCCCCGAGGAGTTAGAACCAGTTATTTGGCACTGTTGATACCAGATAGCTGGACCAGCGATATCACCGAAACACTGATTGCAGCCGAGGAGCTGATCAACAACGGTTTCAAGGTAATGGTCTTACCAGTTCAGACCGCGATCACAACCGTAGCCACCTAGCGTTCTTATCCAGCACTATACTCTGCTTACTAGCCACCTTAACCGCCCTCGTTATGCGTCTGTTTTTAATCGTATTACTGCTAAGTTTTCAACTTTGGCCACTGCCTGCAACGGCAGCGTCTGAAGCGGTTTCCAGCATCCGTTTATGCGCTGATGATGCGCAGTGGCCCCCGTTTAGCTATACCGATGAAAACGGTGTGATGGCCGGCTACACGGTGGCGATGATTGCACGCATATCCGCTCGCTTAGGGATCCACATCCAGATCGATCAGCTTCCCTGGAAGCGCTGCCTGGCCGCCGTACAAGACGGTAGCCACTATCAGGTCGCCATCGATGCCTCCGCCAGCCCCGAGCGCGAACAGGCCTACCTGCTGTCCCGCCCCTATTATCAGTTGACCCCCTACTACTTCTACTCCCGCCGGCATTTTTCAGAGGGCATCAATATTCAACGAGGCCAGCAGCTCGCCCAGTTTGGTACGGTCTGCGGCTTACCGGGGTATAACTACAGTAATTTTGCCCTTGGCCAGACGACGGTCTACACCGGATCGCAAGATTTCTACGCCCTCGCAGCGATGATTCAGCGCGGCAGGTGTGCACTGTTCATCGGTCGCTACGAGATCGTTGCAGGGATGGCGCGTATCGGTAACGATCTGTTCAGCGATCCTGAGTTATCTTATGGGCCGATTCCCGACGCTCAGGCAGAGCCCTTTTACTTGCTCATTTCACGCAACATCGCCGCCTCCGAGGATTTAAAAGCGATGTTCGACAGTGCCATCGAGGCGATGTCGCAGAGCGGGGAACTCGATCAGCTAAGGCGAGATTATTTACTCCCTCAGTGAGCGGCTCGCCTGGAGCACGAGAGGTAGCTTTTTGCATATCTGAGCCAAGATCTACGCTGCCAAAACTGGCCTAATCGACCTTCCAAATCTGGTCCTAACCTAAAGTACCAGCCGGTCTATAATCGCCAGCAATTATTATTCGTACCCTGCAGTTTCACTGCCACTTCAATAACAACAAAAATCCATCTCCCTAAGCGAGCCTTGATTGAGTCCCTACAAAACCGGGGCACGACAAGGAACACCGATTTATATACGTTATTGAAAGAGTAAAACTGATGTCTGACTACCCAACCCTGACAGAGATGGGCATAAACTCTACTGCCGAAGTGAGCCATTTCAAGGTCCGCCAAGAACAGCAAACCGATGTCCTTAAGGTGTATTACCAACGCACCAAAGGCTCTCTGTTACCCCGCAGCAAGAAGTTCACCTTTGTCCGTCCGCGGACAGCGGTACCGTTGCAGTATCGCGATAAACAAGGCTGGGAGCAGTTTAAAAACAGCAGCACACGGCTGCAAAAAGCGATCGAAGAGCTGACCCGGCTAACCCAACCCAAACCAGCGACGCCGAAGGATCAAAAGACCCAGTTTCTCAACGACCTCGATCACCTGGAGAAGGTGATGCAAGCCAAGATCGACGAGATCCGCCGCCAAGTCGAAAGCCTAGATTAAATGCCCGCCATTTAGCACCGAGCAATTCGGTGCTAAAGAAACCTGTACGTCTTGTTACCGTCGTCGATGAAACCGCTATCCTGGCTACTTGCTTCTCGAGTACTGCTAGCCAGCAGCCTATAGGTCAACCTTGACTTGAGGACATTCTGAATCAGAAAAACCAACGTCATACCGCCTGTTTGGCTTTCTCCACTATTTTGGTCTAGTTTGATACATGACTTTAAATGATGTCAGGGACTCCCCCGCTTTAAGCCTCTAGATCTAAATTCATCGCATCTCACGCACATGATTTGGAGGCTTTCATGAGACCTTTTTTATCTCAAATAAATAAACTTGTAACAAGCGGTTTAGCGGCTGTATTGCTGCTGGCCAGCACCCTCAGCCTGGCGGCTACCGACAAGCCCAACATTCTGGTGGTCTGGGGGGATGACATTGGCCAATCGAACATCAGTCACTACACCAACGGACTGATGGGCTACAAAACCCCCAATATTGACCGCATTGCCCAGGAAGGTATGACCTTTACCGACTACTACGGCGAGCAGAGCTGCACTGCCGGCCGCTCTTCGTTCATCATGGGTCAAAGTGTATTTCGCACCGGTCTATCCAAAGTCGGACTACCGGGAGCGAAAGAGGGGATGAATGAAAAAGACCCGACCATCGCTGGGCTGCTCAAGAATCTGGGTTACGCCACCGGCCAGTTCGGTAAGAACCACCTCGGCGACCGCGATGAGATGTTACCGACCAACCATGGTTTCGATGAGTTCTTTGGCAACCTGTACCACCTCAATGCCGAAGAGGAACCCGAGAACGAGGATTACCCCAAAGAGAGCGAGTATCCGAACTTTAGAAAACAGTTTGGTCCACGCGGGGTGATTCACTCCTACGCCGACGGCCGTATCGAAGACACCGGCCCGCTAACCAAAAAGCGGATGGAGACCATCGATGATGAAACCTCCGATGGCGCCGTTGAATTCATCAAGAAGCAGCACGAGGCTGGCATTCCTTGGTTTATGTGGTGGAGCGGAACCCGGATGCACTTTCGCACCCACGTCAAAGAGGAGATGCGGGGCATCTCGGGGCAAGACGAGTACTCCGACGGTATGGTCGAACACGATATGCACATCGGTAAATTCCTTACCCTGCTGGACGAGCTGGGTATTGCCGACAACACCATCGTGTTCTATTCCACCGACAACGGTCCACACATGAACACTTGGCCCGATGCGGCGATGACTCCATTCCGTGGCGAGAAGAATACCAACTGGGAAGGCGGCTGGCGGGTGCCTTCGATGGTTCGCTGGCCCGGAAAAATCAAGCCCGACAGCTGGTCCAACGAGATCATGCACCACATGGACTGGCTCCCCACGCTGCTGGCGGCCGCGGGTGATGCCGAAGTGAAAGAGAAGCTGCTGACTGGCCACAAAGCGATCGGGCGCGATTACAAGGTCCATCTCGATGGCTACAACTTCCTGCCCTATCTGACCGGTAAGGAAGAAAAAGGCCCACGCAAGGAGGTGTTCTACTTCTCCGACGATGGCGACCTGACCGCGCTGCGCTATCAGGACTGGAAACTGATCTTCATGGAGCAGCGGGTGGAAGGAACGTTACAAGCTTGGGCAGAACCCTTCGTACCACTGCGGCTACCGTTGATATTCAACCTGCGCCGCGACCCTTACGAGCGTGCTACCAAAACCTCCAATACCTACTATGACTGGCTGCTTGATCGCGCCTATTTGCTGGTACCCGCCCAAGCTTATGTGGGGCAGTTCCTGGCGACTTTCCAAGACTACCCGCCACGCCAGAAAGCAGCCAGTTTCAGCCTTGACAAGGTGATGGACAAACTGCAGAGCAGTGGCGGTAGCCACTAACCAATAGCGCAGGCTGAAGGTCTCTGAGCGGATGCCTGCGCTACTCTCTTCACACTAATAACGATGCGACTATGGCCGATCTTATGCTGGCCAAACGGCCTGTAGTATTTCGCGAACGGGCAGGCTGTATCTGATCACAAAACAAAAGAGGTCGCTGATCGGTCAGCGAGGACTTTTATGATGCTAAAACGGATGCTACTGCGCCTTTTCTTAACCCTGGGGGCCGTCTTCGGACTGATCGGTCTGGCCATCGCTCAGGCCACCGACCCGCTTCCTTCATGGAACGATGGCAACGCCAAACAATCGATCATCGGGTTTGTAACGGCCGTAACCAGCAAGGGCTCAACCGACTTTGTAGCACCTTCTGAACGGATCGCCACTTTCGATAACGACGGCACTCTGTGGGCCGAGCAACCGGTCTATTTTCAACTGCTGTTCGCCATCGACCGAGTTAAGCAGCTAGCTCCGCAGCACCCAGAATGGAAACAGCAGGAACCCTTCGCTTCGCTGCTTAAGGGAGACCTGAAAAGCGCACTCGCTGGTGGTGAACACGCGATACTCGAGATCGTCATGGCGACCCATGCCGATATGACCACCGAGGAGTTCGAGACCACCGTCGAGGCGTGGCTAGCATCCGCGAGGCACCCCACCACCAACCGCCCCTACACCGAGATGGTCTACCAGCCAATGCTCGAAGTACTCAGCTTCCTGCGCGCGAACGGTTTCAAAACCTTTATCGTCTCTGGAGGAGGCATCGAGTTCATGCGCCCCTGGACCGAGCAGGTCTACGGCATCCCACCCGAGCAGGTTGTCGGCAGCAGCATCAATACCGAGTTTCAAATCCGCGACGGTAAGCCAGTGCTGGCCCGCTTACCAAGCCTGAACTTTATCGACGACAAGGAAGGCAAGCCGGTCGGTATCCAGCAACATATCGGCCGTCGACCGATTGCCGCATTCGGCAACTCCGATGGTGACCTACAGATGCTGCAATGGACCACGGCTGGAGCGGGCCTTCGATTGGGCGTTTACATCCACCATACCGACGCCATGCGCGAGTGGTCTTACGACCGCCACTCCAGCATCGGACGTCTTGACAAGGGGCTTGATGAAGCACAGCAGAAGGGCTGGACTCTGGTCGATATGAAGCAAGACTGGAAGCACATCTTTCCTGCTGAGATGAAATAACTGCGGCGCTCTTGAGAAAAACCATCAGCACCGAATAGTTCGATGCCGGGCTTAACTTAGCCGTTAGCGGCGGCAGGATCCTGGGCGGCTTGTTGCTGTTGCAGCACCGACTCGGCCATTTTACGACCAAAAATTTCCATCACCGCATCACCGTCTTCGCCCGCTTCTTGCAGAGCTTCGACTAGGGCTTTGAGAGTGGGTAGTGTTTTGACCACCAACGCTTCGATGTAGTCTTCTGCAGTGGCGCCGGTGTAGCCTTGGTAGGCCGCGAACAGTGCCTGTGCTTCGTCGTTTAGACGGATCTCAACGGTTTGCTGATCACTCATGATGGACTCCTACGATAGATGTGATGACTGTACTCGACTATAGGAAGCGGGACGGTTTTTGAGCAAGGTCCAAATTCGAGCGCAAACTGGAGCCAACGCACAGCAATTGAAGCTGCACGAGGGGTTAAATGGTTATTGAAAGAGTTATTTGTCCAGTTGCGTTGACGTGACCAATTGAAACAGCTGATTGGCGATATCTTGGTTGATCCGGTCTCGCAACCGCTGCTCGACCATCCCCTCCTCTTGCGCCGAAATCTTCACCGGCCAGCGCTGCTGAGCGATGACGGTCCCGTCGCTATTGCTCAAGGCCAGCTGCAGCGATCCGCGTACCCAGTACCAGCCCTGCTGCATTACTATTGGCTCTCGATCCATCGCGCCATGAAGGTGCAGCTCAGCCTCGTTCTGGATGCTCGCTCCGATCTGCCCGACGGCGTGTTCGAGTTGCGCTAGCAGCTCGGGCTCGGCAGCAAGGCTGAATTGCAGCTCCGCCAGCTGGTTGCGAATAAGCTGCTCCAGACTAGCGGCGCTGATCGGTGGGGAGATCTGTTTACCGCTAACCACTGACAGATTACGATTAAGCGGAATACGCTGACGTTGCAGTTGTCTAGCCTGCTCCAGAGCACTGATCTGTACCACCGAATTCAGTTGATTGTTGCTAGCGTAACGAGCCAGCGCCGAGGTCTGTTGGTCGAGCTGACCGATCTGCTGCCGAATGCGCTGCTCGGCACCGCTACGTTCCAGTGCCACCAACACCAGATGTTGCTGGTTATTCTGCCAATACTCGACGGGGATGGCACCCTCAACAACCTGTTCGGTGCTAGCGATTAGCTGCCTTGAGTTAACCTGCCGATTGATCGTTTCAGATTCTTGCCCGGTACCGCTTTGAAACAATGAAAAATCGCTGTTTTGCTCCTGGATATTCACTTCAAACACGCGAGCCAGCGCAGACAGTGCGCGCTGCTCGGCGAACTCTCGACTGTTGGCCTCTCCGATGGCGGTTAGGTAGCGGCTGGGCGGATAATTTTCCGCTACGCCGGTGCTCCATTGAGGCGCGCTCGAGGGTGAACTTGAGCATCCGAGCAAGCCTGTAAGCAGAATCAGACTGAGAAGAGCGATGCGATTCATAACGGTATCCTTTTCAATCTTAATAGTATGTCAAAGGCGTGATATTGCCGTAGCTATTGGCGATCAATAGCTGCGTCGCCCCCACCTTAACCTCGAGTGTCGGTGTCGGCTGCCGTTTGCCAGAGATGCCTTCAATTGGCTGCGAGTAGGAACCGGCGGGCAGTTGAACGGTACCAATCTGGATCGCGGCCGGCAGCAGATTCCAGCTACGCGTATCGGCCACTTCGGTCAGCAGCGCCGCCATATCGGTCAACAGGCCGAGCAGTGGATCTTGTTTACTCGCATCCTTAACCAGCTGATGCTTTGTTGTCACCCGGGCGAGGCTTAACGCCAGCCGCTTGGTCTCATCGGCTTGCAGCGCTTCGCGTGCCAGATTGTCGATATCCTCCAGCAGTTCGAGGGTCACGTTATTGGCGCCTAAAGCCAGCACAGAGGCCGTCACGGGACCATCCCGAGGCGGGTAGTACGGCTGCGCAATGGAGACAAAGTGCTCCAACGACGGTGCGTAAATACTGATTCTACGCTGCTGCTTGGAGGGAACCTGGCCGTTGAGATACAGCACCAGCACCTCGCCGTAATTCTCTGGTAGCATCACCGACTGCTGCTGAAATTTGGACACGTACTGCTGGTACTCGCTCTCCAGTCCCAGCCGTCGACTACCGTTGAGCAGTCGATTCTGCAATGCATCGGGGATCGTCAGCTTTCGCCGCGTTAAAACCTGTTCCGCCTTGCGATAGCTGATCATCGCGTCAGACCACTCTTGGTTCAGTTCAAAGATCAGTCCGGCGATAAATCGTGCGCTGGCCAGTTCGGCCTCCTCATCGGCCAGCTCGCGCATTCTCAGGTCGGATTGAAGCGCCTCCACCCGCGCACTGGACAGGTCATTGAGGGCGAGATAATTCAGCGCCATCACCACATGGAGCAACACCCTTTCGCTGGGCGTGGCGCTGTAGTCGTTGAAGGTTTCGTTAATGGTCGAGGAGGTAAAGCCCTCGGTTACGCTGATCGCTTGGACCTTTTCGAGGGCAATTTTGGCTGCCTCAAGGTCTTCGTTGCTGCGTTGATAGTTGCCTATCAGGTGGTGGACCAGGCCTCGATTGAGCAGATGCATCGGTAGATCGCGATCGTCGGGAGACTGCGATTCCAGTTTGGCCAACGTATCTGCCAGCGAATGGCTCTCTAGGTAGCGCCCCATACCGGTGCTCTGCCACTGCTGCAGCGCGCAGCCGTGCAGCAACAGACATAGCAACAGGCTAATCCCGCTACGGAACGCCTTTGCAGACATAACGCTATGCATGACGATCGGAGGCTCAATAGCGAAGTTTGCTGTTCTCGACCAGTTTCTTAATCTTCTTCTGCCCCAGCCATACCTTGCGATTATCCTTCATGCTGATCAGCGTCAGGTCGACCTGGTAGTAACGCACCTGATCATCGGACGCGACATCGATAATAGTATTGATCTGCCCTTTGAGCATGAAGTCAGCGCCGACCTCATTGCCTGCCGCATTACGGGTCTGTTCGGTGGCGTTCAAGTCTTGGTCGATCCGCTCGTCGCGTATCTCTGAACGCTCTTGGTTGGAAGCAACAAAGACCACCCGGCCGGAGTTGATCCAGGCACGCTCCATATCGTTGACGAAGGTGTTGATATTGATATGTTCGTGACTGAGGTTACGAACCGTGCCAACGATGACCGTCGGTGAATGGCCTTGGCCGGATTCAAATTGCGATATCCACGGATGGGACAGCGCGTCCTGAATCATATCCTGCGCCACCAGGCGCGAGTCGGTGTCATTCCAGCTACCGCTCAAATCGACTGTCTGATCAGGGTCGAGTCGGGTCACTTGGGTGCCGCAACCGGCGATCAACGACAAGGTAAAAAGTAAAGTCAGCCAGCGCATCATTATTGAGTTCCCTTCATAAGCTGTTGGAATTCGGTATCGGCATTATCGGCGATATATTTCTGTAATTCAGCAGATAGCGCCGATGAGGTCGACAGTAGTTGTTCGAGCTGCTGCATGTCCAGCTCGGCAAACGAGTAGAGGCTACCGCTATCGGGATCGAGCCAGCGGGCAATGATACGGGCACCGGACAGTGCCGTCTTGGTAGAGCTACGCAGCACTTGTTCGATATTGGCATCGCTCTGGGTACCCGAAGCGGCGCTGTAATCCTTGATAGTACCGTCAATATAGGTGGAAAGAATGCGGGCGATCTCGGTCCGCGCTCGATTATCGGCAGTACTACGTTGCAACGAGGGATCACTCATCGAAGCTGCCATGCCAACGCCTTGCAGTAAACGACCCTCTTCGTTGTCGACCGCTTGGGTGCCTATATTGACCCAATCGGGTGCATCGGACAGCCCCAGATCGCTTTCGAGGGTACGCTGCGAAGAGCAGCCCGCCAATACCACCAACCCCAGCAATAAAATAAGCCAGCCTGGCGTCCGGTTTAATAATCTCATTACATTTCCTCCAACGAGCGATTTCGTCGACGCTCTGCGTCATTCAAAAAGAGCACTACCGATGCAACGGTGACTTTGTTCTCTGTATTCAGAGTTTATCTAAATATTAGGTGTTGTATGGCGTTTATATACGATATTAGTGGTTTATCCATCGATTAATGATCTAGCGTACCTGCGAATAAGTCCCGGTTGAATTCTGGCCTTCAACTAGATCCGCAATCCGGCGTATCGAACAGCAACCAAACATTCATTCACAGCAGCATGCAATAGAGCCCAGACCAACCGCCCAAGGGTGAGCGATATAACGCTTTGGGGAAGGATTAACCACAACTTCTGGCTAGCCTAGCAGTCCTGTACTAGCCTTGGGACTGACTCGCACTCCCTAACTCTGGATGGATATCAAGCCTTTATGGACTTCAACGATGGCACCTTACAGCTGATCCCGTTTCTCACCTTTACAGTGGGAATTATCGTGCTCTTTGTCGGCAAGCGGGTTAACAATGCCGTCGGCTTTCTTAGAGAATTTAGCATCCCCGAGCCGGTTACCGGAGGTTTGATCTTCTCTGTACTCATCACGCTGGTATTCCTTGTCACCGGCATCGAGATCAGCTTTGACTTAGCCGCGCGTGACTTCTTACTGGTGTATTTTTTTACCACTATCGGCATCAATGCCAGCCTTAAGGACCTGCTGCAAGGCGGCAAACCGTTGGTAATCCTACTGGCGATCACCATCGGTTATATGGTCATCCAAAACCTCACCGGTATTACGATAGCCTCCGCCTTCGAATTACCGGCTTCGGTTGGCATGCTCGGAGGCAGCGTTTCGTTGATTGGAGGCCACGGCACCGCCATCGCATGGGCCCCCCGTATCGCTGATGATTACGGCATCTCGAACGCCATGGAGATGGGGATCGCCTGCGCCACTTTCGGTTTGATACTTGCCAGCCTGATGGGCGGTCCCATCGCCAAATTTCTTATCAACAGACACCAACTCACACCGACTAAAATCGAACCTGTGGATGTGGGGGTAAGTGACCAACAACAGAGCAAAGGGATCAGTTATCTCGATTTTCTCGATGCCGTACTGGCCCTCCACTACTGCATCATCCTCGGCTTTATCCTGAACGAAGTGCTGGAGGATTTAGGCTTACAACTCCCCCTTTTCGTCACCTGCCTATTTGCCGGTATCCTGCTGACAAACTTTCTTCCCAAGTCGCTACCTCGCATTACCGGCACCCAATGGCCTACTCGCCAGCCCTCGATCGCATTGATAGCAGATATTTCTCTGGGAGCCTTTCTGGCGATGTCACTGATGAGCATGCAGCTATGGACACTGGTTGATCTGGCGGGCCCGATCTTCACCATCCTCGGCGCTCAGTTTCTGGTTGCGATAGCCGTCATTCTATTGGTGGTCTTTCCGGTGATGGGACGAAACTACGACGCCGCGGTAATTTGCGCAGGCTTTGGCGGTATATCCCTGGGGTCCACACCGACCGCTATGGCCAATATGTCTGCCGTATCGCAGCGCTACGGCGCGTCTCACCTGGCCTTTATTATCGTGCCGCTGGTCTGCGCATTCTTTATCGACCTGGCAAACGCATTGATAATCCCTTTTTTCCTGGCGACTTTTTGAGCGGACAATCGCTCGAGATCTCGTTCTATCATAGCGCCAAGCCTTCACCCTGCTACAGCGCCCATTGATTAAATTAACCACAGAAACGGTTACTTTGCCGCCCATTCTTCAAAGCTAAAGTATTATTTTCACCCCTTACTAACGGGACAAAGAGTAAAACAAAAATTAGTTATCCCGGGCGATACGAAAGCCAACACCATTGCCACGAAACGATGAAATGGCTCTACCACGGTTGGCCAAGCGCAAGACGACTGGAGTATTGATCCAGGAGCCGCCACGCACTGCACGATCAGTGCCGCCGGAACCGCTGTTACGGGCACTGCCATCGGTCGGTGCCCCCTCGTAATCGTCGTTGTAGATATCTTGCACCCACTCCCAGACATTGCCGTGTAAGTCATAAAGACCTATGCCGTTGGCGACGTAACTACCGACCGGGGCCGTCCCCAATCCACCGTCAACCCCCCCGCCACAACTCCAGCAATTAGCATTATTGCTACCCACCGTATCCCCCCAGCTGTAGACCGTATGAGTTCCCGTACGAGCGGCGTACTCCCACTCAGTCTCGCTCGGAAGGCGGTAATCATTGCCAGTTTTACCGTTAAGCCATGGAATAAATTCGCTGAAAACGTCGTCATAACTCACGTTAATGACAGGTCTATCACCACGCCCATAACCACCGTCAACGGCTGCACTGCAGCCACCATCTGCGACACAGGCATCCCAGGCATCCCAAGAGACCTCGTGTGCACTCATGGCAAAGCTAGTGGAGAAGGTGACGACATGTTCAGGTTTTTCGCCCACCCGGCATGCAGGATCAATATTGGTAGCATCGGAGGTATCGCAACCCATCTCAAAACTTTCACCAGCAGCGTTGATCGCAACCATTGTGATATTGATGGTTGAGAGGAATGCGTCTGATATAAACGTCGTCACAACAAAGCTGTCACTGGCATCGCCGATAGTCACAGTCGCGCTGGTCGCTGTGCCGTTATTGGCCGGGGATGTCACACTGACGCTGACGGTATCGCCATTGCGCACGGTACCAGCTGCATTGGTGTAACGACCTCCGTTGATGCGATATTCACCACCGGTAATACCGATTGCTGTCACCCGATTAATACCCGCAACGATGATCGTGTTTGATTCAATCAAACTGCTGACAGCCACACCTGATTGGCTAGCAAAGGTAAACGAATCCGGGTTTTTATCGGCGATCCAAGGTGTACTGCCGAACTGCGCCACCAGAGCGGCAAATATTACCGACTCGGTCTCATCCGAGTGCAGCCGATCGATATGATTAGGATTGGCAAAGTCGTCGCTGGGGAGCAGCGCTGAGTAGACGATTGCGGACTGCGCCGATGCTTGGCGCGGATTGAGCAGTAGCAAATCGTCGTAATCGACACCGCTATCGCCGTCATTGTCAGTCGCAATCAGCCAACTGGCCAGTAGCTCCAAACGGGTTGCTAGCGCAGTGTTATCAGCAATTTGGTCTTTGGCATAGCGCCATGCAATATCGGACAACGCGGTGACTCGAACATCGCCAGCACGCCAATCGCTCGCTTTGGCCAGCGCGTAAGAGGTTCCGTCATGAAGGGAAGCGGTCGGGTCGATCACACCATCGTCATCAATATCCTGGCCACCCGAGGCAGCCACCAGTATCCATTCATCATCGGCGATGCCGGTCAGGCTCAGTTCAAAACGCCCCGCTGCATCAAGGTCAGAGACGCTGCTATCGGCAGCTATAGGGCCTTCGATAGCGCTATTAAGATCGGTTAATCGGTAAGCATAGATATCGGCGCCAGCTAGCGGCCCCAGTACAGCTTGGTTAGTAGCGCCGCCACTGGCTGCGGTACCACCGCCTCCGCCTCCGCAGGCGACTAAAAATGAAGTCAGTAGGGGAACAAATAGATATCTTTTTGAGAATAATGCTGATACTTGTATCCTGCTTTTCCTTATGATCAACCGGAAAAGGATACAGGTACTGAAACGAGCTCGCGTTAAGCTCTACCCTGCTACTAGCTTCCTCGATATTCGCTATTGAGAACAACAGTGACGCTATCAATACCCGTTAGGGTAGACACTCTTAGAAAGATAATTCGAATCATTTCCAGGTTGCCTCTGAGCGCCTGCGAAAGCAAAGAGTAATGACGCTACGAGGACAAGTATGAACCACTGCGTTGCTCCCAAAAACCAGAAAATAGACTAGCGCGGCATGTAAAACAATCACGTCCCTCTGTCCACTGCGTTATCTATTGATAAATATTGCCGGAAGAAAATAATTCCAGAGAAGCTATTTATTTTTCTGGCCTGATTAACAACCACAACGGTTCGGCCACAACAGTGGCGACGATCCAATCTTCATTGGCGTTATTAGCCCTTCGCAACTGGCCCTATCCCACTACTCCAAACCGTTTTAGGCTCAAGCGCTGCCAGCCAATAATCACAAGAGGCAATCCATGTCGCTATTACCTACTCTGACGTCGATGGGCATCACCCGTTTCGATCAGATCAGCCGCTACACCCTCTACAACGACGGTGCCGAAGAGGTCCTCAAGATCTACTATCAGCGCCCAGAAGGTAGCCCTCTGCCACGGACTAAGAAATTCCAGTTTACCCAGGCTAATAGCAGCTCTGAATTGCTGTTGCAGGCGGTCAATGAGCTCAACACCCTAGCTAGTGGTGATAAGGGGATCGACCAGAATAAGCAGATACTGACGACCGAGCTGGATCAATTCGAGCAAGTGATGGTCGCGAAGATGGACGAACTACGCCGCAGGCTGGAGCAGTGGCACTAAACGACTCCTCCCTGCATCGGCTCACCGACTGAACCAGCCGATCCCGACTTAGTCGAGGGTAAACTCCATCGAGCGCAAGTCGTAAGGAGTCAACTGGTAAACGTAGTAATTCAACCAATTGGAAACCAGCATATTGCCGTGGCTGCGCCACCTGACCTGCGGCGGTTGCTGCGGGTCGTCATTACGGAAGTAATTTATCGGTATCTTAGGATCGATACCGGCGTCGAGATCGCGTCGATACTCTTGCGCCAAGGTCTCGACCGCATACTCGGGATGACCGGTAACGTAAACCTGGCGCCGGTCTTGACTGGCCATCAGATATGCACCAGCCTCATCGGAACTAGCCAGCACCTTGAGATCGGTTTGCGCTTCAATGAAGTCAAGCGGGAAGTCGGCATTACGCGAGTGCGGTGCTAAGAACTCATCGTCAAAGCCACGTACCAGCGGTTCGTTGGGGGCTAGCGTTTGATGCCGATAAACACCCGATAGTTTTTCCGTCCGAGTCCGTTTCGGTAGATCGTACAACACCTTCAACCCGGCCTGAACCGCCCAGCACAAGAACAGTGTCGAGGTGACATGCTCGTGCGACCACTCGATGATGGCCTTGATATGATCCCAGTACAGCACCTCTTCAAAAGGCACCAGTCCTAGCGGTGCGCCGGTAATCACCATGCCGTCGTAGTTATGCGCTTTGATCTGCTCAAAAGTACGGTAGAAGCTGTCCAGGTGCTCCGGCGGGGTATTTTGCGACACCCGGTTATCGACCCGAAGCAGCTCTATATCGACCTGCAGTGGTGAGTTAGACAGCAACCGCATCAGTTGCGTTTCTGTCTCAATCTTATTGGGCATAAGGTTGAGAATAATCACCTTCAACGGTCGCACATGCTGATGCACGGCGCGCGTTTCACTCATGACGAAGATATTTTCGTTACCCAGCACGCTCGCTGCTGGCAACTGATCCGGAATCCTAATCGGCATGATTTACCCTATCTCTTCCCACACGACAGACGGCACCGACCTTACGTTTGGCCACTGCCAGCGTGGCAGGGTTAGGTCAGCAAGGAGGACAAGGGTCGACAAGCCACCGATGCCCATTGCAACAGGCCGCTATTCTATTCAATTTAGCACCCAAGAGTCGAAGCCATCGCTGATAAAAGTCCATCGCCTTAGGCAAAACTGTTACAGATCACATCCAACACGTCGCTACCGGGGCACAGGGCCGCTTCCGACAAGGTATTGAGCGGCTTGTCGGTGGTTTCCAATACCTCGTGCAGGTCTTCGGCTGCAGGATCGACATACAGCAAGCCGGTCAGGATATCGCCTTTCTCACGAGACTCTTCGATGGCGTTGATCGCCGCCTTACGGTTGCGCGGATCGTAGCCCCCCTGAACGTTATGTACCCGGATAATCGAGCCATCGTGCAAACAGATATCCTGGCTGCCGCCTACCGGGCACTCGGAGATGATCTCCTGCTGCACCGGGACAAAATCTGTCACTGCGGCGGTCTGAAGGTGATCGCGGACGTAGTCATAGCTGCGGGTCGAACTCGCATGGTTGTTGAACGTGACACAGGGCGAAATAACGTCGATGAACGCAAAGCCGCGATGGCTCAGACCCGCCTTGATCAACGGCAACAGTTCGCGTTTATCACCCGAAAAACTGCGCCCAACAAAGGTGGCGCCTAGCTGCAACGCCATCGTCGCCAGGTCGATTCCCTCGAGCAGGTTCTCTTCGCCGCCTTTGTTCTTAGAGCCGCGATCCGAGGTGGCCGAGGTCTGGCCCTTGGTCAGGCCGTAGACGCCGTTGTTGGCGACGATATAGAGCATGTTCAGACGTCGCCGCACCACATGGGCAAACTGCCCCATGCCGATAGCGGCGGTATCGCCGTCACCGGACATACCGATATAGACCAGGTTGCGGTTAGCCATATTGGCCCCGGTGGCGATTGATGGCATCCGCCCGTGGACCGAGTTAAAGCCGTGGGCCTTGCCCAGGAAGTAGGTCGGCGCCTTGGACGAACAGCCGATCCCCGACAGCTTGGCGATCCGATGCGGCGGCAGCGACAGCTCGGCGCAGGCCTCGACTATGGTCGCGCCGATGGTGTCGTGGCCGCAGCCGGCGCACAAGGTCGACAGCGAGCCTTCGTAATCACGGCGGGTCAAACCCAGATCGTTAACCGGCAACTGGGGATGACGGAAAGTAGATTTTTGATAGCTCATAAGTTACCTGCTTGCGACCGGATCGTGGGAAGGATGGCGGGGCTTGGCTTGCGACTGCACAGCGGAACTCAACAGCTCGCGCACCCGGCTACTGATATAACGCGCCGAGATCGGCAATCCGTCGAAGTGCAACAGCGGGATCAAACGGTGCGACGGGGTATCGAACTGGTTGATCAGTAAGGTGCGCAGCTGAGCATCACGGTTCTGTTCGATCACAAAACACTGCTGGTGATGGTCGATAAAATCGCGCACCGCATCGCTGAAGGGGAACGCCATGATCTGCATCGTACCGACCTGAACACCTTTGGCGACTAACATATCGATGGCCTCAGCGATCGATCCGGTGGTGGTACCGTAGAAGATCAAACCGACCTCGCGACTGTTTGGATTGAGGCTGATTTGCGGTGCTGGAATCAACTTGGCGGCGGTCTCAAACTTGTGATCGAGGCGCTCCATGTTGTCGACATAAGCATCGCCCTGCTCGCTGTAGATGGCATAGCGGTCGCGCGAGGTACCTCGGGTGAAGAAGCTACCATTGCTCGGGTGAGTGCCGGGGTACGTGCGGTAGCAAATGCCATCGCCGTCTACATCCAGATAACGACCGAAGCGCTCCGTCATCCTGTCGAGTTGGCTGGCGTTCAGCACCTTGCCGCGATCATAACGGTGATTGTTGTCCCAGCACGGCCGCGGACTCAGATGGTCGTTCATCCCCAGGTCCAGATCACTCATGATGATCACCGGAGTCTGCAACCGTTCGGCCAGATCAAACGCCTGAGCCGACAGGTCGAAGCACTCTTTGGGCGAGGATGGAAAAAGCAGCACATGCTTGGTATCGCCGTGAGAAGCGTAAGCACAAGCCAGCACGTCTGATTGCTGGGTGCGGGTCGGCATCCCGGTCGAGGGCCCAGCGCGTTGCACATTGATCAACACCAACGGGATCTCGGCAAAATAGGCCAGCCCCAAAAACTCAGTCATCAACGAGATGCCAGGACCACTGGTAGCGGTGAAAGCTCGGGCGCCATTCCAAGAGGCACCGATGGCGATACCGATCGCCGCCAGTTCATCTTCAGCCTGGACGATGGCAAAGTTTTTCTTGCCTGTGGCCGGATCGATACGCAGCCGCTTGCAGTACTTGCTAAAGCTTTCCACCACCGAGGTGGAGGGGGTGATCGGATACCATCCCACCACACTGGCACCGCCGTAGACCGCGCCTAACCCAGCGGCCGTATTGCCGTCCATCAGGATATGATCACCGACCGCATCACTACGTTGAACTCGGATCGACAGAGGGCATTGAAAGTGGGTCGAGGCGTATTGGTGCCCCAGTTCCAAGGCGTAGATATTAGGGATAATCAGTTTCTCTTTGCCCTTGAACTGGTCTTCCAACAACCCCTTGAGAACCTCAAACTCGATATCTAACAGTGCCGCTAGCGCGCCGACATAGATGACGTTCTTAAACAGCTGCCGCTGGCGAGGATCGTCGTATTCGCGCAGACAGATCTGCGAAATCGGAATGCCGAGTAGCTGAATATCCTTGCGCACCAGAGCCGGATCGATCGGTTTGCTCGAGTCATAGAGAAAGTACCCTCCCGGCAACATATTGCGCATATCCTGAGCCATGCTCTGCGCGTTCATGGCAACAACAATATCTGCACCGCCGCCACGTCGCCCCAGATAACCCTTCTCGCTGACCCGCACTTCATACCAGGTCGGCATCCCCTGAATATTGGATGGAAACACATTTCGCGGACTGACCGGAATCCCCATCCGAAACACGGCCTTGGCAAACATGTTATTGGCACTGGCCGAGCCGGTGCCGTTGACATTGGCAAAGCGAATGACAAACTCGTTAATAGCGTTGATCGGTTTCATCGTAAGCGTCCCATGTCATAGATTTAAAATGAATGTCTGCATATCCCAAGCCCCGGTAGGGCAGCGTTCGGCACAGAGCCCACAGTGCAGACAGACATCCTCATCTTTGACCATGATCTGGCCGGTCTTGAGGTCGGCCGAAACATATAGGTCTTCATCAAGGTTATTGGCGGGCACCCGCAACTGCTGTCGCAGCGCCAGCTCATCGTTATTGCCGGTAAAGTTGATGCAGTCCATCGGGCAAATATCTTCGCAGGCCCCACACTCGATACAGCGTTCATGGGCAAACACCGTTTGGGCATCACAGTTGAGGCAGCGCATCGCTTCTTTTAACGCCAGGTCATCGTCAAACCCCAACTCGACTTCCGCCTTAAGGTTGTTCAATGATTTCCGCTTGGAGAGGTGCGGCATCGCCTGACGGGGATCGTTGGAGACTTGGCTGTGATAACTCCACTCGTGAACCCCCATTTTCTGGCTGATCAGCGAATAACCGGATTCGAGGCGAGCCTCGACACCCAGGTCCTGACAATACAGATCGATGGAGATGGCCGCGCGCCGGCCATGCGCCACCGCAGTGATAATATTTTTTGGCCCCAAGGCCGCATCACCACCGAAAAACAGTTGCGGCAATGATGACTGCAAGGTGGTTTCATTGAGTACCGGCATCCCCCACTCGTCGAAATCAACCCCCAAATCCTTTTCAATCCAAGGGAAGCTGGCATCTTGGCCGATCGCGACTAGCACCTCGTCGCACTCGATTAATACCGGCGCATCCTTGGTCGGCACCAGTCGTCGGCGGCCATCTTCGTAGACCGATTCGACCCTCTCGAACAGCACGCCTTTGAACTTGCCGTTCTCGACTACATACTCCTTAGGCACGTGATGGTTGATGATCTCGATCCCTTCTTCCAGCGCGTCGTCCTTCTCCCAAGGCGATGCCTTCATATCCTCGAAGCTGCTGCGGACCACCACCTTGACCTGTTTGGCGCCTAAGCGCCGAGCGGTCCTGCAGCAATCCATCGCCGTATTACCACCACCGAGTACCAGCACCTTATTGCTAGCTTTGCTGATATGGCCGAAGCTGACCCCTGAGAGCCAATTGATACCGATATGGATGTGCTCACTGTCGTCATTCTGCCCCGGTAGCGCCAGAGGCCTACCATTGGGGGCGCCGGTACCGACAAACACCGCATCGAACTGCTCGTCTAACACAGCTTTAAGGCTGCTGACGTCGGCGCCAAAACGGGTTTCGACCCCCATGTTCAACACCAGGTCAGTCTCTTCATCGAGCACGGATTCGGGCAATCTAAATGCGGGAATCTGGCTACGAATCATGCCGCCAGCCTTGTGCTCGCGGTCAAACAGTACAACCTGATAACCCAGTGGTTGCAGATCACGAGCCACCGTCAACGAAGCCGGCCCCGCGCCAATCAGGGCGATTCGCTTACCGTTCTTTTGAGTGGGAATGACGGGCAATCGCTCGCTGATGTCCCCCTTATTGTCGGCTGCCACTCGCTTGAGCCGACAGATAGCGACCGGGGTTTCTTCGACCCGAGTTCGCCGACAGGCGGGTTCGCAAGGGCGGTCGCAAACTCGCCCCAAGACCCCCGGAAACACATTAGATTCCCAGTTGACCATATACGCATCGGTATAACGACGCTCGGCCACTAGCCGAATATACTCGGGCACCGGCGTATGAGCAGGGCACGCGTATTGGCAATTGACGACTTTATGGTAGTGCGCGGGTGTAGCTGTATCTGTCTGTTTCAACACCAATCCCCTCGTGTAGTGTTATCTTTGAGTCGTACCAAACAGGCACTCTCATCCCCCCATTACGGGTCAATGGCCGCTGCATGCAACGGCATTAATCGGTACGCAGCCAAACCCTACAAAGGAAAATCATATACATGACCTGCTTGACGTACACGTCAACGATTGTTAATATCGCCGCATTCATTGGCATCCTCCGTAAAACAAAGAAAATAAATATCGGGTGTGATTTACCAAGCAGTTCAAATTCCCGTATTTATTGGTTCTTTTAGGAGATTTACGATGAGTGATAACGATCAAAAACCTTCCGCTCAAATTATCTATGCCCAAGCTATGCGCAAGATGCCTGCCTACACTTTGGTCTCGGGCATTATCAACTTATTGCTCAAACCCTCTTCGTTGCTACAACGCCTGCCACGCAAAGAGACCTTCAACACTGCGTGTTTGGTAAGTAAGACCCGTTAAAAAACCAATAATCGAGCCCCGGCAAACCTTATCGTGAGATCAACTAATTCTCCGTTGCGAGGATTCGTTATGCCCTGCTTGGTAAGCGTTGTAGATCACGGCTAAGGCAGCCGATGCTAAGCGAGCCTCAGGGGGATCGGCCCTCGAGGTCAGGACGATGGGAACCCGGGCGCCCATCAGCAGCCCGGCTGCCGTCGCGCTCATGAAGTACACCATCTTCTTAAACAGCATGTTGCCAGACTCGAGATTGGGCACGAGCAAAATATCGGCGTTACCAGCGACGGGGCTGTTGATCCCTTTCATATTGGCGGCATCGATAGAGATGGCATTATCCAGCGCCATCGGGCCATCGACGATCGCCCCACTGATCTCGCCAGCGGCTGCTCTACGAGTCACTTCAGCGGCTTCTACGCTCGATGGCATCGCCTCACTGACTACTTCGGTACCCGACAATACCGCCATCTTAGGCAGTGCATTGCCGAGTGCATGGAGCAATTCAACCGCGTTCCGCGCAATGGCCATTTTGGTATCAATATTGGGTTGCACATTGACCACGGCATCGGTGATACAGAGCGATTTTTCACTACCCGGCACTGTCATATAAAACACGTGGCTGAGACGGTTCCCGGTGCGCAAACCTTGCTCGCGATTGAGCACCGCCCGAATCAAGGTATCGCTATGCAGATGCCCTTTCATTATCATCTGGGCTTCTCCACTACGCGCCAGCGCTATGGAAACCTCGGCCGCTTGCTGCTCTTCAAAGGCGGGGATAATCCGTACCCCCTTCAACGACCAATCGATATCCAGAGCAATGGCATTAATCTCATCTGGGTTACCGACTAATATCGGTCTAATTAACCCCGCTTCCACAGACTGGCGAGCGCTCTCCATAGCGGGTAACGATCCAGCGTTGACTATAACGGTATCAACCGCCGGCAAGGCACTGGCCTTTTCCAGTAAATTCCTGGGGCATTCTGGAGGCGTTTTACAAAGCATCTTATGCACCTAGCATGCACACCCCAAGCTTGTCGCTATACCTGAGCGGCAGAGCGCACGCTGCGGTGCTAATCAAATTAGTTATGGGATCTCAAACACATAGATCACAAAAAAGGGCCACTAGGTCACAGGACCCAGTGGCCAAAAAGCCACGGGTGAGGCGACTTACAGGGTTACTGGTAGTCTTTGTACTTGTCGAGGTGACGAACCGGCTGAGACAGCGCGTCACGGCGGAAGGGGTCGCCCAGTTCACGCGTACACATGATCTCGATTACCGTGGTGACGCCATCTTTCTGTGCGTCGCAGGCGGCTTTCAAGGCTGGACCGACATCTTCGAGCTTGTCGATAGTGATGCCCTGAGCACCCATGGAGCGAGCGATCTCGGCAAAGCTTGGGTTCTCCAGCTCACCGGCGACGAAACGGCGGCTGTAGAAGTCGACCTGATTCTTCTTCTCGGCGCCCCACTGACGGTTGTGGAATACGATAGAGGTCACGGGGATCTGCTCACGCACGCAGGTCATGATCTCGACCATCGACATGCCCCAGGCACCGTCGCCGGCGTAGGAGATGGCAGGACGCTCGGGTGCGGCGACCTTGGCACCGATAATAGTCGGCAGCGCATAACCGCAGTTACCGAAGCTCATCGGAGCGAAGAAGCTGCGTGGCTTCTCAAAGCGCAGGTAGCTGTTGGCCACCGAGTTGATGTTGCCGATGTCGGTCGAGACCATCGCATCTTCGGGCATCGCTTTTTCCAACTCGCGCAGGACTTGGCGTGGGTGCAGGTAGCTGCCCTCTTCGCCATCTTGCTCGGCGATCATGTCCAGCGAGTACTCATCTTTCTCGTGGATCCACTCGTCCAGCTCTTTCTCCCAAACGGCTTTCTCGGCGACGATATCTTTGTTGCGCTCTGCCGTGGTCGACAGACAAGCGACATCGCGCTCTTGTAGGCGGGCCAGCAGTGCTGTCGCGGCTGCTTTGGCGTCGCCGCAGATGCCGACAGAGATCTTCTTCACCAGACCCAGCATCTTGTTGTTGCAGTCGACCTGGATGATCTTGGCGTCTTTAGGCCAGTAGTCCATGCCGTGCTGCGGCAAGGTACCGAACGGTCCCAGACGGGTGCCCAATGCCAATACCACATCGGCCTTGGCCATCAGCTTCATCGCTGCTTTGGAGCCCTGGTAACCCAGCGGTCCCGTCCAGAGAGGGTGGCTAGCAGGGAAGGAGTCGTTGTGCAGGTAGGTGTTACACACCGGCGCACCGAGGTACTCGGCCAATGCTTTGCACTGCTCGACGCCTTCGGACATCACCACGCCACCACCGGAAACGATCATCGGGTTCTTGGCGCTAGCCAGCAGGTCAGCGGCTTCATTGAGGGCATTTTCACCACCCGCACCACGCTCGATGCGAATCGGCTGCGGGATCTCGACGTCGATGTCGCCGTAGAAGAAGTCGCGTGGAATGTTCAGCTGGGTGGGACCGTTTTCCTGAATGGCGCGGTCAAACGCACGACCGGTCAATTCTGCCATCCGCTCAGGACGGGGCACGTGAGCCTGGTACTTGGTGATGGTTTCGAAGAACGGCAACTGCTGCGCTTCTTGGAAGCCGCCCAGGCCGTTAGAGATCGCGCCGGTCTCAGGCGTGATACAGACTACCGGGCTATGTGCCCAGTAGGCGGCAGCAATAGCGGTAACAAAGTTGGTGATACCCGGACCGTTCTGAGCGATACAAACGCCGTGTCGACCAGATACACGGGCATAACCGTCAGCCATGTGGCCTCCGCCTTGCTCGTGAACAACGGGGATCAAACGGATGCCGGCTGGGGTGAAAATATCCATCGCATCCATAAAGGCCGAACCCATGATGCCAAAAGCGACGGTAACGTCGTTGGCGACCATAGTTTCAACGAACGCTTCGCTGGGTGTCATACGTGGCATAACATTATTCCTCTTATTTTTAAATAACTTAACGCTTAAATCGCTGCGACTTTTGAAATTGATATAGTCAAATCTCAAGCGTTAACAATTGAGCTCTTTAAGTTGATCGAGCAGTTTTAGGCGCTGGACTTTGCCCGACGGTCCCTTTGGAAGATCATCAAAAAAGTAGATATTTTTAGGAGTTTTCACCTTGCCAATCTTGTCAACGCAAAAGTCGATAAGCTGCTGCTCCGTCACACTGCCCTTGTCGTCCACCACCACACAGGCGACGACCTCTTGGCCGTAGTGCTCGTCGTCTACCCCTACCGCGCCAGCCTCGATCACACGAGGGTGCGAATAGAGCGCATCGTCAATTTCGCGCGGCGCAATATTCTCGCCCCCCTTAATAATCAGTTCCTTGATACGTCCGGTGATGAAGATAAAACCCTCTTCATCCTGTTTTGCCAGGTCTCCGGTATGCAACCAACCATCCGCATCCAACGCCTCGGCAGTGGCCTCGGGGTTCTTGTAATAACAACGCATGACGCTGTCACCGCGCACCATGAGTTCGCCTTCAACATTGGCCGGCTGGGTTTTGCCCGATTCATCGATCACCTTTATCTCAGTACCAAAAGCGATCCCCGGAGAGCCGTATTTGTTCTGCTGCGGAGGCCGAGGATTCGACAGAATCTGCGCCGCCGTTTCGGTCAAGCCCATGGTCTCGACGATCGGCACCCCGAAACGCTCTTCAAAGCCCGCATGCAAGGAGGCCGGCAACGCCGCAGACGCTGAACGGCCGAACTTGACCTCTGCCAGAGCATTCTTGAGCCCCTCATCCGACATCACCGACTGGTTGTACATCAGATAAGAGATAATGGTCGGCACCACACTGAACCAGCTGCAGCGATGATCGATAATCAAATCCCAGAAGGTCGAGACTCTAAAACTGTGCGGCATCACCACACTGCTACCACTCACCAGCGGTGCCATCACCGTGACGCATTGAGCATTGATATGGCACAACGGCAGTACGCACAGCGCCCGGTCTTCAGCCACTAACTCATGCGCTAAGGCAGTATTCATGCCTCCTGCTAGCAGGTTTTTGTGGGTCAAAATAACGCCTTTGGGCCGCCCGGTGGTGCCCGAGGTATACATCAATAGACCGTCATCACTGGCATCAAGCCCAGGCAGATTGACCCCAGTCGTCGGCTTCATATCCCATTGCGGCCCCTTATCTACATCGGTACTAATGATACGAAGATCACTTTCAAGCTTATCGGCAGCCGCTTGAATCTGACCCTGATAATCTTCGGAAACAAAAACCACCTTGGAATCCGAATGTGCGAGCACATACTCGATCTGATCCTGCCCCGCCGCAGGGTTGAGCGGTGAAGTAATACAACCGGCATAAAGCGTCGCCAGAAACAGCTCCAAACTGGCTAAGCCATTGCCCATCATGAACGAAACCGTATCGCCCTTCTCAAGACCAAGGCTGTTGAAGTAACCGCTATAGCTCTGGATCCGGGTTTGCAAATCAGCGTAGTTCAGCTCGACACCGATCTCGGGAAATATGGCAAAGGTCTTTTTCGGACAGATATTGGCAAAGTGATCAATCACCGCACGGACCGTTTCAGCAGGGGGTATATATGACAATTCCATCACGCCAGATACCTCTTCTTGTAATCACCAAATAACTCATCAACCGTAGGCTCGCGTGGAGCAATCGTGCGTACCACCCGGGTGATGTTCAGGTAATGCTTGTAGTGAACGTTCTCATTAGTAATGTTGCCGCCCCAGGTGCCACAACCCATCGACAGTGAGAACGGCAGACCATTATCGAAGCTACCACCGGTGGCAAAACAGTGCGGCTGGTTGACGATGATTCGACATACAGGCATCTCCAACCCCAGCTCTTCGGGACGTTGTGGGTCGGCAGTATGAATACCCAGAGAATGGCCTTTACCCTGATATTCAAGAACCTGAATAGCCAACTGTTTGGCGTCGGCAAAATCCTTGGCACGGTAGACCGTCAGCACCAGTGACATCTTTTCTCCAGAGAAGGGTGCGTCCTTACCCATTCCGGTCTCTTCTACCAGCAAAAAGTCGGCTTGTTTCAACTCATCCCGGTTCAAAGACGCCACCTGGCAGACATCAGCCACCGGCTTTGCCAGTACATCACGATTGAGATGACCGTCGTGCCACATGCTCGCTTGCAGTTGCTGTTTCTCCTCGCTGCTGAGCATCGGCGCACCGGCCTGCTTGAGCGCATCAAGCATCGCATCGTAGACTTCATCGACAATAATGATGCTGTTTTCGGAGGAGCAACTGGTTGCGTTATCAAAGGTTTTGGATGCCTTGATCTTTTCTGCAGCCTGCTTCAAGTCGGCGGTTTCATCGACGATTACGGTTACATTACCGGCGCCCACGCCGAACGCGGGAGTGCCCGATGTGTAAGCCGAGCGGACGTTGTTTTGCGAGCCGGTCGCAACGATAAGATCGACCTGCTGCAACAACTCAGCACTGAGCGCCTTACTGACCGGGGTGGGCAACTGCTGCACCAGGTCACGCGGCGCGCCGACACGGTCCAATTCGGCGTAGATCAGCTCCAACAAACGCGAGCAAGACGGCTGCCCTTTAGGCGAAGGAGCCAGAATGATGGCATTGCGGCACTTGAGCGCGTTAAGGGTGTTATTCATCGGCGTCGCAATGGGATTGGTGGACGGTACAATGACCCCAACCACACCAACGGGACGAGCGATCTCAACCAGTCCATTGACCGGGTCTTGCTTGATAATGCCCGCAGTTTTAGCTTCGCGCAGATCGCGCAGCAGACCCAGAGTTTTACGGTGGTTCTTGATGATCTTGTCTTTGACGTTGCCAAGACCGGTCTCTTCCACAGCAAGCTCGGACAACCGCTTATTGTTCTCGGGATTAATGATTGCCCAAGCTACGGCGGTAACCACTTCGTCGATCTGCTCCTGGCTGAAGTGCGCAATCGCTTGCTGGGCTTTTCTTGCCCTAACAACCAGCGCGGCAACCTGAGCCTGTTCGTTGGTAACTGTCATAACAAATCTCCATTGATCCTGTTATGCGAATATTATCTATGACGCATATCTTATAACTCATATAGATGACCTATACAAGCAAAAGTACTGATAAAAGGGCCTCTTAGGGACAACCCCAAGCGTTCATCTATAGGGGAATGCGGCGGTACGGTGACCGCCCCGTTTTAGGGTTATTTCTGCTTCAGGTCAGCGAGCAGCTCTTTGAGGTAATCTTCGCGTTCCTTCCACATCTTGATCACCTCATCACGCTTAATCACCCGCACTGGCGACCCGGCAGATTTCATCTTCTTGAGTGTCTTCGGATCGTTGAACATCAGCGATGCCCGCTCGGACAGGTAGGCGATCTCTTGCTCAGGAGTGCCCTTGGGAGCCATAATGCCGCGGAAGTTAACACTGGTATCATCAACACTGATACCCTGCTCGATAAAGGTAGGCACATCGGGCAAGAACTCTTTGTTACGTTCCAGGTCAGCGATAGCAATGATCTTCACCTGATCCTTAGAACGGAAGGCATCGGAAAGGTTATTGAAACCGGCCATCACCTGGCCACCCATGACGCTTTTTAGCGCCGGAGAACCGCCTTTATGCGGGATATAGGTCAGCTTTACCCCGGTTTCCTTGGCAAACTGAAGGAACGCGATATGGTGACCAACGTAGAGTCCGGCACCGGAAAAAGTGACCTTGCTGGGGTTTTTCTTGGCGAATGCCACCAGATCACCGGCAGAGTTGAACGGGCTGTCTTTAGGCACAATCAGGACAGCCGGATCGGCCCCCCAGTTGGCCAACGGCTCCAAGTTATCGATGCTGTATTTCGTCTTAAAAACAATCGACTGAGCGATGAAGTGCGGAACGTTATAGGACGCTAGCTCGTAGCCGTTGTTTTTCGATCGTGAAGCAAAAAAATCCCAGCCTATCTTACCGCCAGCACCCGGC
>JBALWS010000014.1:0-10418 GCA_036960405.1 Halopseudomonas sp. | reverse complement strand
CATCGGCTGCTGTAGGTATTTATCATCGCCCGCCAACATGGTTACGATGCGCGCTTGAAAATCCGTCGCGCCACCAGGCGAGTACGGAACCACCATACTGACAGGACGCTCGGGAAAATCCGCTTGCGCCGCGTTAGCTGAGATAAGCGCGCCGAGAGACAGCAGCGCTGCGCCTAAACCTTGAACCAAGAATTTTTTATTAACAAAAGAGCTAGACATATCATTATCCTCGTCTATTTAAAGACTTTTTTATTTTAATTAACCAGTGACCGTAACAGCGTTTGGTTGGTGCCTATCTAACAGGCTTTTCGGGATCCATCCGCGTCAGACCCAGTTACAACAACCAGGCTTGAGGGCTTTGCAATTGCAGCATTACTGCAAAAATCAAATAAATAACGGAGATAAACAACGCCGCTATAACCAGATTTTTCAGCAGCGTTTTGCTCCGTGGTCGGTGAGGCGTATAGATCACCGTAATAGAAAAGAATGTTAAGAATGACATGGTGTACAGCCCGACAATATCGGCAAGATAGAGGTACGCCAGTATCACCACAAATGCCGGAATAAGTCGCACCACATCAGGCCAGCGAGAGGGGTCATTTGCGCCGACAACGTCAAATAACCAGCGCCACAAAAAGTTGCCGGTATCCTTTAGCCAGCCCGACAGGTCGCCATCAAAGACCAGCAGCGTCAAGCCAAAGATCACCAGACAATAGCCCAGCACATTAGGAAACTGATAAGCCTCCTGGCCGTACTCAACATTCGTTCCTAGCGAGATCAGCACTGCAGCCAGCAGCAGACCTCCAATTGAAATCAGTCGATTAGCCAACATGACCAGCCTCCTCTTCAGATGCAGCGCTTACCCTGTTCTTCTTTTCCGACTGCTTGGCCTTAAATTCGCCGTAGATGCTGTAGCCGATCGAACCGACACAACAGGAGATCAACACGATGTTTAACGTTCCACCCAGGAAGTAACTCGGCACCCCCTCGCCAACTGTGGCGATCATCTGTCCTTGGAGAAAGTTACTTTCTGCGATCGGTCCCAAGATGATACCCAACACCACCGGCGAAGGGCTAAAGCCGATCTTGGAGGCAAAGTACATCACCACTCCCAAGGTCATCATCACGAACACATCGGAGAAGCTGTTCTGAACACTGAAGGTACCAAATACCGCCAGCACCGTGATCGCAGCAGCCATATAAAACTCAGGGATATCCATCACAAAGCGACTGTAGCGACTGATCGCCACACCAAAGATAACCATCAACAGCTGGCCGACCAACAGTGAATCGATAAAGGTCCAAACGACATCTGCATGCTCGGTGAACAACGCCGGTCCCGGGAACAGACCGTGAATGAGCAAGCCACCCAACAATACGGCAGCCGTCGGACTACCCGGCACACTCAGGGTCAGCAACGGCACCAACGAAGGCCCGACCATGGCATTATTAGCCGACTCGGCGGCAATCACCCCCGCTGGTTCACCATGGCCGAAACGCGCTTTATTCGGACTCATCTTCTTGGTCTGATCGTAGGCCACCAGCCCGGCAATCTGACCGCCAGCACCGGGAATCAACCCTACAAACACACCCACCACACTGCCGATAAGCAATGCCTTCCACGCCCTCAGGGTATCGCCAATCGAGGTCAACAAACTCTGCGACTCCATGGCGAATTTTTTCACTCCGCCAGGCAGCACATCAGGCGTTAGCATCGACAACACTTGAGGAATGGCAAACAAACCTACCAGGGCCGCAATAATATTGACCCCGCCAGCCAAATGGTCGCTGTAGGCAAAACGCTCGACACCCAGCACCGGATCGTAGCCAATAGTCGAGACCCACAAACCGACAAAGCCAGCAAACAGCCCCTTAACCACCGAACCCGATCCCAGCGAACCGATGACGGTCACCCCGAGAATCGCGACCCAGAACAGGTGCGAAGGACCAAACCCTAGCGCCCATCCAGACAACGTCGGGGTAAAGAAAATCAACACCAAGACCCCGATCACACCACCCACGAAAGAGGACAAAAAGCAGTAGTGCAGCGCCGCTGTAGCCTTACCCTGCTTGGCCAGCGGATGACCATCCAAGGTCGTAGCTATGTTCGCTGGCGCCCCAGGAATAGCCAACAATATAGCGCTAACTGCGCCACCGGCCACCGTGGCGGTATAAGCCGCCCCCAGCAAGATCAGCCCGGTTGCCGGCTCCATATGAAAAGTAAAGGGTATCAACAACGCCACCGCCATGGTGGGACTCAAACCCGGCGTCGCGCCTAGAATCAGTCCTCCGACCGTACCTAAGACCAAGATAAGAAAATTCCAAGGCGTGAACACCTCGGGGAGGTATAGCAAGAAATCCAACATTGTTAATCACCTTCTCTCTTATAACCTATTATTTTTATTAAGGTTACGTAGCGGAATTTGTTGTTATTTTATTGCTTGGAAAAAGCCATTACATTTCCAGCGTGGTGTCCTTACCGATCAAGGCATCCATGAAAAGTACATCACGTAGGTCATATACATGTTTGAACTATACGCCAATGACTTACCGTGTCAACGACTACTTCAGAGCCAACAGCCATATCTTTATCTCCAAAAAGCATAACCAAAAGGGCATAACCTTTGAGTGCGTAAATCCCACCCAGCAGCGCCATAATTTTTATACGCAAAGTATTGAAGAAACCAACGAGTCAGATTATTGGCTGCAGAATCTATCAAGCTGGCGGGGCGTTTTCAGACCAGATAAGCATCGTAAATAGAACCCATAGCATTATAAATCACTTGATGATTAGCACGCTGATATCTGAGATATCCGCAATCTTTCTTGAAACGCTACCAATGAACATCCCTTCGATCTTGCCCAGACCACGGGTCCCGAGAACGATCAAGTCAGCGCTACTGGAGCGCGCTTCGTTAACAATCGACAGCGCCGGATCACCATCTAAAATTTTCGATTTAATGCTACTAACGCCAGCTTCGACAGCTATCGCCTGGCACTGAGAAAGAATTTTCTCTCCCACCTCCTGCAGCACTTCATGCCTAGGCTCACCCAAAGCATCGGCCTTGATATAACGTTTCAACTCTTCGGGGACTTTCATCTCTCTAATCACATGAACCAACAACAAGCTTGCGTCAATTTTGTTCGCCAGTTCAGCCGCAGCCTTGACCGCTCGTTGCGATGAACTAGAACCGTCAGTAGCCACACATAAGCGTTTAAACATCAGCTATCCCTCTTCGTCAGGTCACACTTGCAAACACCTAGCCCTAGCCAATAATAGCCGCTTCGGGATATCGGAAAACATTCGTGCAACTCATATACATGTTTTAGATGATATGTATTTTTAGCCCTCTTCGTGACTCCTGTCAAGCACCACTTGTGGATTGCGACGGTTACCGCAACCCATTCGCAGCGTTAACTTGAACGCATTGCAACCAGCACAGCAGTCGCCCACGTCGGCGCGGATAGCTAGCAAGTGGCGGTCTGTGGCAAGGATTGGCGTCGATAAAGGATGGATGGCGCTAACTCGATATACGTACAGAGCTATTCAGCAGGTCGGTTCATCGTGAAGATTACTAATCCATTGCTGCAATGATAGTTATCTCCTTTGTGATCTGTGCGACAAACGTATCGATGACCAATCCAAACCAACAAAATCGGCTACCTAAACTTGACAACCAACCTCAAGGCGATAGTATAGCTCATACATATGACTTATACGTATACTGACATCCCGTTTTTGCCTGAGCAACACAACAGCCCTCAGCGTCGATCAAGGTCTATCAACCCGTCGTCAATCGATATCGATAAAGCCACTATTGCCGCTTCATTTAGCAAGGCAGCCCCAAGCTACGATGCCCATGCTCAGCTACAGCAGCTCACCGGTAATCTACTATTGGCATCGATCAAACCTCAGCGTTACCCACGCATCGTTGATCTGGGTTGCGGCACAGGCCACTTTACCTCGAAGCTTAAAGACCTGTTTCAACCCAAGCAGCTTGTTGGGATCGATATCGCAGAGGGGATGCTGGAATTTGCCAAGGGCAAAAATCCGCAGTTAAGTGTGCTCTGGATCGCGGCTGATGCAGAAGAACTACCGCTGCTATCCAGCAACTTCAGCCTGGTGTTTTCGAACTTGTCGATTCAATGGTGCAACCAGCTTGAACGAATGTTGGCCGAGGTTCATCGGATATTACGGCCCGGCGGAAAATTTGTCTTCTCCACGCTAGGTCCCTCGTCACTGTGGGAGCTCAAAGAATCCTGGCACAGTTTAGATCCACAGACTCATGTGAACCAATTTATCGATAGAGAATCATTGGAGACCCGTATCCAACAGGCGGGGTTTGCCCATGTCGAGCTTCACGATCAAGAGATCGTATTGCACTACCAACACCTCAAACAACTACTGCAGGATCTCAAGGGAATCGGCGCTCACAACATGAATAGACGCCGTCCAGCCAGCCTTACAGGAAAGCAGAAGTTTGCCAAGCTGACAGAGTATTACGAGAACTTCAGAACAATAAATGGAAATTTATCAGCAACTTATCAAATTTATAGCGGTACGTTAACCAAGTAATTTATATAAAAATCCTAGAGGCTGATCATGGCGAATCCTACAAAAATCATTATCGCCCATAAATACCCCCTTGATATATTGGCCCTATCCCAAATTATCAATAACACCCTCGACAATACGCAAGTTATCACCACCCACTGCCATCATGAACTGCAGCATTATCTGCTACAGCACCCGGACACTGAATTGCTCTTACTGGACTTGGATATTCCATCAAACGACCTCGCAGAGACTCTGGATGATGTGGTGGAAAACAACCCTTCGGTAGCTATATTAGCTACGTCAGAAAATATCAACGACCAACAAATGAGCACCCTGCTGAACTATCAACTCTCTGGTTATTTTTCTAAAAAAGATTCGAAAGAATCCGTATCTAAAGCCGTTAGAATGGCCCTATCCGGCAACCACTGGTTCCCTGCTGACATTCAACTTTCAAAGCAAAAAATCAATATGCACGAAACTATGCGCTCCCCTCTATCTAGGCAGCAATTTCGCGTATTACAGCATATGGGTAAAGGGCTGATGAACAAGCAGATTGCCGACAAACTATCGATCAGCGAATCAACCACCAAGGTTCATGTGTCTGCTGTGCTAAAAAAACTAGGCGTGAAAAACCGCACTCAAGCGGTACTGGCGCTCAGGGAGGCATAACCCCCTCGCAAGCTCGAAAGAGACAGGACTAACTAGCGGATCTCGGCCCTGTAGCTAAATTTGTCGGCACGGCCGATGGACTTGCGGTACTCAATGATTTTGTTTTTTCGAGTATAGGTATGCCTAACCAAAACCACTACCGGCGAGTTCTCTGGAATGCCTAGCAGCTCAGCCGTTTGCTTGTCAGCAATATCAGCCCTGAGCGTCTCCTCAGCTCGGACCACAGGCACCTTGTACTTCTCAACCACTAATGCATACATCAGGTCGGGAATATGGACATCTTTCTGCTCAAGCCCTGGGACAATATCCGGACACCACCAGCAGTGTTCAACGACAATAGGAAGCTCGTCAATATAGCCCAGACGTTGGATATAGAGCAGTTCACAGTCAGGTTCGTAACCCAACAGCTGACAAACTTTCTTTGGACCTTTTTTTAGTTCCCGGATCTGAGCGTCTTTATGTATTCTGACGCCCTTTCCAGACGCATCACCGTAGGCAAAAAACCGGAATAGACTGTTATTAAAATCGATTGTCGATATATAGGTGCCTTTACCCTGATGCCGATACAAGCGTTTTTCTTTGACCAGATTGTCGATAGCTTTTTTTACTGTTCCCTGGCTGACATTTAACTGCTGAGCCAATTGCGGTTCAGAAGGGATCAAGTCACCTGGAACCAGCGTCCCTTCGTCAATATTATTGACGATATAATTCTCAACCCGTTTATAGAGCGGTATATGTTGGTTATTGTATTGATCCATCGGTAACAGGGTATTTCTCATCATAATAATTCTGAAGTGGAATACGCAAAATATACTCTAGTTTATAGCTGTTCGCAATTTACCAACATGCTCTATTGGTGGGCGATAGAATCGATCCAAGTCATGCCACAATGGTTATCAGGCGAGCAAACCGCATGCCTACTCGGATAGATCAAAGCTATTCACCGCACCCACAATAGGTTTTCTCAGCAGAAAAGTTCTGAGCCGAAATATCCCGCACCTCGAACAAATAACCCTTTATTTATATAAAACGACTATACGCCTGTGTTAATCATCCCAAAATATTGGAGCAATAATCTGACTCTCGATTAAATCTCTCTAGAAACTCAGGATGTTTTTTTACGAAAGGCTTTCCAAAATATACACCCAAGTTATGTTCCAAATTTATCACTTGATGAAAGCCATTTAGACCAACCCCTAATCGATTGAGGTGATATTCAAACACCGTCGAATTCTCCATCACCGCATCGACTCGCTTTCGATGCAGCACCCCAATCAATGCTTCAGCATCATTGGGCGCGGCTTCTATCCGATAACCGTTATTGGCCAACCAACGATAAACATTGGAATTTTGCCTGGCCGCCAGCTTCGCCTGCGCTTTTATAGCGCTGATATCGGGTGCAATCAAGCTGTCCTTTAACAGATAAAAAACCCACCGCTGCCTGATAAAAGGCGCTGATTGGACGGCAAAAAGGTCCCGATCATGGCTCTGAGAGGCAGAAAAAAAACCATCTAATTGGCCGTTTGCCACTTCATTTTGAATCCGCTGCCAGGGTTTGACAACGAATCGATAGCGCTGCTGCATCCGTTTCAGCACACAGACCACCGATTCAATGGCAATGCCACTGAGCTGGTTGTTCTGCTCAACCTGATACGGTGGCCAATGCTGGGTGCCCAAGATCACGACCTCGGGAGGCGCTGACAACACGGAGGTTGATATCAGCATTAACCCACATAACCAAAAAATCCTAATCACGACTCTCGCCTCTGTCATTTCAGGGCCTACATGTCTGAGAGTCCTTGCCCAGCGGCCGACTTACCTTGGTATGGATTAACTAACAGAATTTTTCAATTCACCTATCAGTTCGGCAAGTTCTTTGATACCCGGTTCAATTCGCTCAGCCGAAATCGAAGAATAGCCAAGCTTAAAGAAATTCAATGGCGGGGCTTCCGACAAGAAATAGACGTCCCCAGACTCGATCAAAATGCCGCGTTCAATCGCCCTTAACTTCAACTGTCGAGTATCGAGTCCAGCGGGACCTTTGACCCAAAACGATGAGCCACCCCACGGCTGAAGCGTCGAATTGGGTAGATAGCGGTTCAAGGCGTTAGCCATAATTTCGCCGCGTTCATGAAAAGCCCGGGTCAAGTTACGCACCAGGCTGTCGTGATAACCACGAGCAAGAAACAGGGCAACGGAGCGTTGATTATTGGCCGGAGGGTGCCGAACCATTAACTGTCGTAAAGTTCGCGCCTTTTCGATAAACGCCTTCGGTCCTACCAAGAATCCGACTCGCAACCCTGGAGCAAGGGTTTTCGATAAGCTCCCCAGATAAAGCACCCGGTCGTTGCGGTCAAAGCTTTTGAGCGCGGGTGTAGGATCCGATTGATAGTTCACTTCACACTCGTAATCATCCTCGATAATGACGAATTCGTGAGTTTGCGCTTGCTGTAACAAGCGCTGCCGACGCTCCAAAGGCATGGTCACCGTTGTCGGGCACTGATGGCTAGGCGTAACATACAAACAATCGCAGCTTGCCAGTGAGTCATCGACAATCAAACCCTGGTCATCCAATGGCATAAGCTGAATCTGAGCGTGGAACAGTTTGGCGATATGGGCGACATTGGTATACCCAGGATTTTCAATCCCCAGGGTGGCGTCCTTATTGAGTAGCAGTTGCGCCAGCAAGTACAACCCCTGCTGCGAACCCACTGTGATTAAGATTTCATCCGCGCTTGCCCTGATTCCGCGTCGGGTCAAAATGCGCGAGCGTATCTGTTCGATCAACAACGGGTCATCGCTGTCAAAGCTGTCTGAGGTCCAGTCCTTTATCGCCTGTACACTAACAGCATCTCGACAGCATTCACGCCAGTTATTGACCGGAAACAGATTAGAGTCTAACTGCCCATAGATAAAAGGATATTTATAATCCTGCCAATTATGGGTTTTGTGGACATTGGACTGCACCACAGGATCGACTTTAAACAACATCTCCCAGTCAGGGCCCTTCCCTGAAATCTCAAGTTCAGAATTTCGCTCGGTTGTTCTACCGGCAACGATATCTGGATTGACAAAATATCCACTACGTTCCCTGGGGATCAAGTAACCATCTGCAGCTAGATCATCATAAACCTGCACCACCGTATTTCTTGAAACCCGAAGTTGCTTTGCCAACCTTCGGGTAGAAGGCAAACTCATGTCTTGGGCTATATATCCATCCAGAATGGCAGCGACTAGCTGCTCCCGAATCTGCCGCTGCAACGTAGTGGTATTATCAGGTGATAGATGGAACAGGTGTGACGTCATAACATGGCCTCATCGCAAATCACTCCTACAACTCTAGCACATCAGCTACATGTTTAACGTTCCTATCTTCAAACAGGAATAGGTGGTTTAGCAGAGATCGAAAAAGCGAACCTTGCCAAGATTGAGGATTGAGGATTGAGGATTGAGGATTGAGGATTGAGGATTGAGGATTGAGGATTGGGGATTGGGTGCTACGCTAGCGACAAGAAAAGACTACTGCCGATGATCCTGGTTAGAGCAGTTCGGTTCTAACGACTGTTGCAGCCGCTCCTCCTGAGCAGCAAAAATCCCCCAGTCGCTATCTTCGCACTGGCCGCAGCTGCGGCCTCGTTCCAAGATGACGGGTGATTCCCCGTCGGATTCAAACTGCTGTTGCCATCCATGGCTATCGATCATGAACCACTGTCGACCCAGATCGTCTTGATGTTACAAAATTCAACGATGCCGTAACTGGATAGCTCGCGTCCCAATCCCGAGGCTTTAATACCTCCAAAAGGTAACCGTACATCGCTGCCAACTTGGGCATTGACGAAACAGCAACCGGCTTCAACGTTGCGGGCAAAAGCTTCACCCCGGTCAATATCCTGTGTCCAGACACTCGAACCCAGACCAAAACGGGTCGCGTTGGCCAGCCTTAGCGCATCGGTTTCGTCTTTAGCCCGAACGATTGCTGCCACCGGACCAAACAGCTCTTCGTCAAACGCGGTCATTCCCGGTTCGACATGATCAAGAATCGACGCCGGATAATGGTATCCAGGGCTAGCGGGCAACTCACAGCCCAACAACGGCTTGGCTCCTTGATAGATACTGGCCTGCACCTGCGCATGAACCCCCTCACGCAAGTCGGCACGCGCCATCGGTGCTATACCGGTATTGTCGTCTTCAGGGTCTCCGGGCTGCAGTTGAGCGGCCCGCTGGGACAAACGCTGCACAAATTCATCGGCGATCGCATCCACCACGATAAAGCGTTTGGCCGCGATACAGATCTGACCGGCGTTGCTGAAACGCGAGCGCAGCGCCACCTCGACGGCTTGCTCCAGGTCGGCATCTTCGAGCACCACAAAGGGGTCCGAGCCGCCCAGCTCTAACACCGCTTTCTTGAGGTTTTGCCCGGCCAAGGCAGCGATACTTCTTCCCGCCTTTTCACTACCGGTAAAGGCAACCCCGTGAATCCGTTCATCGGCAAACAGCGGTTCGACCTGCTCAACCGTAATCAGCAGCGTCGCAAACACGCCCGCAGGCAATCCGGCTTCACGACTGATCGTCTCAATCATCTGCGCACACTGCGGCACATTGGGCGCGTGTTTGAGTAACGCGGTGTTACCGGCCATCAACGTGGGGGCCAGAAAGCGAAACACCTGCCATAGTGGAAAATTCCACGGCATAATCGACAGCACCGTGCCCAAGGGCTCGAAACTGACAAGGCTTTTGGTGGCGGCAGTTGGGATCGGCTGATCAGCCAGCATCATGGCGGCCTGTTCGGCGTAGTAGTCGCATGCTAAGGCGCACTTATCGACCTCGCCCAGCCCCTCGCGCTGCAACTTACCCATCTCTTGCGACATCAACTGCGCCAACTCCTGCCGGCGGTTACGCAGTCCTTCGGCCATCCGTTTCAGATAACCCGCCCGCTGTTCAAAGCTATAACGACTCCAGACTGGAGCCGCCTCGGCCGCCGCTGCCAGCTTGGTCTCTAACTGCGCAGCAGTGAGGCTGTCAAAGACTTGATTGACCAGTCCGGTGGCGGGGTTTCGCGATTCGATAATCATCGGCATACATCCTTAAAAACAGTAAACGCGGTCTCTATAACGAGACCGCGCTAAGGAACCTACAAATAAGTCCAAAGTGATTCTGCAAGACCTAAAGTGTGCAGAATCTAGGCGTAGAC
>JBALWS010000179.1:0-7005 GCA_036960405.1 Halopseudomonas sp. | reverse complement strand
CCCTGGCCAAGCCAAATCGCTTCTGCCAATGGAGGCTCAAAACCGCCCTCCTCGGATACCAATATCACCCCCAGTACTCCCTTTGATCCGGTTTGATGCAGCAACCAAACCTGCATACTGGGCTCATTGAGCAGGTCACGTAGGTCGCCGGGAGTGGTTCGGTAGTGAGCTTGAACTAACAGCGCGAACATTTGCCTCAGCTGCTGCGGATCATCGAGTAGCTGCGTAGACGACCAGAGGCGCAGTTTGACTTGAGTAAGATCTAACTTCTGTTCGGTTATCGGGTAGGGTTCTGCATCGAGCAACAGCGTGTCGAACACCCAGCGCTCTAACGGGTCACCCTCTCGCCAACGAATCGGCGCAGACAACTCAAATTGGCGCCAGTTTGGCGTATACCGGTCCAACGCTTGACGGAAGCGGATCAAGAAACCTCGACCGGTCCCCTCGAAGCCATGAACCGTGCTGGAAAAGACGATTCGAGCGTGATGACGCAACAGGCGCTCCAGCATAGGGGCGGGGATAGCTGCGGCCTCATCAACCAGTAACAGGTCACATTGCTGCGCCGGCTCCTGACCTGCTTCGAGCTGCGACAACAACAGGTCCAACGCCACAAATTCAAGCTTGCTCTGCTCAAATACAACCTGCGCACCCTGCCTACGACAATTGGGAAGCATCGCCTGCAATCGTTCAAACAAGGGTTCGATGGCAGCAGCTGTTGGAGCCGTCACCCGAATATATCGGGGCCGCTGCTGTAGCAATCGCGCCGCCGCAATCCCCAAAGCGGCTGTTTTGCCACGGCCTCGATCGGCACTAAGCACCAGAGGACGACGACGATGGCCTTGCGCTACCCGGATAATCTGCTTTACCGCCTCGGCTTGATCATCGGTGACGCAGTCGGCATCGATGGCTGCAACCGAGGCCAGCTCAGGTTCAGGCAGAATCGGCGCGGCAGATTCAATCGACAATGATTCGGGTATCGCAGCGCCTTGGCGCACTATCGATACGCCCTGGCTGGGTCGTAGACACTGATGTAACCAGTTATCAAAAGGGCTGCAGCCACCTCCATCTGAAGGCGGCAACAGCAATACCAATAGCCCTCCCCCACAAAGCGTACCGCTGCACGCCCCTAATGCATCGGGATCGACCCCGTCGGAACCATCGATCACACCCCACAGAAACTCCTGACCCAGGACCTGGTGGCAACGCGAAGGCTTAAGCAAACGGATCTGATCGGCGAAGCCGAGCTGCGGCAGCTCTGGCTGGTTCGACACCCAGAGTCCCGACGCCCAAAGCAAAGTTTGAGGAAGCTGATTGATGCAGTTTAATGCCCAATCGGAACGACCTACCAGTACCAACAGATGCCGCTGATGGTTTTGTACAGCCCGTTGGTGTAAATGAGCCAATAAAGGACGGAGGTTAAGCGGCGGCACACAAGGCTCCGAACAGATTGAGGAGCCTTATTCTAGGAGATCACCACAACAAGTAACAGAGACCGCCGCCTACAACATGATTATTGCAGCCGATAGGTCAGCTGAACATCGGCACGTACCTCGATCTCTCCCGGGACCACAACCGGCGAAGGGCTGTCCATCGCCATACGAGCCATAGGCGCCGCGTTCAATCGCTGATATGGCAATGGTTGCTGCGGCGACACGTCGATGCGGTAAAGGTCACCCAGCTCGACCCCTGCAGCGCTGGCGGCCACCTCGGCTTGCTGACGCGCCTTAACCGTTGCTTGCCTCAACGCTTGGTGATATAGCTCATCGTCCTCCTTCAAACTAAAATGTAACTGACTGACTACGTTTGCGCCGACATCAACACCCGACTGAATAAAGCTGGCGACGTTTTCCAGTCTATCCGTCTCAATCAACAACTGAGATCGCACCTGATACCCAACAATAGACGCGGTCCAACCCGCTTCGGCTCCTCGCGGGCGGGCACTCCACTGAGGCTGAACACTGAACGAGTGACTAGACATCGCCTTGTCACTAAGGCCTGCTTTTTGCAACGTTTGCTGCAGCTGCCCCATCAATCGACTATTCGCATCCAGCGCTGTTTCAGCCAGAACGGCATTGTTTTGCACGCCAATACTGAACGAGGCGAAATCAGCAGCGGCAGAGAGTTCGGCTTGCCCTCGTACAGTCAACGTCGGCAACGCCAGCTCTGAAGCCCATGCAGAATTGAGCACCCATACACCGCTCAGCAATACCAACCACCATTTTTTATTCATGCATCCCCCTATATAGCCAAGCCTCTAGTGCTAGCTATGAAAATATTGTCCCGATCAAACCGCATCTTTGGGGCGGCATTATCAGCCGCCTTGATTTGGAGTTAAAGCTTAGGCCAGGGTTCAACGGCAGGTAGCACTTTTTTCACCCAAAAACATACCAAAAAAGTACTCACTTCGGCCCCAAGGCTATTGACTTCGATTTCTTATCAACATGCAAAGGCCGCCTCATCAAGTCTCTACTCATCCGGACGAACAATAGTTGATATATCTCACCAGTCTTATAACATACTGTTTTATATGCAATTATAAGACGTTTGTTTTTTGGGCAATTTAACTAACGGTCCCATTGCATGCGGGATCGAGGCAGTTATCACAATATTGCCCACAGAGTTATCCACAGAATCTGTGGATAGATGGCCACAACCATCATGGAACAAGGCAGAGGGTACATGTGAATGAAAACGAACCTCCCAAATAGGAGACTTATTCGTCGTAAGAAACGGCTCACATGGTATTTTTTTCAGCAAATAAACGAGAAAAAGCCCACCGAGATCCAATCTGGGTGGGCTTTTTCAAGTCTGTCCTTCCTGCTACTTACTGAGTCATCCGTTCTCAATCAAATCCGTTTGTTTCCGTGTTGCAGTAGAAAGATTATCACCTTCCGGCCTAACAAATTCTCTAGGAAAAACTCCTAAATCCGGACTATTTATTGAAAGCGCCGAGCAAACCCTGAAATCGATACTCAATAGCCGCCTAACTTATCAACGACTTTTGATCGAATAGCCACAATTCCTCCTCCTCTGACTTGCTCCTCAGCGCAAGTTCTCTACAATAGCGCCCCCTTCACCCTGAAGCTATTTAACCTTCAACGATGAAACCTACGATGAAACTATTAATATGTGCAGCACTGTCCCTGCTGCTGACCCCGCTGAGTCACGCTCAAACGTTTACCTTTACGGCAATTCCTGACCAGGATGAAACGCTGCTTCAAACTCGGTTTGGCAAAATTGCCGACTACCTGTCAGAGCAGCTCGGCATGGAGGTTGACTATATCCCGGTCAAATCCTACGCCGCAGCCGTAACCGCTTTTCGTAACAACCAGGTACAGCTAGCTTGGTTTGGCGGATTGTCCGGCGTCCAGGCGCGAATGCGAGTACCGGGCAGCGAGGCGATTGCACAGGGGTACGAAGATCAATTTTTCCAAACCTATTTTATTGCTCACCACGCCACCGGGTTAACAGAGTCTGACCAGCTAGACGATTCGATCAAAGATCGCAGTTTCACGTTCGGCTCCAAGGGCTCGACATCCGGCCGACTGATGCCCGAGTTCCACCTGCGCCAACAGTTTAAAAAGCCCCCCGAAGCGATCTTTAAGCGCGTCGGGTTCAGCGGTGATCACAGCAGAACCATCGCCCTAGTACAGTCAGGTGCCTACGACATCGGCGCGGTCAACTTTAAGGTTTGGGAGCGTGAGCTTGCCAACGGCAACATCCAGCCCGACCAGGTCAGTGTCATCTGGAAAACCCCCGCCTATCCTGACTATCAATGGTCGATTCGCGGTGATGTCGATAACCGCTGGGGAGAAGGATTTAAACAGCGGGTACAAAAAGCACTTCTAAGCATCGATGACCCCGAACTGCTCAATGCCTTTCCGCGTAGCCGTTTCATCAAAGCCACCAACGACGATTTTAAACCGGTCGAAGATGTCGCCCGCTCGATCGGCTTGATCGATTGATGCCAGCACTGCTAGCCACACGATACGCATCGTGACCACACCTTTGTTTGAACTCACCGACCAGTCTCTTGGTTACGGTGAGCAAACAGTGTTGCAGAACCTTAATCTCAGCATCAACGCTGGCGAGAAGGTCGCGCTGATCGGGGAAAGCGGATCGGGCAAATCAACGCTGCTAAAACGGTTCTACAACCAACAATCTAATACCTGTTCGATGGTGCCACAGCAGCTGGGACTGGTTCCGATTCTCAGTGTCTTTCACAACATCTATATAGGGCAACTGCAGCAACACAACACGCTATACAATCTCATCAACTTGGTCTCACCACGCCTGCAGCCGCGGCAGCAGATCGAAGCACTAGCCGCCCAGCTTGGCCTCGAACCACAGTTATGGCGCTCCGTGGATCAACTATCGGGAGGGCAGCAGCAGCGGACTGCACTGGCGCGAGCACTGTACCGCGACTGCCCCACTTTTATTGGCGACGAGCCCGTATCATCGGTCGATGAGTTTCAATCTGACTCGCTACTACAACTCATCAACCAGCAACACGACACGGTCATAGTGGCACTGCACGATCGAGAGTTAGCACTGCAACACTATCAGCGCATCATCGGCCTTAAGCAGGGCCGCATCGTGCTAGATGCTCCAACGGCTGAGCTCTGTAGCGACCAATTGGCATTCATCTACCAATCATGAGCCTTCGTATCCGCGCTGGCAGTGCCAGCTCTTCGCGGTTATGGCGCGTCAGTCTCGGATTTATCGTTGTCGCCGGCTTGTGCCTGACGCTATCCGACACCGAGATACACAACGCCAACCCTTGGTTAGAACTCGGGCGTATCGGTACGGGGATGTTAAGCCCCGATTTCTGGAGCACCGAACAGCTACTCGACGCGCTGCTAAACACTCTCGCCTTCGCGCTACTGGGGGTGGCGCTAGCGGTTCCGATCGGAGGCCTGCTGGCGCTTAGCTTCACATGGCGCCCGGTGCGACTGTTCTGCGCCTTTATCCGGTCGATTCACGAGCTGTTCTGGGCACTATTGTTAATGCAGCTATTCGGCCTGTCCACGCTGACAGGTGTACTCGCGATCGCCATTCCCTATGCGGGAACCTTTGCCAAGGTCTACGCCGAGATATTAGAGGAGAGTGACCAACATGCCTGGCAACTGCTCCCCCCGGGTACGGGCTGGTTAAGCAGTTTTGTTTATACCCGACTACCGCTGGTGTACCCGCATCTAAAAAGCTATACCCAATACCGTCTTGAGTGCGGCATTCGCTCCAGCGCGGTACTGGGTTTTATTGGCCTGCCAACGCTAGGCTTCCATCTGGAAACCGCATTCAGCCAAGGTCTTTATTCGCAGGCAGCGGCTCTGCTGTATCTTTTTTTCTTGCTGATATTCAGCCTCCGAATCCTTTTCGCTCGGAGCTGGCTGATCCCGCTATACCTGATAGCAACACTGTTCTGGCTACCTTGGCAGCAACAGTATGATTGGTCACTGATCGTACGGTTTATCGGTGAAGATATCGTGCCTGCGCCACTGCGCAATCAGTCACTGGCCGATTGGGATAGCTGGTCCGCGTTAGGGCAGTGGTGCTGGTTTTTACTCAGCGATCAGGCAGCCAACGGTATCGTTAACACCCTGGTACTGAGCCTAGTCGCGATGGTAGCCACTGGATTGGTGGCGGTATTACTGTTCCCGTTGATCTCCAGCCAATTTTTTCGCCGCCCTGGGCGTACAGCCGGACACCTGTTGCTGGTGGTGCTGCGCTCTATTCCTGAATTAATGTTCGCTTTTGTTGTGCTGCTAATTGTCGGCCCATCGATGCTACCGGCACTGGTAGCGCTAGCGCTGCATAACGGAGCCATCATCGCCCATCTGATAGGTCGTTACAGTGACGCACTGGTATTGCGTCAAGATGCCGCAGCCGGAGTTAACCGCTACCTCTATGAGGTGCTTCCCAGGGTATACCGCCAATTACTGGCGTTTCTGTTCTACCGCTGGGAGGTCATTTTGCGGGAAACCGCCATCCTCGGCATTCTAGGGATCCAGACGCTAGGTTTTTTTATCGACTCAGCCTTTGAAGAGCTGCGCTTTGACCGCGCGCTATTTCTGATCCTACTGGCTGCGGTCCTGAATATGAGCGTGGACAGCTTTGCGCGCCGGCTTCGATTACGACTGCAACTGTCCAACCTCCCCCAATCACTTTAAACTTGTGCGCGTTTTATCGGTACGACGCCTTCACAAGATCTTTGGAGCCCTATGAACGTTGAGCAACGGTTATCTATCCCTCAGGGAGCGTTTCAGCTTCAACGTTATCCTTATCGAGCAAAAGAAACATTACGAGCCTGGGATGCGGCCGATGAACTCCTGCTCGGACACCTGGCCGAACTTTCTCAACCACTGGCTCAACCAATGGCTCGGCCGCTAATACTCAACGATGGTTTCGGAGCGTTGGCTACAGCCCTACACGCCACTAGCCCATTGTTTAATTCGGACTCCTACGTCGCCCATCAGGCCTTGTTGCACAACTATGACCTGAATCGATTGGATATCGAGGTGGTGACAACCCAAACTCCGTTTGAGCCCCCTTGCGAGCCGATAACACTGCTACTGATTAAAATCCCTGCCAACCTAGCGCTATTAGAAGACCAGCTTTTCCGGGTACGACCACATTTAGCTCCAGGTTGTCGTATTGTCGCTGCGGCCATGGTCAAGCATATCCACCGTTCCACCCTAGAGCTGTTCGAGCGCATACTTGGCCCAACCACGACATCACTGGCAAAAAAGAAAGCGCGGTTGGTGTTCAGCCAGCTGAACCCCGATTTCATACCCGAGCCCTGCCGTTACCCGAGTCAGTATCAACTCGAAAACACTCGATTTACTATCAGCAACCACGCAGGCGTGTTCTCGCGGGAAAAACTCGACATTGGCACCCGCCTCTTTCTGCAACATATACCGGATGATCAACAACCTAAAACGATTATCGATTTGGGCTGCGGTAACGGTGTGGTCGGGCTCGTCGCTGCTGAGCGAAATCCAGCCG
>JBALWS010000178.1:0-7058 GCA_036960405.1 Halopseudomonas sp. | reverse complement strand
ATGAGATCACCGAGATCGTTCACTAGTTACAACAGGGAACGCGCGAGGCGATTCTATCGATTGAAACCGGTCGAGAAAGCGTCGAACGCGGCAACCAGTTCGGCGCCGAAGCCGCAGACGCCATCCGCGGAATCGAAGGTCAGGTAGAATCGGCATCCGATCGCACCCAGCAGATCGCGGTGGCCATCGAAGAGCTGGCCAGCACCGTACGGGACCTGGCTCAAAACATGGAGCAAATATCCCCTGCGGTCGACCGCAACTCAGCCGAATCAGGCGCGATCGTCGAGACCAGCCAGCAGGTTGCACAACGCGCGATCGAGCTCAAACAGATCACCGCACGATTTCGTATCCAATAGCACTGGCCCGACCCAATAAAAAGGCCGGCGTTACGGCCAGCCTTTTTTCTAGCAGCTCTTTTTCAAGCGACTCTTTTCAAGCAATCCTGCGCAGCCTTATTTCCAGATCGAGTTATCGCGATGGAAATAATGGCTATTACACTGATGGCACGGCTCGATCAGCGATGTCTGCTCCAGCTTGAGCAACGCCCCGCACTCCATGCAACGGAGCTGGCCAGCAGCGGCCACCTCTCCGGCCAAATAATCCTCAGGTCCGTGATCAAGCCGCAACTGCAGCTCGGTCTGATCAACGCGGGTTTTATCAGCCAAGCCGAACAGCTTCTCCACCACTGCATATTCCAGCGCCTGCAGGTCAAAATTCAACCAGTTAGCGATCCCTTCTCCGGTCTTATGGATCACCGCCCCCGCCTCGCGCAGGTCACGCTGAAGATAAGCCTGAAGTAAATTCAGCTCATCCTGCGTCATCTCCTTGGCAGCGAGCTCCAATTCTGCCGCTTCTTCGATCTTCTGCTTAATAAAAGGCCAGGATTGCTCCTCAACCTGCTCTATCGACAGGTACACTCGCTCCAGCAGCCGATTGTAAATATCCGGCGCATCGTCGGGCAGTTGTGGTGACGATTTTTTCGGGTTTGAATTTTTTGGATCTGACTGGTTCATAGCATCCTCGCTAAGGCCGACAAAGCACGACCTACCCCTATCTGCATTAGGCTATCTATTGTATCCTAGCCCCTTTTCTATATGACCGCTTGAGGCTGCCCAATACGCCAATCAAGCAGGGTCATCCCAATGCGCTCAGCACGGTTACTTAAGTCACATGAAAGAACAGTATCACCCGCAGTCGATCGAAGCCAACGTCCAGCAACACTGGGATCAAAACCAGAGTTTTCTGGTCACCGAACAGCCCGGCAAAGAGAAGTTCTACTGTCTGTCGATGTTCCCCTACCCCAGCGGCCGACTGCACATGGGGCACGTGCGTAACTACACCATCGGCGATGTCATCAGCCGTTACCAACGGATGCAGGGCAAGAATGTCATGCAACCGATGGGCTGGGATGCATTCGGTTTGCCAGCTGAGAATGCCGCCATCCAAAACAAAGTGGCTCCAGCCAAATGGACCTACGAAAATATCAACTACATGAAGGACCAGCTCAAGACTTTGGGTTTCGGTTACGATTGGAGCCGCGAGGTCGCCACCTGTCATCCAGAGTATTACCGCTGGGAACAGTGGTTCTTTACTCAGTTGATGGAAAAAGGGCTGGTCTACAAGAAAAACTCGATGGTCAACTGGGACCCTGTCGACAAGACCGTACTGGCCAACGAACAGGTTATCGATGGTCGCGGCTGGCGCTCCGGCGCACTGGTTGAGCGCAAAGAGATCCCGCAGTGGTTCTTGAAGATCACCGACTACGCTGACGAACTGCTTAACGACCTCGACAAGCTTGAGCACTGGCCTGAACAAGTCCGTACGATGCAGAAAAACTGGATAGGTCGTTCCGAAGGAGTAGAGCTGAAGTTCCACGTCGAAGGCGACGGTGATCTGACCGTATTCACCACCCGTCCCGACACCCTGATGGGGGTCACCTATGTCGCAGTTGCTCCGCAACACCCGCTGGCGATCAAGGCAGCGGAAAACAATATCGAGCTAGCTTCTTTCCTCGAAGATTGCGGACATATAAAAACCGCCGAAGCCGATATGGCAACGATGGAAAAGAAAGGGATGGATACCGGCTTCAAAGCGGTCCACCCAATCTCTGGCGATGCCGTGCCGGTTTTTGTCGCCAACTTTGTGCTGATGGAGTACGGTTCGGGTGCCGTGATGGCCGTTCCGGCCCACGACCAGCGCGACTGGGAGTTTGCTCACAAGTACGGCCTGACGATCAAGCAAGTGATCCAGCCGATCAACGACAACGGCGAATACGACTTGGAAAAAGAAGCCTTTACCGACAAAGGCGAACTGGTCAATTCGGGTGAGTTTGACGGTCTGACCTCCGCAGATGCGTTCAAGGCGATCGCCTTCCACCTTAAAGAAGCTAACAAAGGTGAGGTCCAAGTCAATTTCCGCCTGCGCGATTGGGGCGTCTCGCGTCAACGCTACTGGGGCGCACCGATCCCCGTCATCAACTGCGATAGCTGTGGCGCGCTGCCGGTTCCCACCGCAGATCTGCCGGTCGTGCTGCCCACCGATATCGAATTCGATGGTTCGGGTTCACCGATCAAATCGATGCCCGAATTCTACGAGACTAGCTGCCCTAAATGTGGCAAAGACGCGACCCGGGAAACTGATACCTTCGATACCTTTATGGAATCATCGTGGTACTACGCCCGTTACGCCAGCCGCAACTGCGATAATGCGATGCTCGATGAGGGCGCTAACTACTGGGCGCCGGTCGATCAGTATATCGGCGGTATCGAACACGCGATCCTACACCTACTCTACTCGCGTTTCTTCCATAAGTTGATGCGTGATATGGGGCTTGTCGATTCGGACGAACCCTTCGAGCGCTTGCTGACGCAAGGCATGGTACTGGCTGAGACCTACTACCGCGAAGACGAGCTCGGCGGCCAAAGCTGGTTTGCGCCACTGGACGTTAAGACCGAACTCGACGATAAGGGCAACTTGCTCAGCGCTACCCTGATCAGCGATGGCCAGCCGGTTCAGTTCGGCGGCATCACCAAGATGTCAAAATCCAAAAACAACGGCATAGACCCGCAGGTAATGATCGACCGCTTCGGTGCCGATACCGTGCGGCTGTTCATGATGTTCGCCGCACCGCCTGAGCAAACCCTGGAGTGGTCTGACAGCGGCGTAGAAGGCGCACACCGCTACCTCAAGCGACTATGGAAACTGACTCACGACCATGTCAGTCGTGGTCCGGTAGAAGCGTTGAACCTCGATAGCCTGGATGACAAGCAGCGTGAAGTACGGCGCAAGACCCACGAAACCATCGGCAAGGTCAGCGATGATATCGAACGACGCCAGACCTTTAATACCGCCATCGCCGCAGTGATGGAGCTGACCAACACCGTCAGCCGCTTTATCGATGCCAGCCCGCAGGGGCGTGCCGTGGTCCAAGAAGCGCTCGATGCGGCGGTCACGCTGCTGTCACCGATCGTACCGCATATCGCCCACCAGCTATGGCAGGACCTTGGCCACGGCAGCGAGCTGCTCAACAGTGCCTGGCCAACTATTGACCAAAGCGCCCTGGTACGTAGCAGTATCGAAATTGTGGTGCAGGTTAACGGTAAACTACGCAGCAAGATCCAAGTCTCGGCCGATGCCGATCGCGATATGATCCAACATGCGGCGCTGGCGGACGAAAATGTTCAGCGTTTTACCCAAGAAGCGACCATTCGCAAAGTGATTGTGGTACCGGGCAAACTGGTCAATATCGTGGTGAGCAAATAGATAATGCGGCCTTGGTTTAGTCGGCAAGGATTCCTCCTGGCGCTTTTCGTAATCGCTACCCTTATCGGCGGCTGCGGTTTCCAACCGCGGGGAGTGATCTCCATCCCGGACAGCCTAAAGACGCTCTACCTGCAAGGTGACGAGCGTAGCGTCATTTATCAGACGGTAGAACGAACCTTTGAATCAACCGGCGTGGAACTGGTGGACTCTCCGGAACTCGCGCCTTATCAGGTCCGATTGATCAAAGAGCAGCACCAACGTCGCTCGGCATCGCTTAACGAAAGAGCTAAAACGCAAGAATACGAGCTCAGCGCACTGCTTAGCTACGACATTCAAGATAACGCGGGTAAAACCGTCGTCAAAACCACCCATATCTACACCGAGCGCACCTACAGTTACGACGAGAACAGCGTCAACGCCAAAGAAGCCGAAGAGATATTACTGCGCCAAGAGATGCGGGAAAACCTCGCTGGACAGCTGGTGCGTCGCTATCTGAAGTTAGCCGAGATCTACAGCCGCTAACCGATGAAAATCAAACCCGAACAACTCAACACTCAATTAAAGCAGCCACTGCTACCGGTTTACCTGCTTACCGGCGACGAACCATTACTGATCCAAGAAGCCGGCGATCAACTGCGTAGCAGCGCCCGACAAGCAGGCTTTAGCGAGCGAGAAGTGTTTCATGCCGATGCGGGATTCAGCTGGGAAAGCCTGCTCGAAAGCAGCCAGAGCCTGTCACTATTTTCTGACAAACAACTTATCGAGTTGCATATCTCCAACGGCAAACCCGGTAAAGGCAGCGACACGCTTACGCAAGTGCTAGCCGCCCCATCGCCCGATAATCTGCTAATCATTTATTGCCCCAAACTCGATGCCAGCGCTCAGCGAAGCGCCTGGTTCAAGGCGATCGATAAAGCTGGCGCGGTTATCCAGTTCTGGCCTGTTGAACCACAGCGGCTATCAAGTTGGATTCAGCAACGCTGCCGCACCGCTGGACTGACTATAGATGCCGGAGCCGCGCAATTGCTAGCTGACCGGGTCGAAGGTAACTTGTTAGCGGCAGCGCAGGAGATAGAAAAACTCAACCTGCTTAACGATGGCGCCCCATTAAGCGAAGAACTCATCATCGGTGGCGTCGCCGACAGCGCCCGCTACGATGTGTTTGGTTTGATCGACGCCGCGCTGGAAGCCAAGTCCGCCCGCTGCCTGAAGATTCTTCAAGGGCTGCGCGCCGAAGGCACCGATGCAATCGTGGTACTGGGCAGCCTGACCTGGGAGGTCAGAAAACTGCTCGAACTGAGTCAGCAATCGGGTCCCATCTCCGAAGCGCAGTACAAAAAGCATCGCATCTGGGGAAAGCGTAAAACCCTGGTCAGCCAGGCGTTGCAACGACTAAAGCCCAGTCAGTTAGAACAGATGCTGCAACAATGCGCGGCGATCGACCAAGCCATCAAAGGCATGCGCCGCGACGATCCCTGGCAGTTACTCAGCGCTATAACGCTGCAACTATCGGGCAAACCCCAAGTTGCCCAGCTTTCTGCACCTTCTTATTGACCCCCCTTCATTAAGCCGCTAACAGCCCTCTACAAGCGCTACATACTGCTAGATATCTCACTGTTTTTCCGACTTCAAACACCCGTTTTATTGACTTAGCTCAACACCGGCCTTACCCAACCCTGCGCTAGATCAAAGCTTATCAAGACAGGAACACCTAATGTATGCAGTGAGTCAATGGATATTGAAACCGGACCTGATAATGCGTAAAAACTCGGGCTTCACGCTAATAGAGTTGATGATCACGCTCTCACTGGTCGCCATCCTAGTCGGATTGGTAGCGCCGGGGTTTACTACGTTTATCCAAAGTAACCGCCTTAGCGGTCAGATCAACACCCTGATCGGCACCATCCACCTCGCCCGCGCCGAAGCCGCTAACCGTCGTATGGTTGTCACGCTATGTGCCAGCGACAACGGCGCCAACTGCAACACTACCTCTTGGGAGAAAGGCTGGATCTTGTTCAGCGATGATAGCATCAACGCCGAGATTGATACCTCAGACGGCGACGAACTACTGATGTACCAGGAGCCCTTAGCTGGAGGCAATACCCTGCGCGCATCGGGTTTTGATGGCACCGGGCTTGGCGTGCTGCAGTTTTCCATCACAGGATTTGTTCTCTCTACCGATCCAGAACCCGGCACCTATACCCTTTGCGACGACCGGGGCGCCAACGAAGCCAAAGCGATCGTGGTCAATATCTCAGGCGTATCCCGATTAGCAGTCGATGAAAATAACAACGGCATCGTTAACGATCATCAAGGCGCAGCGGAGGATGTCTCATGTCCATGACGCACTCCCCTAACACCGCGCATTACCAATCCGGCGTCAGCATGATAGAAGTGCTGATTGCACTCGTGCTGCTGGTTACCGCGCTATTGGGGGCCACTGCACTGCAGATCACCGGATTACACACCAACCGTAGCGCCTATTATCGCTCCCAGGCGAGCATCATCGCTTACGATATCGCCGACCGTATCCGCCTCAACGCCAGTTACGCAGTGGGCGATAACGACCGCTATAGCATCGATACCAGCAGCGCTGCAATACCCTCTTCCAGTAGCTGCGCGTCGACACTCAACGGTTGTTCGGATGCCAATATTCGTAACTTGGACATCCGCCAATGGAGTGAATACTTTATCGACGTCACCGGCGAGGGACACGACGGCAGTGATTACAAACCGGTACTTCCTGGCGGAGTCGGCGAAGTGACGGTCAGTGGCGCTAGTGTTTCGGTTGAGGTCAACTGGCAAGAAGTCGACTGGAATGTCGGTGGCGGCGGTGGCGATAAAGACGATACCACCAAGCAATTAGTTCTCGATTTTAACGTCAGCAGTTAACGGTCAAGACGATGAATACAACACAGTCAACCATGAACAAACAGCGAGGTCTTTCGCTGATCGAACTGATGATCGCGATGGTGATCAGCTCATTTTTGATGCTGGGGGTGTTCGAAGTATTTATCGGCAGTAGCGGTACCGACCGAATCTCCCATGCCTTTGCGCGGGTACAGGAAAATGGCCGGTTGGCGATCGACATCCTGACCCGCAATCTACGTATGACCGGCTATCAGGGCTGTATCGACCCCGAATTGATCGACATGAATATCATCGCCAACGACCCTCCCACTACCGACCTGACCAACGAGTCGATTCGAGGCTGGAAGGCCGGCGACACTGATTGGGACATCGCGAGTCGGCCCGATGAACTCGACTTCATTACCGGCGTACCCGATGGTAGCGAT
>JBALWS010000177.1:0-7158 GCA_036960405.1 Halopseudomonas sp. | reverse complement strand
AGACCAGTTTTGGGCGTTGTTGATCCAGCTGTCGCGCGATGATGGCGTCACCATCTTTATCTCCACCCATTTCATGAACGAGGCCGAGCGCTGTGACCGCATCTCACTGATGCACGCTGGGCGGGTGCTGGCCCAGGGCTGCCCGGCGGCGTTGATCCGCGAACGTGGGGCCGAAAACCTGGAAGAGACCTTTATTGGCTATCTGCAGCAGGCCGCTGCAAGCGAACCTGGGTTGGTAGCGCCCGAACCACCCGTTGACCACCCTGATCAGGCCGCATCACCGTCCCCCCGATCGAAACGGCTCCGCTTGGATCCCTCCCGAGCCTGGGCCTATGCCCGCCGCGAGAGTCTGGAAATTATTCGCGACCCTATTCGTATCGCTTTCGCTCTGCTTGGCCCCATCATGCTGATGATCGCCTTCGGCTACGGCATTACCTTTGATTTGGAAGAGATCTCCTACGCGGCACTCGATCAGGATCAGACCCCCGCAAGCCGTCGTTATCTCGAAAATTTTGCCGGATCACGTTACTTTTCCCAGCGGCCGCCGTTACACCAGAACCAGGAGATGGAAACGCAGTTACGCAAGGGGCGGCTGAGCTTTGTTATCGAAATACCGCCAGGATTTGGCAAGGATCTGACACGGAACAGGCAGCCGCAAGTGGCGATCTGGCTCGACGGCACTCTCCCGTTCCGGGCAGAAACCGTGCGGGGTTATATTCTCGGCGTGCACCAGCTCTACCTCGAACAGAGGATGCGCACGGAGTCTGGGCAGAGCCCGCCGCCCTTACCGGTCAGCATCGAAACGCGCTTTCGTTACAACCAGGATTTTAAGAGTGTCTATGCCATCGTACCCGGTACCCTCATGCTGCTGTTGGTGTGGATACCCGCGATGATGACAGCCGCGGGCGTGGTGCGTGAAAAAGAAATGGGGTCGATCACCAACCTCTACGCCACGCCGGTGAGCGGGTTGGAATTTCTGCTCGGCAAACAGGCACCCTATGTCTTGATCGCCCTGCTTAATTTCAGCAGTCTGCTGCTGTTGGCGGTATGGCTGTTTCAGGTGCCCATCAAAGGCAGCTCGCTCGCCTTGCTGGCGGGTGGGTTGCTCTATGTCATCGCCACTACGGGGCTGGGGCTGTTGGTCTCCTCATTCATGAAGACCCAGATCGCCGCGATCTTCGGCACCGCCATCATCACTACCATGCCCGCCGTTAATTTCTCGGGCTATTTCGCTCCGGTGGCCTCTCTGACACCCGGTGCCCAGCTGTTCAGCCATTTTTTCCCCAGCGGTTATTTCCAACAGATCAGTCTGGGCACCTTTACCAAGGCCCTGGGCTTCGAAGCGCTGACGTATAACTTTGGCATGTTGGCGCTGTTGATTCTGGTCTATCTGTTGTTGGCCCTGAAACTATTAAAAACGCAGGAGCGCTGAGCATGATCCGATCTCTTACCAATATCTTCCAGTTGGGGATCAAGGAGCTGTACAGCCTGCGTTTTGACCCGGTGATGCTGTTCCTGATTGTCTATATGTTCAGCTTCGCCGTGTTCGAGGAGGCCCAGAACGCAGTAACCGGGGTGGTCAACGCGGCGGTAGGTATTGTCGATGAAGACAGTTCGCAGCTTTCTAGGCGCCTCGCGGACGCTCTATTGCCACCCCATTTTCAGGCACCGGAGGCATTGCATATTGACCAGGTAGACGCCGCCATGGAGGCGGCACGCTACGCCTTTGTGATCGATATCCCACCAAATTTTCAGGCCGACATTTTGGCCGGTCGGCCCACGCTGATCCAGCTCAACGTCGACGCTACCGCCATGGGCCTGGCCGGTACAGGCGCGGGCTATATCCAACAGATTATTGCTGAGGAGCTGGAGGTGTTTTTGGCCGGAGAGGGTCCGAAACCCGCCGTTAAGATTGTTACCCGAGCGCTTTTTAATCCCAATATGGAGGCGACCTGGTTTCAGGGTGCCATGTCGTTAACCAACAACATCACCCTGATGGCCATGCTACTCACTGGCGCGGCGCTGATCCGCGAGCGTGAGCACGGCACGATCGAACACTTGCTGGTGATGCCGTTACGGCCGATTGAGATCATGCTCGCCAAGGTCTGGGCCAACGGCCTGGTCGTGATTCTAGCCGCCATCCTATCGCTCTATTTTGTGGTCCAGGGAGCCTTGGCGGTGCCTATCCGCGGTTCAATTCCGCTCTATCTGGGCGGGATGGTGATTTATCTGTTCTCGGTGACCTCTTTGGGGGTTTATCTGGCGACGCTGGCGCGCTCCATGCCCCAGTTCGGGCTGCTCACTATGATCATCTATGTGGTGATGCTGCTGTTATCCGGTGGTAATACACCGTTGGAAAGTATGCCGGAGCAGCTGCAAATTCTGATGCAGTTGGTGCCCTCCACCCATTTCGTTAGCCTGGCCCAGGCCATTCTATTCCGTGATGCGGGGTTGGCGGTGGTGTGGCCGCAGATTGCTGCCATCGCCATCATTGGGGTGCTGTTTTTCCTGGCGGCGCTGTTGCGTTTTCGCAAGACCATTACCTTGATACAGGGTTGAAGCCTATGTATGCAAAAGATGACAGAGCAACAGGACGGCAGCGGTTGTTGGGTATAACGGCAATAGTGCTGTTGTTACTGGTGCCAATTGCCCATGCAGCAAAGATCGTCACTATCGGCATCGTCACCGATGGTCCCATTGAGCATATCAGCTGGTCACCGGGGTTATTCAAGCACGAACTCCGGATCCTGACCCAAGACGCCTTTGATGTGCGCTTTCCTGCTGCGAAGCAGCTCGATGGTGCCTGGTCGGCCGATGGTATTTCGGCGGCATTGAAAAAACTGCAGCAAGACCCCGAGGTCGACATGGTGTTGACACTGGGTCATGTCTCCAGTGCTATAGCCGCGCTCAACAGGCCGTTGCGCAAACCAACCTTTGCGCCCTTTGTTATGGATGCAACGCTGCAGGGGCTGCCCAGTAAAAACAATACCAGCGGGGTCAAAAACCTTAACTATTTGAGTGCCGGGGCTGACTTTGTACGTGACATGCAGGTGTTTAAAAGCATCGCTGATATAAAAAAAATAGCGGTGTTGGTCGATGAAGCCAACTATGCCGCCCAGCCGGGATTGGTTCGTCGCGCCCAAACAGTCAGTGCTGCCGGTGGCGTTGAGCTGGTGTTTATCCAGCAGCGTAGGCGCAACGAGGACCTGGCCGCGAGGCTGCCGGATGATGTCGATGCGGTTGTGGTCACCGATTTGGCGCGCCTGGGGCCTGCGGCTATGGATCGCCTGATCGCCGCCCTGATCGATAAAAAACTACCCAGTTATAGCCTGCTGGATTCGAAACTGGTCGAGCAAGGCCTGCTTATGGCGGAGGCCCCGGCCACCGATTGGCGCAGGCTCGCGCGCCGCAACGCCTTGAACATGCACGCGGTCATGCACGGTGAGTCCGCCGAGCGGCAACCGGTCCGCTTTTCCAGCAAGCGGCGCCTGACCATCAATATGGCGACGGCTCGGTCCCTGGGCATCTACCCACGCTTTGACATCCTGCACGAGGCCTTGTTAATTCATCCAGAGCCGGAGCCGCAAGGACGACCGCTGTCCCTGGCGGCGGTAGCATTGGAGGCCGTCACTGCCAATCTGGACCTGAGGGTCGCGTCCCTAGGGCTAGAAGCGGGGCAGGCGGAGGTGGACGAAGCACGCGCCAAGCTGTTGCCCCAGCTCAGTGTTACCTTGGGGTATACCCAGCTTAATGACGACAGCACCGCGGTTCTCAGTGGTGCGAACGCCGAACAGTCCAACAGCGCAGCCATCCATCTCAGTCAACTCCTCTACTCTGATTCGATTCGTGCCAATGTGGAGATTCAACGCTATCTACAAGACCACCGCCAGGTCCTGAAACATCAACTTGAGCTGGATATCATCCAGGAGGCGACCACGGCCTATCTCCGCGTATTGAAGGCACAAACACTCGTCCAAATACGTCGGGATGAGATGCATCTAAGCCGCACCAACCTGGAACTAGCCCGTGACCGGCAGCGCCTCGGCGTCGCCAGTCCCGCCGAGGCCTATCGCTGGGAGAGCAGGCTGGCCACATCCCGGCAGGCGTTGCTCGACGCTCAGGCGCAGCTGCAGCAGCTTCGTGATGCTGTCAACCGCCTACTACATCGACCCCTTAAAGAACCGTTTATTGCCGAGCCGGCCACCCTGGATGATCCTCACCTGATGGTCAGCCGCATGGATCTATTCGAGACGGTGAGTAATGACCGAGCCTTCGAACTTATGGGGGACTTTATGGTAGAAGAGGGCACGGAGGCTTCGCCCGAATTGGCAGGCCTGGAGGTATTGATTGCCGCCAGTAAACGCCAATTGGAGGCCCACCGGCGCGCCTATTGGTCGCCGACGGTGACGCTGGACGGCGAGGTTACCCGGGTGGTGGATGAACAACGCCTGGCGGGACTGTCTGCCGAGGACGATACCGATTGGTCTGTGGGGATCAGGGTATCGTTACCGCTGTACGAGGGCGGTGCCCGCCGCGCACGAGTCTCCGGTAGCCAGAAGACCGTTAATCGGCAGCTCACTGAAAAGGATGCTGCCCGGGAACGTATCGAGCAGCGCATCAGGTTTACACTGCACCGAATAGAGGCCTCTTACCCCTCCATCCTGCTTTCCAAAAACGCCGCCAACGCTGCCCGTAAAAACCTAGATATCGTCACTGACGCCTACACCAGCGGCACCGTCTCCATCCTGGACCTGTTGGATGCCCAGAATGTCGCTCTGGTGGCTGAAGAGTCTGCCTCCAATGCTGTTTTCAATTTTCTAATCGACCTCATGAACCTGCAGCGCAACCTGGGAAGGTTTGATTTTTTTCTCGATGAACAGGGCTTGGACCGCTGGCTTGAACGCTTGCGTCGCTATATCGCTAGCGCAAGTAGATAAATGATACGGGGTTACAGGGAGTGCCATACTGAGCAGCAGAGAAAATATTACCCTGACTTCTTAACTCTGGGTGGCGGTTTTATATAGAAAATGGAAACGCAATGTCTACTATGGGTTAGGGTTTTAATGGATCTGCTATTCAATCGGTCAGCAGCTTTTCTAGCATCAATACGAAGAAGGAAATCTTCCAAACAAATTACGGCTCACCTGACGACGTTCTGCAGCTCCGAGAAATCGACAAACCAGCGGTCGAAGATATCTGCTATCTGAAATCGAAGATCTAGGAATGACCCAGGTATAAGAAAATGCTAAATGTCAGTCGTGTCGCACAAGTGACCATACTGATCTCGCCTGCTCTGGTCGGTAAATCTACTTAGCGGCCATGTTCCTGGAGCTATGCTATACCGATGATTAACTCGACTAGGGTCTCCCCGCATGAACTAAATTCGATCTGGAGATGGGTGTTGGAGGTGTTTAGCACTCCTAGCTCGATAGTTAGCGCTGCATCAACTGACGCCAGGAAATGCGCCCGCAGCAGACCTTATTTTGACCAATGGGGGTTTGCCAGAACGGAATTTAGTTAGCGGCTCTAGATGACTCTAAGAAAGCGCTTTAGCTCTACCACCAAGCGGATAACTCCTTCTGACAGTTTGCCATCTTGATCACGATGCCGGCCAATTGACGGCATTACTGCCCCTGGGCTTCAACCAGGGCACCTCTTTTAGCCAGTCCAAAATCATCCAGAATGCAATAACAGCAGGGGACCACAAACAGTACCAGCAGGGTCGAACTGGCGATACCGAACACGATACTCACCACCAGCGGGATCAGTACCTGTGCCTGCAGGCTTGTTTCGAACAGCAACGGGGTCAAGCCTGCGATGGTGGTCAGGGAGGTGAGCAGCACGGCACGGAAGCGGTCGTGGCTGGCTCTGGCAGCTGCATCATGGATGCTCAGTCCTGCGGCGACGTGCCGTTTGACGAACTCAACCAGCAGGATCGAATCGTTGACCACGATACCGGCCAGCGAGACGAAGCCGAGCATCGATGGCATGGTCAGATCTATCCCCAGCAGCCAGTGGCCCCAGATCACCCCGATCAGCGCAAGTGGAATGTTGAGCATGACGATGACCGGCTCGACATAGGAGCGGAACTGGAAGCTCAGCAGGATAAAGATGCCCGCCAATCCCATCAGCATGGCGGTCTTCATGGAGCTCTGGGTCTCGCCACCTTCGGCCACCTCGCCCTTGAGGCTCAGGACGATGTCAGGGTATTTTCTCTGGAACTCGGGCAGATAGTTGCGCTGCATGTCGCCCAGCACCGCCCCGGTATTATTGCTATTGGCGTCGATATCCCCCAACACCGTCACCGTACGCTGGTTATCGACCCGGTGAATCCTGGAGAAACTGCGGCTCGCAACGATCTCGGTGACCTGGCTCAGCGGGATAACGGCACCATTGGCCGGGTTGATGATCGGAAAATTATCGAAATCAGCCAACTCATCCTTGGATGCATCATCGAGTTCCACCACCAGATCGTAGCTTTCCAGCCCGACACTGGATTCGTTAATCTTGACGCCCTGGAAGGCGGCCCGCAGCTGCGACGAGACGGCTAGAGCCGTCATACCTAGGCTATAGGCGCCGTCTTTGAGGTGCAGGGTGAATTCAGGTTTACCCGGGCGCAGGTCGTCGAGCAGGTTGTTAACCCCAGGGTAGCCGGCCAGCCAGTGCTGCAGATCATGGGAGGCCAGCGCCAGCCGGTCCAGATCGGGGCCTTGCAGACGGATCTCTATCGCTCGTCCGGCGGGACCCAGACTAGGCTCTTTGATGGAGATGCTCCAGGCACCCTCGAGGCTGTTGGCGCGTTCGATCCACTGCTGTTTAAGTCGGTTGAGGGAGAAGTGGCGCTGCTCGGCAGTCAACAGGTCGACGCTGATGGTGGCCAGGTGGGGGCCCGACTCGAAGGCATCGGCGTTACTGCCATAGTTGACGGTGAAGGCATTAACAACTGGGCCGCCCTGCTGTTCGGCAAGGGGCTCGGTTAATTGAACCAGCTGCTGCTTAAGCTGTTGCACCATCGCTTCGGTTTTGGCCAGCGGGGTTCCGGTCGGCATCAGGATGCGGACCTGAAGGATGTCGCCTTCCACCGAGGGGAAGGGGGAGAATTTGAGCACGCCTGACGCCAGCAGACTGATCGAGACGATAAGCAGCGCGATCACCCCC
>JBALWS010000176.1:0-7182 GCA_036960405.1 Halopseudomonas sp. | reverse complement strand
AAGCAGCGATCGAAGCTGCCATCACTGCGCTGGAAGAAGCCGTTAAGGGTGACGATAAGGACGACATCGAAGCCAAGACTGCGGCGCTGACCGAAGCGGTCTCCGCTGTGGCGCAGAAGATGTACGCCGAAGCCGCCGCTGCCGAACAAGCCGAAGGCGGTGAGCAACAAGCCGAATCTGCCACGGCAGAAGACGTGGTTGATGCTGAGTTTGAAGAGGTTAAAGACGACAAGAAGTAAGTTTGTCGGGCAGCGTTAAGCTGCTAAAAAAGTAGTAAAAGTAGCGCGGGAGCCGGTCTCCCGCGTTGCTGTATCTACCGCTTTTACATCCAGTTAATCGGTAGAAGAATATTTTTCCAGCTGTTTTCAATAAGTAAGACGCAGGTGTCTAGAGCCAGCTCTGATTTATTAAAAGCAGTTCACCGAGCAATGAGTTATGTCCAAACGCGATTTTTATGAAGTACTGGGTGTGTCACGCGACGCAGCCGACCGCGATATTAAGAAAGCCTACCGCCGCCTGGCGATGAAGCACCACCCCGATCGTAATCCGGACGACAAGGCATCGGAAGATAAATTCAAGGAGGCTAACGAGGCCTACGAGATTCTGTCCGACGCACAGAAAAAAGCCGCTTATGATCAGTACGGCCATGCTGGCGTCGATCCTAATATGGGCGGCGGTGGTGGTCAGGGGGCCGGCGGCTTTGGTGACGTCTTTGGCGATGTGTTCGGGGATATCTTCGGCGGCCAAGGTGGCGGTCGTGGTCGTTCGCGGGTGCAGCGCGGTGCTGATCTGCGTTACAACATGGAGCTGGATCTCGAAGAAGCGGTTCGCGGTGTCGAAAAGCAGATCCGTATTCCAACCCTAGTTGGTTGTAAGACCTGTAGCGGCAGCGGTGCCAAGGCCGGTACCAAGCCTAAGCAATGCGGTACCTGTGGCGGTATCGGTCAGGTCCGGATGCAGCAAGGTTTCTTCTCGGTGCAGCAAACCTGTCCGGCCTGCCACGGCGAAGGTTCGATCGTTTCTGATCCTTGTACCGATTGTCGCGGTCGTGGCCGTACCGAGCAGACCAAGACCCTGTCGGTGAAGATTCCGCCGGGTGTTGATACCGGTGATCGGATCCGTTTAGCGGGTGAAGGTGAAGCAGGAACGCATGGCGGCCCTGCCGGTGATCTGTTTGTTCAGGTCGCGGTGCGTACGCATGCGATCTTCGAACGCGATGGCCGTAACCTGTACTGCGAAGTACCGGTGAGTTTTGTCGACGCCACCCTGGGTGGCGAGATCGATGTGCCGACGCTCGATGGTCGGGTCAAATTGAAGGTGCCTGAAGAGTCGCAGACCGGCAAGATGTTCCGTCTGCGTGGTCGCGGGGTTCCACCGGTACGTGGTGGTGCGCCGGGTGATCTGATGTGTAAGATTCAGGTCGAGACTCCGGTTAACCTCAACAGCCGTCAAAAGGGTTTGCTGCGTGAATTCCAGGCCAGCTTGGATGAGAAGTACGAAAAGCACTCACCGAAGAAAACCTCGTTCTTCGATGGCGTAAAACGCTTCTTTGAAGATATCTGATCGGCGCTAAATACCGAGCGGAAATATAAGCGCCCCGGTTGTGGTGAGTACCACGCCGGGGCGTTTTGATTTTTAGCGATCAGTGGTGCGTAATAACGTTTCCTGATGACTCGGCGAGTCGGCGTTGGCTAAAGCGGTGGAGATAAAGGCTTGCTCCACGGCAAGAAAGGCGTCGACGATATCGGGGTCAAAGTGCTGACCTCGGCCTTCGATAATTATTGTTTTGGCTTGGATGTGACTGTGAGCGGCTTTGTAGCTGCGCTCACAAGTTAGCGCATCGTAGACATCGGCTACCGCCATCAGACGCGCGGGCAATGGAATATCGGTGCCCGATAGGCCTTCCGGATAGCCCGAGCCGTCCCATTTTTCTTGATGGTAATGGGCAATCTGTTGGGCGCGGATTAAAAAGGGGGTATTGCCGACGCGGTTGATGACCGTTTGAATGATATCAGCACCGTACACCGTGTGCTTCTTCATCTCTTCAAATTCGTCAACGCTCAGAGAGCTGGGTTTGAGCAGAATATTGTCTCGAACACCGACTTTACCTATATCGTGCAGCGGAGCCGCTTTGCCCAATATATCGATAACGGCATCGTTGATTTGATCCTTGAATTTGTCGTGGCTAGCCAGCTGTGCAGCCAATAGCCTAATAAACGCTTGGGTGCGTTTGACGTGGCCGCCGGTCTCCGGGTCGCGGTATTCTGCCAAGGTACCAAAGCCTTCAATGGTCGCTTCCTGGCTATCTTGGTACTGCCGTAAACGATTTTGGTGCTGGGTTTGCTCGCGCCAATAGTTGAGTGCGGAGAGGCTGATTGAGATCAGTAGCATGGCAAGGATGGCGGGTATCGGCGATAGGATCAGTCCGGCGTTTTCTAGCAGCGCCTGTGATCCAATAGCTAGTCCTAGGATGCCGCCTAACAGGATGCTGAGCCCGACAAATGGGCTGGCCCATATCATCGCCGCAGACAACAGCATCCCCATGCCTATTGAGGTCGTCGCTTCAGCGAGTAGTCCCCATCCGGGAAGTTGGAAATAATCTGTTTGAAGTAAGTTGTCGGCCACGACAGCATGAAGCTCGATACCCGGCATGGCGGGGTCGGTCGGGGTGGCATGGCTGTCGTTAATTCCGGCGGCAGATGAGCCAACAAAGACCGTTCGTTGGTGGAATGTCTGCGGGGCAACTTCATCGTTCAGAATGGCTGCGGCAGAAACATAAGGAAAAGTATGGCTCGGTCCTCGGAAGCGCAGATGCAAATTGCCCGAGCGATCAAGCTCGATTTTCTTGTTGGGCAGATTTAAAGAAAAGCCGTCATCGTGCTGGTCCACCATCAGTTGGTTGATGTCCATCGCTTTGAGCGTGGCCTCAAGCGCGAGTGATGGATAGGTTCTGCCCTGATAGGTGACCAGTAGCGGGATCTTACGGAACACACCGTCTATATCCGGCCAGGCGTTAAAGAATCCGGCGCCTGTGGCGGCCTTGGATAGCTGCGGGATATTACAAACCGCATCGCTGGCATCGAGTAACCGGCTATTGAGTTTTGAGCGGTCGGCTTGAGAGCGGAGCACGATGCTGGTCGAGGAGGGGTAGCAGATGGTTTGTTTGGTTTCGGGCTGGAAATGAAAAACATTACCGAGAATGACGGATCCCTGCTTGAGGGTATTGGCCAGGATTTGATCGTTATCTTGCAGTGACTCAGGAATGCCATCCAGTGAAAGCGTGGTATCAAAGTCTCGTTCTAGCACTCTCTTTAGCGACGAGGGTGAGGTGCGGTCTACTTCGGGAAAAACCATGTCCAGTGCTACCACCGAGGCTCCCCAGAGCTGAAGTTTAGCCAGTAGCAGCGCTATTCGATAACGCGGCCAGGGCCATTGACCGAACTGGGCCAGACTGCGTTCGTCGACATCGACAATCAGTGGAACGGAAGAGGGTGGTGCTGACTCCAGTTGTTCGAGCTGGATGTCGTAGACTAGCGCTTTAACGCGCTGCAACGCGGCAGGCTGGTAGAGCGTGGTGACGGCGACCAGTAGTGATAGGAGCAAGCCGGCAGCCAGCAAAAGAGCGTTAAACCGGGCCGGTTTGGTGCTTTCCAGGTCGATCCACGATTGCGGTTTTTTGTTGAACATAATTGGCCGCCTTAACGGATGAGCAGTTCAACTCGGCGGTTTTTTTGCTGAGAAACATTGTTGCCTGTTTTGACCAGCGGTGCATTCTCACCGTAAGAGATAATCTCAATACACTTAGCAGCAATGCCTCTGCCGTTGAGTAAGGCTTTGATCTGCTTGGCTCGGCGATAGGAAAGTTGAACGTTGTAGGCAGGGTCGCCTAGCGAATCGGTATGTCCTGCCGAAACCATATCGCAACTCTCTCGTTGGTTGATCCTGCTGATGGCCTCGGGTAGCTGAGTCGCAGAGTTTTCGGTTAGCTCGACCGAGTCGTGCAAGAAATAAAACAGGTAGGACTGCGGCGGCACAGGCTCAAACGCGAGTGTTTCGCCGTGGCGGGCATCGATCGATGCTTGGGTCATGACGATGGTTTTTTCTGGTGGCAATAGATAGGCTCCTGCCGCAACGCTTTGGCCGGATTGGTTCAGGGTTTTGCTACCTGTCAGGGTGCTCACCACCACTTCACCGACATTGCCTTGCGGGTCGGGTACCAGCACTACTCGGGTTGTTGAGCAACCAGCAACTAGGCCTGTTAGTAATACATAAAGCAAAATAATCGAACGTTTCATCGAGTCATCCTTAACGAAGGCGGTAGCGGTTAATCGACTTCAATCAGTACCTTGGTTCCCCGCAGGCCAAGGTAGGCGCTAGGCGTTTTGATCTTGACCGAATCGGGATTCATCTTGGCAATAGCTCCCGAGACATAAGAGGCGGTCCCTTTGCTCATATAAGTGATCAGCGAGGTCTTTTTTTCGAGCGGCTTAAATAGATACTCTTTGATCTGAAATTTTGATGAGGGGCCGATGGTGAGCATGGTGCCATCGCGAAGTGTGACCCCCAGCGCCCCTGTTTCGCCGGTTTTAAGGGTATCGCCTGTGTGCAAGTTTTGGCTTTTTTGTGCCGGGATGTCATCGCCGGCCCGAACGATATAGGCGTCGGCTTTAACGGTTTTGACCTTGCCGATAACTTCGGGTTCTTCGGCCAAAGCCTGTGCGCTAAGCAGCAGGGCTAAGATTGCAGCCAAATGGGTCAGAGCATTGCGATGGGCCATCGTATCCTTCCATGGTCGCGAGTGAGGGCGGAGTATAGGAAAATATTTAAGCATACTAGAGCCGAGACGGTGAGTCTTAAATGATGCTTTTGATTATTTAATTAGCGGTTATCGAGCTGGTACAGATAACAGCCGACTTGACCTGCATTAAGACTCCGGTGTAGTTGCCAGTTCGTCGGGACGGGCAGTGGTTGCAGGGCTTTTTCGGCTTCGATATAGATCCAGCTATCCGGCTTAAGTAGGCCTTGTTGTTCTAGTAGTTGGCAGCACTCGGCTAGCATTCCTCTGCCAAAAGGTGGGTCGAGAAATACCAGATCGAAAGCCTGTTCAGCGTTGGCGGATCGGAGCCAGTTTTGGGCCTGGCTATGGACAACCTGCGCCTGCTGCTCGGCGTCGAGCGTATTGAGGTTTAGCCGTAGTTGGCGCACTGCCGCATCGGCGCTGTCGATCAGTGTCACGTGGTCCGCACCGCGTGATAGCGCTTCCAACCCCAGTGCACCGCTACCTGCGAACAGATCGAGGCAGTTGGCCCCTGGCAGCGCTGTTTGTAACCAGTTAAACAGGGTTTCACGCACCCGGTCGGTAGTCGGTCGTAGCCCTGGTAAATGGGCAAATTCAAGCTTACGACCACGCCAGCGACCGCCGATAATGCGCAGCTTGTTGCTGCCCTTGGGAGCGGTTTGAGGGCTTGATCCTGGGCGCTTTGGGGTGGATCGTAGGGAAGGTCGTCGGGCCATGGTAGGAGTTCGGGCTGATTAAGGTTGCTGTGTAGGGTTGCTGATCGGGTAGCTAAAACGCTCGGGTTGGAGCAGCGCCAGCAGTTGTTGGCGTATCTCGGCTCGGGTCAGCGCCGCTATTGTAGCGTCAAACTGCGGCAGATAATCCACCGGTAGTTGGTAAAAGGCGATCACTTCAAGCTGATCGGCGATGGCCTGCGGCTGGAGCAAGCGATGCTCGAGCTGCTGGCGGAGGTCGTCGGCCGCGCGTTCGAGTTCCCAATCTTTCATCGTGTTAAGTCGGTGCCGAATCAGTTTGAGCTGAGTTGCCAGCCAAGTGGGCGAGGTGTCGGTACGGTTTGGTTCAATCCAGATCAGCCAGCTGACCTTGGCGCCAGGGTGAAGCTGGAGCGTTGCCTCGGGAGCCAATTGCGCCAGCATTCGGCTTAGCAACAAGGCTTCAGCGAAGCCGGCCGATTGCCGCCCCGCTAGCGGTTGCAGGGCGGCGACCGGTGCTAGTTGCTCAGTGACTCGGGCTTGATCTGCAGTGGGGCTGGTTGCGTCCTGCCCCCAGGATTTCCCAATATCAAACTGCTCTAGCATCGCGCTTAGCTCGGCAGTGATAGTTTCGGGCTGCGGGCCTATCAGGCTGAGCCGAAGCTGGCTGCGGCTGAATAGTTGTTGTTGTAACAGGTTGATTACGTCTTCGGTAATGGGGCCTGAAGTGGCGCTTAGGGGGGGCGGTTGGTGGTGGCGAAGCCAGGCGTCGGCTTGTTGTACCGCAGAGCGCTGCTGGCGGTTGATATGTCGCTGCGCCAGATGTTGTTTAACCGAGCTAGCTATAGCGGTGCGCTCGAACGGCTCGAGTAATAGCCGGGGTAGTTGCTGGAGGTGCTGGGCTAGCGCTGTAGATGAAGGCGCGCTGATCGAGATCGTTAGTCTATCGCTGCTCAGACGGGTGGAAAAGGTAGCTCCGGCCCGATGATCGAGCAGCTGTCGTAGTGCCAGAGCCGGTTCGACTGGAAGTAGGGCGGTCTTTGGGAGTGCGAAGCTGAGGCGGAGTTCGAAGGGGCGGTCGTCGTCAACGATGTAGCTCAGTGGCACCTGTTGTAGCGAGAGGCGCTGTATCTGAGGCCAGGGCTCGGAGGGGATAGATAGCAGCGCGATGATCATCGCCGTTATGACGATGATGATGTTGAGCTGGCGGCGGCTAAATAGAGGGGTGTGGGACGCCATGGCCTCTCCTTTAAATGAAGCGGTGAGTTTAACCTCAAGGGAGGCTATTAGTAAGCCAACTATGCTAAGATTGCTCGCTATTTAAGCAGCGCCTTGGTGATGATTCTAAAGGGCATTTGGGCCCGATGCTAAGGTGTGATCGCGTTGCTATCTGAAGTGGATAAAGTTAGATGAATGAGTTGATTCAGGCATTGGGTGGACCCGAAGTCTTTCCGTATCTTATGGGAGGCTTGGCGTTAGTCATCGCCTTGGGCGGTAGCTATTGGCTGACGCGTCCGGGAAAGCAGGATCAAGAGCTTGCTGAGTCAGCCGATGAGACTGTTGATCAGACTGCAGCGGGTGTAGAGCCCGAAGTGGAAGAGGTTGTTGCAGCGGCTGAGCCGGTTGAAAAAATTGCTCCAGAACCAGAACCAGAACCAGAACCAGAACCAGAACCAGAACCAGAACCAGAAC
>JBALWS010000013.1:0-62665 GCA_036960405.1 Halopseudomonas sp. | reverse complement strand
CACCTGCTGCGGGTTTGCCGGCGACAAAGGCTTCTCCACCCCTGAACTCAACCAATCGGCGTTGCGGACCCTGAAGGACTCGCTACCCGAGAACTGTAAAGAGGGGTTCTCCACCAGCCGCACCTGCGAAATTGGCTTATCCCACCATAGCGGCATCGAATACAAATCCATCGTCTACCTCGTCAATCGCTGCTCGCAGCCGAAGCTGATGGCTCAGCACCGCACCGAGGAGAACGAGCGGCTGCAGACCACAACCGCGTAGCGGTGTAATTTTTCTAAGGAGTGACGCATGTCCCTGCCAGAAGTCAAAACCATCCTCTATACCACTTCGCTGAGTAAGCACACTCGCCCGGTGTTCCGTCATGCCGTGCAGCTGGCTGGCCTCTATCGGGCCAAAATCATCATGCTGCACGCGGTTGAGCCGATCGGTGAAATGGGCCATGCCCTGATCGAAAACTACCTGGACGAAGACCTGATCAAGAAGATGCACGATGAGGGTATCGCCAACATCAAGCAGACCATGAAGGAGCGTGTGACTAAGTTCTACCAGGACGAGCTGAGTAGCATCGACGAGGGGATTTCCCTCGACATCGAGCAAGTGGTGGCCGAAGGCAATCATGCCGATGCCATCATCAGCACCGCCAATCAGTTCGACGTCGATCTGATTGTGATGGGCTCCCACAATAGCCTGGGCAGCTCCAGCGGCACCACCCGTAGCGTGATCAAGTGCGGCAAATATCCGGTACTGGTTATCCCCACCGAATTATGACCAGGGCGCGGGACGGTAGGTATCTCGCCGCTTAGCAGCGTTTAGGCGATTCCGCCAGCACGGGAATCTGCCTGCAAGAGAGCCCCATGGGTGGGGTTAAAACCCGTAGGCGGGACCAACCTGCCTAGATTTGCTGGTTCACAAACAAACCGTTGATAGGGAAAAAATATGACTCAGAAAATTGCTTTGGTAACGGGCGGTACCGGGGGTATCGGTTCAGCAATCTGTGTGGCTTTGGCCGACGCGGGCATGAAGGTCGTGGCTGGCTACAGCAACGAGGAGAAGGCCAGAGTCTGGCAAGCCGAGCAACAGAGCGCAGGTTACGATTTCCTGATCGCTCAGATGGATGTCACCAGCCAGGAGTCTTGCCAAGCGGGTATCGATCTTATCAAAGAGCTGGCCGGCGGCTCTGTCGATGTGCTGGTCAATAACGCCGGGATTACCCGCGATGGCGTGTTCAAGAAGATGGACTGGGATCAGTGGCACGCGGTGATGAGCACCAACCTCGACAGCGCCTTCAATATGACCCGCCCGGTCATCCTGGACATGCTGGATAAGGGCTTTGGGCGCATCATCAATATCTCCTCCGTCAACGGTGAGAAGGGGCAGTTTGGTCAGAGTAACTACTCGGCCGCCAAGGCGGGTCTGCATGGCTTTACCAAGGCGCTGGCGCAGGAAACCGCCCGTAACGGCGTAACCGTCAACACCATCTCCCCCGGTTATGTACTGACCCCCATGGTGGCCAAGATCGATCAGGCGATTCAGGACAAGATCTGCGCCCAGATCCCGGTCGGGCGGATGGGGCAGCCGCAAGAGATCGGTCGTGCGGTGGCTTTCCTGGCCGATGAGCAGGCTGGCTATATCACCGGCTCCAACCTCTCAATCAACGGCGGCCAGCATATGTATTGATCGGCCAGGCTGCCGCTTGACGCTTCTGCAACCCGGCGAGTACCTTTGATCTGATTGTTTTGTAATAAGGGTTATCGGCCAAGAGGGTCGGTAACCTCCCTGGCTTGGTTTCCAGATCCCTACTGAGATTAATTATATGAACAGCAAGGACTCCAATAAAGACGCGCAGGATTTTTTGACCGCCATGAATAGCGAAACCCACAAGTTGATGGAGATATTCGGTGGCAAAACGGGTGAGGCATACCTCGACCAGCTCAAGAGTACCTGGTCGCAAGTGCTCGACCGGCCGCATGACCCTCAAGGTTGGATGGAGGCAATTGCTGATAACCAAAAGAGTCAGATGCAACTCTGGTCCGGCTTCTTCAACGGGGACTCGGCAGATCGGCGTTTCAACAGCGATGAATGGGAAGAGAGTCCGGTCTTTAATTATATTAAAGAGTCATATTTGACCGCCTCTAACCAACTCAACAAGCTGGCTGCTAGTGCCGGTACAGGTGCCGATCTGGACGATAAGAGCCGTCAGAAGTTGGAGTTCTATACCCAGCAGTATATCGATGCCTTGTCGCCGTCCAACTTCGCAGCGACCAATCCGGAAGTGATTCAGCTAGCGCTAGACACCAAGGGACAAAGCCTGCTCGATGGGATGAAAAATCTTGCTGGCGATATGGAAAAGGGCCGTATCAGCATGACCGACGAGTCCGCCTTTACGCTGGGCGAAAACATCGCCACCAGCGCGGGGGCGGTGGTGTTTGAAAACGAGCTGATGCAGCTGATCCAGTACAGCCCGTCCACCGACAAGGTCTGCGAGCGCCCGCTGTTGATCGTGCCGCCGTGTATCAACAAGTTCTATATTCTGGATCTGCAGCCGCATAACTCTTTCGTTAAACACGCCGTCGAACAGGGCCAGACCGTGTTCCTGATCTCCTGGGTGAACCCCACCGCGCAACAGGGCCACCTGGGTTGGGATGATTATGTGGAACGGGGTGTTTTCAAAGCCCTGTCCATCGCCAAAACCATCACCGGTTCGGCGCGGGTTAACACCGTGGCCTGGTGTGTCGGCGGCACCATACTGGCCAGTGCCCTGGCGGTCATGGTCGCGCGCAAGGACAGCACTGTCTCCTCCGCCACCTTCCTGACCACACTGGTCAATTTCGAAGAGCCGGGTGATTTGGGGATCTTTATTGATGAAGGCGAGGTACCCAAACTCATCAAGCAGGCGAAAGACGAAGGGGTGATGCAAGGTAAGAACCTGTCCATGACCTTTAATATGTTGCGTTCAAACGACTTGATCTGGTCCTACGTGGTCAACAACTACTTGAAAGGACAGGCCCCGAAACCCTTTGATATTCTGTACTGGAATAGCGATCCGACTAACCTGGCGTCGGAGATGTTCAGTTACTACCTGACCAACATGTACCTGGAAAACAACCTCGTAAAACCGGGCGGTATGACTGTCTGTGGCGAGGCGGTGGACCTGTCCAAGGTCAAAGTACCCTGTTATTTCCTGTCCTGCATCGACGACCATATCGCTCCCTGGGAGAGTACCTTCACGGGCGCCGAACTGTTCAGCAACGCCGAGTTTGTGCTGGGCGCCAGCGGCCATATTGCCGGGGTGATCAATCCCGCCTCCAAGAACCGCCGGCATTACTGGGTCGACGGTGACATGGGCAAAGGCTCCGAACTCTGGCTGGAAAGCGCCGAGAAGCAGGAAGGCAGCTGGTGGAATCACTGGAGTGGCTGGCTCAAGAAACGCGCGGGTAAGCAGGTGCCGGCGCCGAAACAGTCGGGTTCCAGCGATTTTGCGGTCATCGAGGCGGCCCCGGGCCGTTACGTGAAAGGGCGAGCCGACTGATTATCGGCTTCTGACGAACAAGTCATTGAATTATCAACGTCATACGCAGGTCGGACTTGGGCATCGATTCGGTGCTCGGATCCCGTCTGCCAGAAACATCACAGCAAAAAACGTGTAATTTTCGAGGTATAACTATGAAAGATGTAGTCATCGTAGCGGCGGGTCGCACCGCTGTCGGTACTTTTGGTGGAACGATCTCCGCTATCGCCGCCAGTGATCTGGGCGCTACCGTTATCAAGGGGCTGTTAGAAAAGACCGGTATTGCCCCCGAGCAGGTCGACGAAGTGATTCTGGGTCAGGTACTGACCGCCGGCTGCGGCCAGAACCCCGCCCGTCAGGCCACTCTTAATGGCGGGCTGCCCCAGAGCACGCCGGCACTGACCATCAACAAGGTCTGCGGTTCCGGTCTGAAAACCGTGCAGATGGCCGCCCAGGCTATCGCCCTGGGCGATGCCGATCTGATCATCGCTGGCGGACAGGAAAACATGAGCCTGTCCGGCCACTACCTGCCCAAGTCCCGTAACGGTCAGAAGATGGGCAATTGGGGCCTGGTCGATACCATGGTTAACGATGGCCTGTGGGATGCCTTCAACGACTATCACATGGGCATCACCACCGAGAATATTGTCGAGAAATACGGTTTCTCACGCGAGCAGCAAGACGCCTTCGCCGCCGCGTCTCAGAACAAAGCCGAGGCCGCTTTGCAAGCCAACCGTTTTGGCGACGAGATCATCCCCGTGCTGATCCCCCAGCGCAAAGGCGACCCTATCGTGTTCGACCGTGACGAACAGCCCCGCGCCGGTGTCACCGCCGACGCACTGGGCAAGCTGCGCCCCGCCTTCAAGAAGGACGGTACCGTCACCGCCGGCAACTCCTCCACGATCAACGACGGCGCTGCAGCGGTGATCGTCTGCAGCGCTGAGAAAGCCAAGGAACTGGGCCTGGAGCCGCTGGCCACCATCAAGGCCTACGGCAATACCGGCATCGATCCGGCCATCATGGGGACCGGTCCGATCAGTGCCTCGCGCCTCACCCTGGAGCGCGCCGGTTGGGGGGTCGGCGAGCTGGATCTGATCGAAGCCAACGAAGCCTTCGCCGCCCAGGCCATGTCCGTCAACAAGGAGATGGAATGGGATACCAGCAAGGTCAACGTCAACGGCGGCGCCATCGCTCTGGGTCACCCCATCGGTGCTTCCGGCTGTCGGATCCTGGTTAGCCTGATCCACGAGATGGTTAAGCGCGACGCCAAGAAGGGGCTCGCCACCCTCTGTATCGGTGGCGGTATGGGTATCGCCCTGGCGTTGGAACGCTAAAACCCTATCCATAGCAGGTTGAGTCCTGTCGCGGGCGCAGGGACGCGTCGCGGCAGCTCGCCAAAACAGGGCGCGTTTTGCCGTTAATGGCCAGTGTCGATTTGAGGCGGAGGAGGGCTATGGGGCGTCACCATGCCGAGCTCATGAGCAGAGCCTTGATGACGGATTTGTAGGGCGCAATCGTCGCTCGATGTCTGCACACTAGATTTGATCATCGTTCACTCCTGTGGGTAAATAGAACGATAGGATCCCATCGTTAATGTATGTCTGATTTTCGGAACCGCACCGATAGAAGGCACAACCATGGACCGGTTTTTACCCCATCGCCCAGTTGCTACCTGCTGTACTCAGAACCGGATGTTCAACCGGCCTCGCCGGGACAAAATCACAGGACGACAGTCTTCAGGTTGCTCTGTTTTTTGAACGGATTGAGTACTGAGACTTCCCCATGCTGGCCCGACTGACGATCGCACAACGAATCTGGCTATTGGCGATAATGTCCATTGTCATATGACAGTATCGGTGGCAAGGATAAGTTGAACCGCGTATTGCGTTTGTTGGGGCGTGATGAGGTCTGATATCGATTGATCCAGCTATGAAAATCAGTATCTATGCCAGTAATTAGTTACGTAGCCGGGCAGTCTCTGGCTTCCATGTGTCAGGCAAGATCTGCCTTGGATTACTTGGGGCTTCAAAAGGGCTGGCTCTCAAGTTTCCGCTTATGTCCTATGCGGGCTCAGCTTGGCTTTAAATTATTTCGATAATTGTTGACGATGCCCAGTACATTAGAGCGAGCTCACTTGAACGCTATTATAGGGGGAGGGTGGTCCTTGAGTTGGTGTGCTTAATCGTGACAACAACTACTGTCTGGGCTGAATGTCCAGCAGTCGGATTTGGTTTTTGAAAATACGTCGCTGAAGTTTAGAGCATGACTTGGCTAACAGATGAAAATGAATGCGTCACGCCGCCTCGCTGCCGCCTTGAGTAACCGGCAACCGTACGGTAAAAGTCGTACCTTGGCCTAGCTGGCTGATCACGCTGATACGGCCTTGATGGCGGGTAACAATGCCGTGTGAAATTGATAGCCCCAGTCCGGTTCCAACCCCCACGGGGCGGGTGGTAAAAAAAGGATCGAACAGCCGCTTCTGATCGGCTGAACTGATTCCTGATCCTGTGTCGGCAATCTCCATGATGACTTCATCATCTTGCGCATAAGTACGAATTGAAAGAACACCACCTTGTTCCATGGCCTGAACCGCGTTAATCACCAGGTTCACCACCAACTGTCCTAATTCATGCGGCCGACACCGAATGAGCGACAACGCTCCGAGTGTTTTGGATAGTTCACAGGAGCGTTTGAACTCATTCCAGACAATACGGAGGCCCTGCTCGATCACGTTGTTCAGGTCTGCCTCAACCCAGTCGGCTGTTCCCGGATGAGAAAATTGTTTCAGATCTTGTACGATCGTAACGACCCGGCTAATACCGTGTTCAATATCTTCCTTCAATTCCGGCAACTCTTGTTGAATTCGCGCTAGCTCTATCTCCTCATCGCTATTAAATGGCGCAATACCCTCTGTACTACGGTAGCGCTCGATATATCCGAGCAGCGTTTCTACGTTAGAATCAAGAAGGCGGGTGTTACCGCGAACATAGCCTATTGGATTGTTTATTTCGTGAGCAACGCCGGCGGCCAGCATGCCGACGGATGCCATTTTATCCAGATGAACCAACTGCTCGCGTATGGCTTGCAACTCAGACTCTGCGACTTTCTGTGCCGTGATGTCCATCAGGGCGAACAGCTTCATCGGCTTAGCCCTGTCGGATGCTGGCAGAGCGCGAATCTCGACCAAGACCTCGCGGTGTGTGCCGTTGGCGGCCATGAACGTCAGTTCGACCTGCTGAATGGTCGAATATGCGCCTTTGGCACTCCGTTCAAGGATATGCAGCCGATCGGCCATTTCGACACTGAGAAATTGGCCTAATACCTTGCCACACAAAGACTCGGGCGTTTCTCCTAACAGTTGTTGAGCACGGTCATTACTGTCGACGATCCGCCCCTCCAGATCGCAGTTGAGGTAGGCGACGGGGGCACCATAAAACAAACTGCGGTAGTGGGTTTCGAGGTCCCTGACCTCTTCGCAGCTCTCCTGTAATGCTTTGTTCTGCATTTCCAGTTCGATCTGGTGCACCTGCAACTCGTGCAGCATTTCTAACCCCTGATCGAGAGTATAACCTTGGAAATGGGTATCCGAGGTTGCAGCCAGTCGCTCGGCCTCTTGGCGTAGCTCCGTGCGGCTCAATAGCTTTTTACGCCTCGAAATACTATCCATCATACTGCTCCTGTTTCCTTTGCTGACGGCCATCCTAGGCGTTACACGACATTCAAACATCAGTTTAAACGCATACCGTTGCTATAGATATAGACCGATTTGGACGATATCAGTACAGCCTACAACACTCCCGATTAGCCGCAAATCATGCCTGACTTGCCATGTTCGCCGACGGTAGATGCCCCACTAGCGAAGTAACTCAGTAGCAGTGTTTTTAGTCTCTTAAAGGCCGCTGGACCCGACCTAGAGTCGCGCTGGAAAAAACGAATGGAGCCAGCTCGGGGGGCAGACGTATAGTGGTTCTATTAATGAGAAGCAGCACTAAATAAGGCCAAAGTCGGCTTTAGCGCAGTCGATCAGCGTTGTATCCGACAGGCTCCTGGGTAAAAGCCTATATAATGTCGTTGGCCTCGCGTCCACATTGCACTCCCACAGGAAAGCCTCATGACAGCAAAGCAATCCACCAGTAAAGCCATTCTACCGAATAAGGCTCTCGCCAAGCCTTTGGCCGTCGTCGGCATCGGTGCCTCGGCCGGTGGACTCGAAGCGATCACGGCGTTTCTATCCGCCGTGCCCAATAATTCCGGCTTGGCATTCGTGGTGGTTCAACATCTTAATCCCAACCATAAAGGGGCCTTGCCGGAACTGCTTCAACGAGTGACACCACTAGCGGTCAGTCAGGTTGAAGATGGCATGACGCTCGAGCCGAACCGGGTTTACGTGATTCCCCCCAATCGCGATCTCTCGCTGCAAAACAACACCTTTTTACTGCTGGAGCCGGCGGTAGCGCACGGCCTACACCTGCCCATCGATACCTTTTTCCGCGCCCTGGCCGATGACCAGCATAACCGCAGTGTCGGTGTCATTCTTTCGGGGATGGGATCGGATGGCACCCTGGGGCTCAGTGCCATCAAGGAGCAAGCGGGCGTGGCCTTCGTTCAGGAACCCGCCACAGCCCAATTCGACAGCATGCCCAGAAGTGCTATTGATGCTGGATTAGCCGATGTCGTGGCTCCCGCTGAGGCGTTGCCGCAACAGATCATCGACTACCTGACGTATATGTCAACGTCCACCGCTGCGCAGCAGACCGAGCTGTCTGAAAATGACCGAAGAGGGATTGCCAAGGTCACCACCCTGTTAAACGTGCATACCGGTCACGACTTCTCGCTCTACAAAAAAAACACCCTGCATCGGCGCATCGAACGGCGGATGGGGCTGCACAAACTCCCAAAGATTGTCGATTATGTTCGTTTCCTGCAGCAGAATCCTCAGGAAATCAAACTGTTATTTAACGAGCTATTGATTGGTGTCACCCGTTTCTTTCGCGATCCCGGTGTTTGGGAACAGCTCAAGAGCGAAATTATTCCCGCTCTGCTGGAGCAGTACCCAAGGGGTGCAGTCCTGCGCGCATGGATTCCGGCCTGCTCAACCGGGGAAGAGGCGTATTCAGTGGCCATCACCTTTCGCGAGACGCTGGATGCGTTAAGCCTGGACGCTCACTATTCGCTGCAGATCTTTGCCACCGATCTCGACCCTGACGCTATCGATCGCGCGCGTACCGGGATCTATCCTGCCAGCATCGCCACCGATGTATCGGAGCAACGCTTGCGCCGTTACTTTGTCATTGAGGAAGATAGCTTCAAGGTCAGTAAAGGGATTCGCGAGATGGTGATCTTTGCACCACAAAATCTCATCATGGATCCACCGTTTACCAAGCTCGATCTGATCACCTGCCGTAACCTGCTGATCTACTTCGAAGCCGACCTGCAAAAGAAGGTCTTGCAGTTGTTTCACTACAGTCTGAACCCCAACGGTATTCTGCTGCTTGGCACCTCCGAGACGGTCGGGGCGGCCACCACCGTGTACGATGAATTATCCACCAACAACCGCATCTACCAGCGCAAGAGCAGCTATTCAGATCCCAGCCTGGTCGACTTTCCTGCCAGGTTTGCTCACAGTGATGTTAACCCTCGGGGCTCGTCCGGCACCCCCCCAGCATCATCTACATCGGTCAATTTACAGTCACTAACCGATCAGTTACTGGTACAACAATTTTCGCCAGCGGCGGTATTAACGACCCAACAGGGGGATATCGTCTACATCAGCGGCAAGACGGGGAAATACCTCGAGCCCGCCGCCGGTAAGGCCAACCTCAACGTTTTCGCCATGGCACGGGAGGGGCTTTCAAGCTCGCTGAACGCCACCTTCTCCCGCGCGGTCCGGCAGCAAACGACCGGCGTGATCGAGAGTCAGAAGGTGGGTACCAATGGTGGCTCACAGCAGGTCAGGGTCACCGTACAGCCGCTCACCGAACCGCCGGCCCTCGACTCGATGGTGCTTATTACCTTCACCGACCTGCCCACGCTGTCCGCTGACAAGCTATCAGGCGCCTCCTTGAGCGGCACCCAAGGCGACACCGAGCAGGCTAACCTCGCGTTGGAATTGGAATTGGAATTGGAACAGGCTCAGGAAGAGTTGAAAATCACTCGAGAGGAGATGCAAATCTCCCAAGAGGAGCTCAAGTCGACCAATGAAGAGCTGCAGTCTACTAACGAGGAACTACAGAGCACCAACGAAGAACTGACCACGTCCAAAGAAGAGATGCAGTCGATGAATGAGGAGTTGCAGACTGTTAATCAGGAGCTGCAGGTCAAACTCGACGAGCTGACTCTGGCCAGCGACGACATGAAGAACCTGCTCAACAGCACCAGTATCGCCACGCTATTTCTGGATCAAGATCTGAACGTGAGGCGTTTCACCAACCAGACCAAAGAGCTATTCAAACTGATACCCGCTGATGCCGGCCGGCCGATCACTGACCTGGCCAGCGATTTGGACTACGGCGATCTGGAGCAGGACGCCAACAATGTGTTGGATACCCTGATCTTCAAAGAACGCCAGGTACAAAGTCATGATGGGCATTGGTATCGGATGCGAATCATGCCTTATCGCACCCAGAACAATCGAATCGACGGTGTAGTTATCACCTTCGTCGACATCAGTTCGGTTAAAGCGTTGGAATTGTCGCAAATTGAGGCTATCGAGGTGTTACAACACGAGATCATCGATCAGGCTCAAGAGTTGGGACTGGCTAAAGAGCTGGAGCTAAAATTGCGCCAGGTTCAAACGAAACTAGAGAAACGTCTGCAGCAGCGTTAAAGCTGCATTGGCAGGTCACGCCCCTCGCGGCTCCGTATCGCATCAGGCGCTGGCGGGTCAAACACCATCCTCTTCCCCTTCGTTTCAGTGGCTTTAGGTCGCGTAGGGATAATACTTTGCTGGCCGTGCGAATGGGCTGCGATGGGGTCGGTTAAAACATCTGCCGTACTAGGGGGCCTCTGATTAAGTTCAATCGCGTTTCTGCGTACCAGAAATACCAGGGGACTTGATCAGAGGCTTCTTAGGTATTACCCCGTCTCGTTCTTCTCCGCTGCCAAGTATTACTACCAAGTAAGTAGAAAACCGCCTCCCAAGTTGGATTGTTGGATTTGAGGCCAAAACCAACAATGGTTCTTATCATCAGACCTGCGCGTGGGTGCGCCAAGGCTGGGTGATTGTCTTATTCGAATAAGAACATCCTCAAAGGAGAATGCGATGAAATATCAAAGTTATGGCCTCAAAGGGCTGGCGCTGACCTCGTTGGTCGCTGCCATGTCGCTGTCGGGCCTGACGCAGGCCAAGGTGACCGATCAGGATATCCTCAAGGATCAGTCTACCGTAGGGGACGTTGTCTCTAACGGTATGGGTCCACGGGGACAGCGTTTTAGTCCGTTGACGAAAGTAAATGGCGATACGGTGCAGGATCTTCGTCCGGTCTGGGGTTTCTCCTTTGGTGGAGAGAAGCAGCGTGGACAAGAGTCTCAGCCAATGGTTAAGGATGGGGTGATGTATGTCACCGGTTCTTACTCGCGGGTGTTCGCGATCGATATCAACTCCGGTGATGAGCTGTGGCAGTACGATGCACGGCTACCCGAGAACATCATGCCGTGCTGTGATGTGATCAACCGGGGTGTGGCGCTGTATGGCGATCTGGTTATCTTCGGTACGCTTGATGCCAAGCTGGTTGCATTGAACAAAGACACCGGTAAGACCGTGTGGAAGAAGAAAGTGGCCGATTACAAAGCCGGTTACTCGATCTCTGCTGCACCGATAGTCGTCAACGGTAAGGTTATTACCGGAGTGTCTGGTGGTGAGTTTGGTATCGTTGGTAAGGTTGAAGCCTACGATGCATTGACCGGTAAGGTGGTCTGGACCCGCCCGACGGTTGAAGGCCATATGGGCTACCTCAACGGCAAAGAGAACGGCATCACCGGCGGCGAGGCGGGTAAGACCTGGCCTGGTGATCTGTGGAAGTCTGGCGGCGCGGCAACTTGGTTGGGCGGCACCTACGATCCGGATACCGGGTTGATGTTCTTTGGTACCGGTAACCCGGCGCCGTGGAACTCGCACCTGCGTCCTGGCGATAACCTCTATAGCTCGTCACGGCTGGCGATTGACCCAGAGACCGGCAAGATCGTTTGGCACTTCCAGACCACGCCACACGATGGCTGGGATTACGACGGTGTTAACGAGCTGATCTCGTTCGACTACAAGGATGATGGTAAGACCGTTAAAGCGGCGGCTACTGCCGACCGTAACGGTTTCTTCTACGTGCTGGATCGTACCAACGGTGACTTTATCCGCGGCTTCCCGTTCGTTGATAAGATCAGCTGGGCCAAGGGCCTAGATGCCAAGGGTCGTCCGATTTACAACGAAGATTTCCGTCCCGGTAACCCAACCGCTGCAGCCGATGGTAAGAAAGGCACATCTGTTGTTGCTGCACCTGCCTTCCTGGGTGGTAAGAACTGGATGCCGATGGCCTATTCGCAGGATACCGGCTACTTCTATGTACCTTCGAACGAGTGGGAGATGGATATCTGGAACGAGCCGACCGCCTATAAGAAGGGCGCGGCCTACCTAGGTGCGGGCTTCACCATCAAACCGATTAACGAAGAGTATATCGGTGTGCTGAAGGCGATCGATCCGAAAACAGGTAAAGAGGTGTGGCGTTATGAGAACAACGCGCCGCTTTGGGGTGGTGTGCTGGCGACTGCAGGTGGCTTGGTATTCGCCGGTAACCCCGAAGGTTACCTGATGGCGTTCGACGCCAAGAGTGGTGAGATCAAGTATCGCTTTAACACCGGCTCGGGCATTGTCGGTTCGCCGATCACCTGGGAGCAGGACGGTGAGCAATATATCGCTATCGTCTCCGGTTGGGGTGGTGCGGTTCCTCTATGGGGCGGCGAAGTGGCCAAGCGGGTTAAGCACCTGAACCAGGGTGGTACCGTTTGGACATTCAAACTACCCAAGAAGGATGAAATTGCTGGGCGCTAAGCGTTGTTAGTCAGCCAACGTTGTAGGGGAGTCGAGTCTGGCTTTGTTCCTCTGCAGGTTAAAACCGGGCCTGGGCCCGGTTTTTTTGTTGAAGGAGAACGAACCTATGAAAACCTTACTCCGGAGTTTTTTGGTATTGGTCTTGGTTTTTCCGGCCAGTCAGCTGTTTGCCGATGAGTTTTTTAGTGGTCACCGTTCGGTGGCGCTACTGGACAGCAAAGGTACGCGCTATGAGATCGGAGCCGTCGAGTTTATTTCACAGTCGGGTGGCTTGATCGATTACCAACTGCACCTGGATACCGAACGCTTTAGCGATCATTTCTTGTCCATGAAGGAACTCAAATGTTTGGAAGGGGCCGAACTCTGGTGCCGTATCCCATATCCCTACCCCAATCCTCATATAATCAGCGCTGCTGATCTTCGATGGCTGGAGCACGATTTGCTGTTTCTGTTTAAACGTAACGCCGAGTTCGGTGCCAACTTCTGGAACGGTATCTATTACAAACTGCGGCTGGATCAAGGAGTGTTGCTGGGGCAGGCGCAGGCGATCGATCTGAATGAACTGGCATCACCGCCTGATGACTTGAACGTTGCGCCGATTGGCGAGATGGCGCTGGAGCAGGCCGACCTGGAAAAGCGCTGGTTGCCGACTATCGAAATTCGCTGAGGCGCTAAGAAAGGCGTAACCATAAAAAAAGGAGCGACTGAACGCTCCTTCTATCTAGCGGGTTTGGCGATGCGGTCTAACGGATCAGTGCTAAAAACTCACTGCGGGTGCTGGCGTTGTTACGGAACAGCCCGGTCATCATCGAGGTTTTCATCACCCCGTTCTGTTTTTCGACACCGCGCATCATCATACACAGGTGCTGCGATTCGATAACCACGCCCACACCGGCAGCTCCGGTGACTTCCATGATGGCATCGGCGATCTGCTTGGTCAGGTTTTCCTGAATCTGCAGCCTGCGCGCGTACATGTCAACGATACGGGCAATTTTTGACAAGCCGATCACCTTCCCGGAGGGGATATAGGCGACGTGAACTTTGCCGATAAAGGGCAGCATGTGGTGCTCGCACATCGAGTACAGTTCGATATCTTTAACCAGCACCATTTCCGAGTTGTCGGACTTAAACAGGGCGTTGTTGACCACCTCGTCCAAGGTCTGGTCGTAACCCTTTGTTAGGTATTTGAAGGCCTTGGCTGCGCGCTCTGGCGTGTCACGTAACCCTTCGCGGTCCAGGTCTTCACCACAGTCTTGAATGATGCTGGCGAATGCTTGTTTCATGCTGTTGTCCGACAGGTGTACTAATAAAAAAACGTAAGCTACGCCTTTAGTGGGAGCAGGTAAAGTAGTTTATGGTTGCTGCGCAGCGGCTGTTTTAGTTCTTAGCGCGCTTGAGTAGCACGTACACGGCTCCGGTGCCCCCATCGCGGGGTTGGGCGGATACAAACGCCAACACCTGAGGAAACTGTTGCAACCAGTCATTGACGTAGGATTTGATGATCGGCGGTGTGCCATCGTGTGTCAGCGCCTTGCCATGCACCACCAGCACACAGCGAAGTTGATCACGGCCGGCGTCGCGGATAAAGCGGCTCAGATCATCGCGAGCCTGGTCGACACTGAAGCCATGTAGGTCAAGCCCTTGCTGCCAGGGAATATGCCCCTGCTTGAGCTTTTTCATGGTGTTGAGCTGTACCCCGTTGGCAGCAAATAACAGCGTCTCTTCGGAATCGACCAGTTGCTTGATCTCATCCGACAGGCCATCGCGTAGCGCCTCGTGCTGTAGCTGGGCTGCGGCTTGCCGGTAGCGCTGGCTGTCGGAGGCCGTGGGTGGGGTTTTCAGATCGGCCCGGTCGTGTTGGTGCCGGGCAACGTCTCTGCCCATTAAGCTCTCAAAGTCTAAATCGTCGTGTTGATCCGATGTCATTGCCGTTGCGTCTGTTCTGTTAGGTTGGCTTGCTCGGCCGCTATTTTATACCACCCAGGGCAGGGCATGAAATGGGCGCGAGCGGTTGAGGTCGGTTCATCGGCACTTTGGGATTGACTAAACTGTGAGTATGACCATTTTTATGCCGAGAAACTTGGCGACTGTTTTTAGCACGTTTCTGAAACTAGCCGCTGTTTTGAATGCTGCTGTACTGAATTCTCGACGCTGAATACGACGAGGTGATTATGACTGAATCTTGGCTTAACACCGTGGGAACCGATGGCTTCGAGTTTGTTGAATACTGTGCTATCGAGCCCGAAACGCTAGCTCAACTGTTCGAAACACTGGGGTTTGTTGCGATCGCCAGGCACCGCAGTAAGCGGGTCACCCTGTACCGCCAAGGCGATATTAATTTCATTCTGAATGCAGAACCGCAAGGTCAGTCCAGAACCTTTAGCGATCGTCATGGCTCGAGTGCAAACGCGATCGCTTTTCGGGTTCGAGACGTGGCTGCCGCCGTTGAACAACTCAGCGCGCAGGGCATGACCGTTGTAGCGTCGGGTGCGGGACCGATGGAGTTGTGTATTCCTGCCATTGAAGGGATCGGTGGTTCGCTGATCTATCTGGTGGATCGCTACGGTGAACAGGATATTTACGAGGTTGATTTCATCCCGCTCGACGGAGTCGATCAACACCCGGTTGGCGTCGGCCTGACGCTGATCGATCATCTGACTCACAATGTTGAACGCGGTCGTATGGATCATTGGGCCGACTTTTACCAGCGGCTGTTTAATTTCCGTCAGCTGCGCTATTTCGATATCAAAGGAAAAATGACCGGGCTGCACTCGCGGGCGATGACCAGTCCCTGCGGCAAGATCAGGATTCCGATCAATGAATCGAGCGATGACCAAAGTCAGATCGCCGAATACCTGCGTGATCATAATGGAGAAGGGATTCAACACATCGCTCTGGCTAGCGATGATATCTACGCCAGTGTTGAGGCGTTGCGGGCCAGAGGGGTGGATTTTATGGACACCCCGGATAGCTATTTTGATGCGATTGATGCTCGCTTGCCGGGCCATGGCGAAGATCTCGAGAGGTTGCGGCGAAATAGTATTCTGATCGATGGCGAGGCGCTGGATAAGGTCGATGAAGATCTGCTGTTACAGATTTTTACCAATACGGTTATTGGTCCGATCTTTTTTGAAATTATCCAACGCAAAGGTAATCAGGGATTTGGCGAGGGAAATTTTCAGGCGCTGTTTGATTCTATCGAGCAGGACCAGCTTGAGCGGGGTGTGTTGAACCCAGAAGCCAAAGGTTAGTGGGCCGACTCGTTAACCTTCGCCGCTTCGAAGCTTGGTGCGAACAGCCCAAGCCGTTTGGCTTGTTCGACCTTGGTCATCAGGTCTATCTGGGTTAACTGATACAAGGTTTCTATCCGATCGATGACGTAATACAGCGGTTGCAGTATGTCGATCCGGTAGGGTGTGCGCAGGGCGTCGAGGACCGTGAACGGACGGTGTAAAGGTTGCGGCGTTAAGCAGTAGCGAGTCTCAGTATAGGAAGAGAGGATGCCGCCTCCGTAGATGCTGATCCCTTGGGGCGAGTCGACCAGACCAAATTCCACGGTTAGCCAGTAGAGTCTTGCTAGAAAAGCCCGATCCTGCGGCGATGCTTTGGCCCCTAGGCAGCCGTAAGTATGGGTAAATTCGGCGAATCCCGGGTGAGTCAGCATCGGGCAGTGGCCGAATATCTCGTGAAAGATATCGGGCTCTTGGATATAGTCGATATCCTGAGTGGTGCGGATAAAGGTGGCAACGGGGAACTGCCGTTTGGCCAGCAAAGCAAAGAAATGATCGAACGAGATCAGAGCGGGAACAGCGGCCACCTGCCATCCACTTCTTTGTTCGAGGACGCGGTTGATCTCGGCTAGCTGGGGGATTCTGTCCTCAGGAAGAGCCAGTTGTTGCAGCCCATCGAGGTACGCGTCACAAGCTCGGTTTGGCAAGGTGGCCAGTTGCCGGGTGATCAGCGTATGCCAGACCTGATGGTCGGCTTCGGGGTAGTGGATATAGCCTTCGGCGTTGGCATTACGGGCCTTGTAAGTTGAGCTTTGGGGCATCGCAGACTCCATCGTGACTCTGATGCTTATCTTATTTTAGACAGCGATCCGATCAATAGGTCCCAAACGCGGCTTTGATGATGGTTGTAACGCCCGATCTTGATAGCGGTTTGGCACCAGATTCATTAATATATGCCCCCTTTAATACAGTGACAGCAGACCATGAGTAGCCTTGATCCCGCCATCAACGAACTGAACACCTTGCGAGATTTTATCCGTTTGGGGGTGAGCCGGTTTGGCCGTGCCGGCTTGTTTTATGGCCATGGTACCGACAACGCCTGGGATGAAGCGGTGCAACTGGTGCTGCACGGTGCGGGATTGCCTTGGGATGTTAATCCCGACGCGATCGATGCACGTCTGCTCAATAGCGAAAAGCAGCAGGTCGTAGAGCTGTTTGAACGTCGAATTAAGGAACGAATCCCGGCTGCCTACCTAGTCGGTGAAGCCTGGTTTTGCGGTATGCCGTTCAACGTTGATGAGCGCGTGCTGGTGCCTCGATCACCGATTGCCCAGCTAATCCAGCAGGGCTTTGCGCCTTGGCTCGATGGTGTCGAAGTCGAGCGGGTGCTGGATCTGTGTACCGGTAGCGGCTGTATCGGTATCGCTTGTGCAGAACTGTTCGATAACGCGCAGGTTGATCTGCTCGATATCTCTGACGATGCCTTGAGCGTCTGCCGCAGCAATGTTGCCCGGCATCAGAAGAGCGGTCGGGCGGATGCGATCCAGTCGGACCTATTTGCCGCGCTGCAGCCCAATCAGCAGTATCAGTTGATCGTCAGCAATCCGCCCTATGTTGATCAAGCTGACTTTGACGGTATGCCCTGCGAATTCGGCCATGAACCCGAATTGGGGTTGGTATCCGGCCACGATGGCTTGGATATTACCTACCAGATTTTGGCTCAGGCAGCGGATTATTTGAGCGATGATGGCTTATTGGTGGTCGAAGTCGGTAACTCAGAGGCCGCGTTACGACAGCAGTTGCCCGATGCTCCACTGATATGGGTTGAGCTGCCGCAAGGTGGCAATGGCGTATTTATCATTACCGCCTACGATTTGCGTCAATTGGCCACGACGTTAAAAGATGGCGTAGGCCGTTAATCAAAATTTATAGCTGCATACGGCAGCGGATATACCGGAGTAGGTGATGTCTGGAAATACAATCGGCAAGTTATTTACGATGACCTCCTTTGGCGAGAGTCACGGATTGGCGCTGGGCTGCATCGTCGATGGTTGTCCTCCTGGAATCGAGTTGTGCGAAGCCGACCTGCAAGCTGATCTGGATCGGCGTAAACCGGGCACCTCGCGCCATACCACCCAGCGTCGTGAAGCTGATGAGGTCAAGATTCTATCCGGTGTGTTTGAAGGTAAGACCACCGGTACCCCGATCGGTTTGTTGATCGAGAACACCGATCAGCGCTCTAAAGATTATTCCAATATCAAAGACAGCTTCCGCCCAGGACATGCTGATTACGTTTATCAGCAAAAATACGGTATCCGTGATTACCGTGGCGGCGGTCGCTCGTCGGCGCGCGAAACAGCGATGCGGGTGGCGGCCGGTGCCGTGGCGAAGAAGTGTTTACTGGGCATGGGGGTGCAGGTGCGCGGCTATCTGTCCCAGTTAGGGCCGATCAAGGCGCAAGCGTTGGATTGGGATCAGGTGCATCAAAATCCGTTCTTCTGTCCCGATGCGGCCAAGGTGCCCGAGATGGAAAGCTACATGGATGCGTTGCGCAAAGAGGGTAATTCGGTCGGTGCGAAAATTTCGGTAGTGGCTTCCGGCGTTCCCGTTGGTTTGGGTGAACCTATTTTCGACCGCCTTGACGCGGAGCTGGCTCATTCGCTGATGAGTATCAACGCCGTTAAAGGGGTTGAGATCGGCGATGGTTTTGACGTGGTCGAACAAAAAGGTACCGAGCACCGTGATGAGATGACCCCCGAAGGGTTTCTCTCCAATCATGCTGGCGGTGTGCTGGGTGGTATCTCCAGTGGCCAGGATATTATCGCTCACTTGGCATTGAAGCCGACCTCCAGTCTACGGATTCCAGGGCGCAGCATCGATGCTAACGGTCAGCCGATCGAGGTGATTACTCAGGGGCGCCACGACCCCTGTGTTGGCATTCGGGCGACACCGATCGCCGAAGCGATGATGGCGATTACGCTGTTAGATCATCTGCTGCGTCATCGCGCCCAAAATGCCGCAGTCAACTCCGGCGTCCCCGTGATTCCTGCCCAAGCATAGGACTCTCTGCCTCAATGTCGCTGGAACGCTCTGAGTACTGGCGACTATCGTCGTTTTATCTATTCTATTTTGCCCTGCTAGGGGCCATCGTTCCGTTCTTGGGGCTGTTTCTTCGAGCCGAAGGGTTTGATGAGGTCGCCATCGGTTCGTTAATGGCTGTACTGATGGGGACCCGTATTATCGCCCCCAACCTGTGGGGCTGGTTGGCCGATCGCAGTGGTCAGCGGATTCGCATTATCCGCTATGGTTCGTTGTTAACCCTGCTGGTTTTCAGCGGCGCGTTCTGGGCTGAAACGTTCTGGCAATGGGCGTTGCTGATGTTCGGTTTTAGCTTCTTTTGGAATGCGGTGTTGCCTCAATTTGAAGTGGTTACGTTGCATGCGTTGGGCGATGACCGGCATAGCTATAGCCGGATTCGGCTATGGGGATCGGTCGGTTTTATCCTGGCGGTAATCGGCCTGGGTTGGTTGTTTGACTGGGTTGATATTGGCATGCTGGTGCCGATTATGTGGGGCTTGATGCTGTTGGTCTGGTTGGCTTCGTTGTGGGTTGTTCAACCTGCCGAACCGACTCTAGAAGGCAAGCATATCGAGGGCTTGTGGCAGATCTTGAAGCGACGCGAGGTGCTGAGCTTCTTTGGCGTTTGCTTGTTGATCCAGTTGAGCCATGGCCCCTATTACAGCTTCTATTCGATCTATATGAGCGAGCAGGGTTACGACAATGTTCAGATCGGCTTGTTGTGGGCGCTGGGTGTGGTGGCCGAGGTGTTGCTGTTTTGGGTGATGCACCGGCTGCTTAGCTGGACCGGACTGCGCAATATGGTGCAGTTTGGGATGGCGGTGTGTGCGTTGCGTTGGCTGATGATCGCGCTGTTGCCCGATCAGCTTTGGGCCGTGTTGGTAGCCCAGCTTTTTCATGCGGTGACCTTTGGTTGTCTGCACGCTGCGGGCATCGCTTTAGTGCACAATTACTTTCCAGCTTCGCACCAAGGGCAGGGCCAAGCGCTCTATAGCAGCTTGGGATTTGGCGTTGGCGGCGCGTTGGGGGCTTTCTTGAGCGGTTGGATCTGGAACCAGTACGACGGCGCGACGATGTTTCTGTTTGCTGCGGTCGCGTCGATGTTAGGCTGGGGGTTGGCCTGGCGAGGTATCCGGGTACGTTAGAGTTGGATTTTGTAATGCTCGGTTGTTTTATCTTCTGAGCAAAGCGTCGTTAAACCATTGTTTTATTTGCTTTATTCATTATAAATACCAAGGTTTTCTATTCTTCATCTTTATTATCAAGTGGTTATTGGTGGGATGTTGCGGTTTGGTATAAGATTAGTGCAGGTGCACAATAGAGGAGTTTGGTGATGAAGTTCAGTATTGATCTGGATATTACACCCGAAGAACTAAGGCGTGTACTAGGCTGGCCCGATGTTAAGGATCTGCAGCAGGAGATGTTGAGGAAAGTACGCGAACAGATGGACGTCGAAGGTTTCGATGCTGCCGCGATGCTAAAACTCTACACAACCGGTTCGATGGATCAAATGCAGCGGATGATGATGCAGTTGATGAGCGGCTACGGCTCCACCGGCAATAATAAAGATAAAAGCTAACTCTACTTGTTATGAGTTCGGTTACAGAGGAATAACACACTTTGCGTATACTTCGGAAATACACCAACCGCCGTCTCTACGATACTTCTCGTAGTTGTTATATCACCCTAGAGGATGTCCGTGGCTTGGTGCTCGAAAACATCCCGTTTCAGGTGCAAGACTCCAAAACAGGCAAAGACCTGACCCGCAATATCCTGCTGCAGATTATCAGCGAGCAGGAGGGTGAGGACGCCGGTATGCTCACCAATCAGGTGCTGCAACAGCTCATCCGTTTTTACGGCGACAGCATGTCCGGCATGATGGGACAGTATCTTGAGCAGAGTATCAGTGTGTTCCTGTCGCAGCAGGATCGAATCCGTTCACAGATGGAATCGATGATAGATGCCACTAACCCGCTGAAGATGATGAATAAGATCGCCGGCGGCAATATGGCGATGTGGAATATGTTTAAGCCTGAAGACGAAGATCAGGCTGACGGTGAGACCAAAACAGAGTCCCCAGAGCCGGATCAACCTCCGACTAAAAAGTGATCGAATCCGGGCATGTTTGATCGCATGCCGCTGTGTTAGAAAATGATGATAAGGTCGAACTCAGTTCGGCCTTTTTTGTTTTGAATTGTTATGGTTTTCTGTTTTGATATGCCGCAGTGGTAGGGCTGGCCTAAGCGTGGGCTTCCAGCCAGTCGTTGAGTAAGTCCGGCAGCTGCTGCTGGGCGTGTCGCCCGACGAAAACGCCGATGTGGCCTCCTGCCAGTTCCAGCTCTTGATAATCTAGACTGCCAGTAATGGCCCTCAGCGCCTTGGATGCGGAGGGTGGCACGAGGTGGTCGCGAGCTGCGAAGATGTTGAGCAGTGGCCCGGTAAAATGTTTTAGCTCAACGGCTTGCTCTCCAATCTCAAGGCCGCCTTCGATGAAGCGGTTGTCATGGAAGAACTTTTGCACGAACTCTCGGCAGGCTTCTCCTGCTAGATCGGGACTGTCGTTGATCCATTTCTCCATCCGAAGAAAATTCATTGCGCTTTCGGTAGTCGCGAGTTGGCTCGGCATATTGAGCGCTTTCTGCAGTCCTAATCGGATCGGCATTAGTGCGTTGTAAGTTTGAGTCAGCATGTGTCCGGGAATATTGCCGTTGGCTTCCAGAGCCAGATTCAGATCCAACTTCTGGGCCAGATGACTGAGCATGTTGTCCGGCGTTTTAAAATCGACGGGTGTCACCAGGGTGATCAGGTTGCCAATTCGCTCCGGATTGAGAGCGCTATAGCAGAGGCTGAAGGCGCCGCCTTGGCAAACGCCGAGCAGATCGATACTCGTATGGCCGCTATGTTGGCAGACCGCGCTGACACAGTTGTCGATATAACCGTTGATGTAATCATCTAAATCAAGGCAACAATCCACCATGTCGGGGTAGCCCCAGTCGATCAGATAGACCGGTACGCCGCGTTGGTTTAGAGCTCGGATTAATGACCGATCGGGCTGCAGGTCAAGAATGTAGGGACGATTGATCAAGGCGTAGACAATCAACAGTGGCCGGTTGTTGGCTCTGTTCGAATCGTTATCTGCAGGGTAGTAATTGAGCTGCAGCTTATCTTCGCGGTAGATCGTGTGATGTGATGATTGGCCCACATCAACTTCCGGTAGTTGGCTTAGCGTATGCAAGCCATCAACCAGCTGGGTGTTGAGGCCGATCAGCTCGTTTGCCAGTCGCTCAGGCTTGACGTTGAAGCGACTCATCCGTGATCGAGTTCCGGGTGGCTGGCCGAGTCGCTTTGAAGCTGCTTTAGCTGCTGCTCGAAGGCCGTCAGTTGCTGTTGCTGGTGTTCGAGCGTCTGTTCGAGTCGATTGATATGGCGCTGGGATTGTTTGTGGCTTTTTCGTAGCTTGTGGTGATGCTGCATCAGTTGCAGGTAATCGCTGTTCGGTACCAAGCCCAACGCGCGGAACTCTTGCTTCCAGTAATCACGGGACTGTTGCTGCAGGGTCAAGATGGTGTTGCCCAGGCTGCCATAAGCCTGCTGGTACTGGCTGGTTTCGAGCTGCTGCTGATAGCAACGCTCGTAGCAATCAACCCAGATTTGCTGCAGTTCAGAAAGCGATTCGGGTGCGGGGACCTGCTGGCGAAGTTGCTCGGTCATCGCGTCACTGGCGCGTTGGCTGACTTGATTTTGCAATTCGATATACAGGGTTATCGCTTGGCGAAACTCGTCCAGAGAACGTTGCAGCTGTTGCAGTTGCTGTTGGTGCTTGTCTCGACTGCGGTTAACACTGCTGTGCAGAAACGGAAAGCTGCTGAAGCTGCTGGGCGAGAGTCCAAACTGGTGCAGTAACTGTTGCAAAGGTTCGGGGATCTGCCAGTGGCGGTAAAATGATTCGCCTGCCTGCAGGTGCAGATGGGTGCTCAGATCCTTTACGGCTTGCTCTAAATCAGCGGGCTGCCCCGGGTTTTTAAGCGAACGCAATAAACGCTCGCCATAAAGACTAAAACCCTTGGCTTGACGCACCATGGATTCGGTTAATTCGGCTTGATCAGCAGACTGTTTCGGAGCCAGCGATTGGCAGCTATCGAGCAGCGTTTGCCAGTCGCCCGAGTCACTTTCGTGATCGGTCAGCAGGCTTTGCCAATGGGCTGTTTGGGTCTCTAGCCATTGGTGTAGCGCGTCAAGCTGGTTGGGTTTCAATCAGTACACTCCAAGAACAGGGGTATCAAGCCATACTTTGCGTGGCTAATGTTACCGGTCAGGCTGCGGATATCAAAATTTGTTTTGTTGATTAAGACCTTAAATGGAGTGGATCAGCGTGCTGTTTGAGCAGGTCGATGAAGGCTTGGGCAGCATTGGAGAGTGTTCTGTCGTTATGATAGATCAGCCCTAAGGGCCTTTGAATCTGCTGGGTTTCAAGCCTCAGGGTAGTCAGGGAGGGGTCAAGCAGGGTATGAGGCAGAACGCTCCAGCCCAGGCCGATGCTGACCATCATCCGGATGGTGTCGAGGTTGTTGGTCGACATGGCAACGTTTAGCGCCAACTCCTCTCGGTCAAACTGTTTCTTGACCAGTTGCCGGGTGAAGGTGTTTTGAGTCGGCAGAATGGCGCTGTGCTGGGTTAGGTCGGTGAGTTGCAATGAGCGTTGCTGAGCTAGCGGGTGATCCACGGCGCAGCAGTAGCAGAGCTGATCGAGCCAGATCGGGGTGGCGCAGACCTGCGGATGAGGCTGTGGAGACAGGGTAATAACCGCTAGCTCCCATTCGCCATTGAGGACGCCTTCGTAAGCGACCTCGGATTCTTCAAATTTCAGGTCCAATGCGACATCGGGGTGATCTGCGTTGTACTGCCTGAGCACCGGCGGCAACCGATGCAGGCTGATGTGGTGGCTGGTGGCTAGCGTCAGGGAGCCATCGATTTGACCGCTGCGGTTGGCGAGTAAACGGCGGGTATCCTCGATCTGCAGCAGAATGTTTCGTGCTTTGGGCAGTAGGGTTTCGCCCGCTTCGGTGAGGCTGACTTTGCGGCCGATACGATCGAATAGACGGCAGTTTATCTGTTGCTCGAGGTTGGCGATGCGTTTACTGATCGCCGGTTGAGTTAAAAACAGTCGCTCGGCGGCTAGTGAGAACGAGCTCAGTTCTGCGGCGATAACAAAGGCTTTGAGGCTGTGGGCGTCCATATATGAGAGTCTGAAGCGGGTGATTGGTAGTTTGGATTCCAAAATGGAATCGTTTGGATAGAAAAAATGAATTTGTTTTATTTATATCCCGGCCATACCATGGCGTCAAATCATCGTGTGAAACGTTGGTAATGGTAGATTTTAAAGGTTTGCTCTGTTGCAGCCGAACCTCGACTAGGAGACTGATATGGCTGGTAAGACTCTTTACGACAAGCTTTGGGATGCCCATGTAGTCCGTCAACAACAAGACGGCAGTGCGTTGATCTATATCGACCGTCAACTGCTGCACGAAGTGACTTCGCCGCAGGCGTTCGAAGGGTTGCGGTTGGCAAACCGTAAGCCGTGGCGTTTGGATGCCAACTTGGCCACGCCCGATCATAATGTCCCCACGACTTATAATGAACGTCTGCGCGGCGTTGATGGGATCGAAGATCCGGTTTCGAAGATTCAGGTCACCACTCTGGACGACAACTGCGACGAGTTCGGTATCCTCGAATTTAAAATGCAGGATTTGCGTCAGGGTATCGTCCACGTGGTTGGGCCGGAGCAGGGCGCGACCTTGCCCGGTATGACCGTTGTCTGCGGTGATTCACACACTGCAACCCACGGTGCTTTTGGTGCACTGGCGCACGGTATCGGTACTTCGGAAGTCGAGCACGTGATGGCGACCCAGTGTCTGATCGCCAAAAAGATGAAAAATATGCTGGTGCGGGTTGATGGTGAACTCGGCCAGGGTGTGACTGCCAAAGATGTGGTGCTGGCGATCATCGGTGAGATCGGCACCGCCGGTGGTAACGGCTGCGCGATAGAGTTTGGCGGTGAGGTGATGCAGGCCTTGTCGGTAGAAGGGCGAATGACCGTTTGTAATATGGCGATCGAGGCCGGTGCGCGGGTCGGTTTGGTGGCGGTCGATCAGACCACCATCGATTACGTAGAGGGGCGTCCATTCGCACCTAAGGGCGACCATTGGGAACTGGCTATCAGCGCTTGGCGTGAACTCCACAGTGATACCGATGCGCAGTTTGACCGGGTGGTGGTGTTGGACGGTTCGCAGATTAAGCCGCAAGTGAGCTGGGGCACATCCCCGGAGATGGTGGTGGCGATCGATGCCACTGTTCCCGATCCGGCTGCCGAAAACGATAGCGGTAAACGCCAGGGTATAGAGCGGGCGCTGCAATATATGGGGCTTGAGGCCAACCAGGCGATCACCGATATCCAATTAGACAGAGTGTTTATCGGCTCGTGTACTAACTCACGGATCGAGGATCTGCGTGAAGCTGCTGCGGTAGTGAAAGGTCGCACGGTGGCAACGACGCTGAAACAGGCATTGGTGGTGCCGGGTTCGGGGCTGGTCAAGCAACAGGCCGAGCAGGAAGGGTTGGACAAAATCTTTATCGAAGCCGGGCTGGAGTGGCGTGAGCCGGGTTGTTCGATGTGCCTGGCGATGAATGCCGACAAGCTGGGCCAGGGCGAGCACTGTGCCTCGACCTCCAACCGTAACTTCGAGGGGCGCCAGGGTTTTGGTGGTCGGACACATTTGGTCAGCCCGGGTATGGCAGCGGCGGCGGCGATCGCCGGCCATTTTGTCGATGTCCGTGAGATGATGGCTTAAGGAGTATAGCGATGAGAAAATTTACACAGCATCAAGGCGTTGCTGCGCCGTTGGATCGAGCCAATATCGATACTGATATGATCATCCCTAAGCAGTTCTTGAAGTCGATCAAGCGCTCGGGTTTTGGCCCTAATCTGTTTGACGAGTTGCGTTATCTGGATGAGGGCAAGCCCGATCAGGATTGCAGCGGTCGTCCTTTGAATCCCGATTTTGTGCTGAATCAGCCGCGTTATCAGGGCTGCTCGATTCTGCTGGCGCGGGAAAACTTCGGTTGTGGGTCCAGTCGTGAACACGCCCCTTGGGCGCTGGATGATTTTGGTATTCGCGCGGTGATTGCACCCAGCTATGCCGATATCTTTTTTAATAACTGTTTTAAGAACGGCTTGTTGCCGATTATTTTGCCTGAAGATCAGGTCGATGCGCTGTTTAAAGAAGTCGAGGCTGTGGAGGGCGCTCAGTTGTCGATCGATCTCGATCGTCAGGTGGTGATCCGTGCCAATGGTGATGAATTGAGCTTTGACATCGATGACTTCCGCAAGCACTGCTTGATCAATGGTCTGGATGATATCGGCTTGACCCTGCAGCACGCCGATGAGATCAAGCAGTACGAAGCCAAGCGAAGCAACGAAGCGCCTTGGTTGTTTGCTAACGCTTAATGGTTGATACCGTTTACATAGAGAGATTGGTTCATGAGTAAGAAAATTCTAATTCTTCCCGGCGACGGTATTGGCCCTGAAATTATTAGCGAAGCGGTCGGGGTGCTCGAGGCGGTTAAAGACAAGCTGGATCTGGCGTTTGAGTTAGACGAGGCATTGTTAGGCGGCGCAGCGATTGATGCTACCGGGGTACCGTTTCCCGACGAGACGCTGGCCAAGGCCAAGGCCAGCGATGCGATCTTGCTGGGTGCCGTTGGTGGCCCGAAGTGGGACGAGCTGGATACTGCTATCCGTCCAGAGAAGGGGTTGTTGGGGATTCGTTCGCAGCTTGATCTGTTTGGTAACTTGCGCCCAGCGATCTTGTACCCACAGTTGGCCGATGCCTCATCGCTTAAGCCCGAGATTGTTGCCGGGCTCGATATCTTGATCGTTCGCGAACTGACCGGCGGGATCTACTTCGGTCAGCCTCGCGGTGTGCGGGTGTTGGAGAACGGTGAGCGCGAAGGGTTCAACACCTACGTCTATAACGAGTCCGAAATTCGTCGCATCGCTAAGGTCGCCTTTGAGTCGGCTCGCAAGCGTGGTAAAAAGGTTTGTTCGGTCGACAAGGCCAATGTGTTGGAAGTCACCGTGCTGTGGCGTGAAATTCTGGAGCAGGTAGGCCAAGAGTATCCCGATGTCGAATTGAGCCATATGTACGTCGATAACGCCGCGATGCAGTTGGTTCGGGCACCAAAACAGTTTGATGTCATCGTTACCGGTAACATGTTTGGTGATATCCTGTCTGATGCCGCAGCGATGTTGACCGGATCGATCGGTATGCTGCCGTCGGCGTCGATGAATGAAAGCGGCCAGGGAATGTACGAGCCTTGTCACGGTTCTGCCCCCGATATCGCAGGCCAAGGTATCGCTAATCCGTTGGCGACGATCTTGTCGGCGGCGATGATGTTGCGCTATTCGCTCGGTGAGGTGGCTGCGGCAGATCTGATCGAGCAAGCGGTCAGCAAGGTACTCGACCAAGGCTTGCGTACCGCAGATATCTATTCTGACGGGATGCAAAAAGTATCGACCCGCGAGATGGGTGATGCAGTGGTGGCGGCACTACAAGCGCTCTAAACCACTAAGAATTCCGGCATTGGCCGGTTGTTAGGCGCTCCAGTTTTTTTCTGGAGCACCGCTGTTTTACATACGCGCTCAGTTGCTGGGCGCACCAAGAGAGATGAAACATCATGATGCGTGTAGGGTTTGTTGGTTGGCGAGGTATGGTGGGTTCCGTACTGATGCAGCGTATGCAGGAAGAGAAAGATTTCGATCTGATCGAGCCTGTTTTCTTTACTACCTCTCAGGTTGGCCAGCAGGCTCCTGCTATTGGTAAAGAGATTTCGACGCTCAAAGACGCTACCGACATTACCGAGCTGGCATCGATGGACGCCATTATCTCCTGCCAGGGCGGCGACTACACCAAGGCGGTGTACCCCGGGCTTCGCCAAGCGGGCTGGAAGGGGCACTGGATCGATGCTGCGTCATCGCTGCGGATGGTTGAAGAGAGCGTTATCGTGCTGGATCCGGTTAACGGCCAGCAGGTTCGAGAGTCGCTAGCAAATGGCGGCAATACTTGGGTTGGCGGTAACTGTACTGTTAGCTTGATGTTGATGGCGCTGGGCGGATTGTTCGAGGCCGGGCTGGTCGAGTGGATGTCGTCGATGACTTACCAGGCTGCATCGGGTGGCGGTGCCAAGCATATGCGCGAGCTGGTCAAGCAGATGGGGCAGGTCCACGCTGCTGTTGCGGACAAGCTGGATGATCCGAAAGCGGCGATTCTGGATATTGACCGTGATGTGGCGGCGGCGATTCGAAGTGATCAACTTAGCACCGATAACTTTGGTGTGCCTCTGGCTGGCAGCTTGATCCCTTGGATCGATACCCAGCTTGATAACGGCCAGAGCCGTGAAGAGTGGAAGGCGCAAGCCGAGACCAATAAGATTCTGGGTCGCGATGGCAATCCGATTCCGGTTGATGGCACCTGTGTCCGGATCGGTTCGATGCGTTGTCACTCGCAAGCGTTCACCATCAAGCTGACTCAGGATGTGCCAGTGTCGGAGATTGAAGCGATGCTGGCGGCGCATAACGATTGGGTTAAGGTGATTCCCAATGACCGTGAGCTGAGCATGAAGGAGCTGACCCCGGCTGCCGTGACCGGTACGATGAGCGTGCCCGTTGGGCGGTTGCGTAAGTTGAATATGGGGCCACAATACCTGTCGGCGTTTGCGGTGGGAGATCAGCTTCTCTGGGGTGCGGCTGAACCGTTGCGACGGATGCTGCGAATCCTGTTGGAAGGGTGATAAAACAATAGAAAAACTGAAAACGGCCGATGAATAATCAAACGGCCGTTTTTTTTATGTCGGTTATTTAATCATCAACGTGATCTGAATCACCCGTAAGAGTCTTGTATGGCGGTGAATTTGTTGATTAAAAACTATGTTTAATTAATACTTTGATCCGTATTCGGCTATCGGATGGAAGAACGGGGGCGAATTGTTGATACCCCTTGTCTTTATATTGCTATGCTCCGTTCACTTTTATCGCGGAGTTGATGGGAAGGATTTAGAGTATGCTGCGTAAAAGCGCGATCAGTCTGGCGGTTGTTGGGGCATTAGTTGCCACCCAAGCCAATGCCTTAGGGCTAGGTGAGGTGGAAGTCAGCTCGGCTTTGAATCAACCGCTCAAGGCAGAGATCGACCTTCTACAACTGCGAGGCTTGAATGCCTCCCAGATTATTACCAGCCTGGCCGATACCGACGATTTTTATCTCGCAGGGGTCAAGCCTTCTGCGGTCTTGTCGGATCTTCGTTTTAAACTTGATCTGAGTGGTGGTCAGGGCAAAATCATCCTGACGACCAATGATCCGATTCGTGAACCGTTTTTAAACTTCTTGATTGAAGTAAACTGGCCCAGCGGTCGGTTAGTGCGTGAATATACCGTCTTGCTCGATCCTCCAGTGTTTACCGCAGAAGACCTGGCACCGCGTAGTCAGCCCAAACCACCGGTAGCTCAGGCGGCTACGCCTGCGTCTAAGAAGAAGTCGAGTCGTTCTCGAACGGCATCCGCAGCCCCCTCTAAGATGGCAGGGTCGGATAAGTATCGTGTCAGCAACGACGATACCCTGTGGCAAATCGCGTTAAAGACCCGGCCTGATAGCAGTATTTCTCCTCAGCAGATGATGTTGGCGATTCAGCGTGCCAACCCCAGCGCTTTCTTTGACAACAATATCAACCGACTGAAGTCGGGCGTGGTGTTGGATATACCCAATAAGCAGCAGATCTTAAATATTGATGCGCAAGACTCTGTGCAAGAAGTTAAACGTCAGAACAGCTCTTGGAAGGGGGCTCCGGCCGCTACGACCAAAAAGCCGTCGGCGGCCAAGTTAGATACTGCCAAGGCCGAAATGAACACCGGTAAAGCTGCGGCAGCTGAAGACGCTCAACTGCGAATCGTTAGTAAGGCAGCAGACAAAAAACCGGCTCAACCGGTTAAATCCGATACCGTTGCCAGCGAAGTCTCATCGGCTGTGATCAAAGAGCAGCCGCTAGCAGCTGAAATTTCCGCTAAGAACGAAGAGCTGGAAGAGCAGCTGGTAGTAACCCTTGAGGGGTTGGACAAAGTTGAGCGTGATAACGCGGAGATGTTTGACCGGCTAGATCGGTTGAGCGAGCAGATGGAGTCGATGCAGCGCTTGGTCGAACTCAAAGATCAGCAGTTAGCGCAGTTGCAGGGGCAGTTGGCCCAGAAGCAAGGGGCTCCTGCTACACCTGTCTCAGCACCGGCTGCGACGCAAAAATCGATGTTCGATGGTTTGCCGCTGGAGTGGATCGGTGCAGCGGCGGCAGGGGTGTTGGCCCTGCTGGCGGGTTTGCTGATGGTTACGCGCAAGCGTAAACAAAATCAAGAGGTCGAAGATGCGCTAGTCGTGCTTAATGAGCGCGATGGCGATGAGGCGATTCCGGCGTCGGTTTCGGCAGCGCCCGAAGTGGGGGCGGTGGCTGAGGCGGCTACGGTTGCACCGCTGGATCAGGTCGATGATTCCGCTCTCGATGAGATCGTTACCGAAGATGATGCGGACGATCCATTCAATATGTCGACCGACAGCAGTGGTCCGGTGGATGAGTTTGATTCCATTTCCGACGATGAGTTGGACAGTGCGTTGGGTGATGATCTGGATATGGATCTCAAACTCGATGAACCTGTTGTCGACGATCCGGAAATGGCCGCCTTCTCCAACTCGTTGTTGGATGATGATGAGTATGACCTCTCTACCGGGTTTGACGAAGACGAAGATGTGGCTAATGCCAGCGACGCCGATGCCGGGCTGGATAGCGATCTTGACGCGCTGCTAGCCGAGAGTGATGCAGATGCTGCTGAGGTGGCTGGTGATGATGCGGGTGTCGATTTAGACGGCGATCTTGATGCGCTGCTAGCCGAGAGTGATACCGATGCTACCGGTCTGGATGGCGATGATGCGGGAGTAGATTTAGACAGCGACCTTGATGCGTTGCTTGCCGAGAGTGGTCTGGATGAGTCGATTGTTGAGGAGGAGCCTCAGGCAGGGCTTGAGGATGGTCTGGATGACGGCTTTGGTTCAGAGCTCGATGATCTGTTGGCAGAAAACGATGCGATAGATCCTCTGTTGGGCGAAGAGGAAACCACTGATGCCGCGCTTGAGCAGATTCTTGAAGATCATGATGCAACCGCCGAGTCATCGGGAATCGAGTCGGTGGCGTTGGACCTGGGTGAAGATGAGATTCCCGATGATGATACCCTCGATGCGCTATTGAATCAGGCGGACGATCAGGGTGGTGATGACGTAAGCGTGCCGGTGCAGCAGTCGGAGCAGGATGAACTCGACCAAGGGATCGATATTGAATTCGATGCGATCGAAGATTTTGATGCTGAAGCGCTTGTCGCAAATGCTGAGGAAACTCAAGTCGATCACCTGACCGTAGATGAGCTGCCAGAGCAGGCTTTGGAAATTGGCGATGTAGAAGAGGAGGTTTCGGAGTTCGAGTTGGATTCTGAGCGCGAAGCTGCAGTGCTAGATGCCGGCTTGGATCTGGACGACTTCGTTGGTGATACTGAGGCCGAGCCTGAAGTGATCGGCGAACAGTCTGGGTCGGCGGATGATACCTTCGCGTTTGAGTTGGATGATGCTACCGATGATGCTCTGGACTTTAGCGTTGAGGGCGCCGAGCCTGCAGCTGCTGAAGATGATCTGGACGCACTGTTGCAGCAGGTCGAGTCTGATGCCGGAACAGAAGTTGCTGCAACCTCATCGTTGTCGTTAGAGGATGATCTAGACGAAGCGGGTGATGCTGAGTTAGAGGCTGAGCTGGAACAGATGCTGGAGTCCGAAGATAATGCCTTAGCGCTGCAAGAGACCGATCTTGAAGGCGATGAAGTGAATTATCTGGACGAGGCGGATGAGGTCGGCACCAAGATTGATTTGGCTCGTGCTTATATTGATATGGAAGATCATGGTGGCGCTCGCGATATCTTGCAGGAAGTGATCAATGAAGGGTCGCCAGAGCAGGTTTCAGAAGCCAAACAGTTGTTGGAAAGTTTAAATAGCTAATGAATGAAGTTGTATTTCAAGAGGCGGCTATGCCGCCTCTTTTTCGTTATGCCATGTGTGTCGAATACGATGGCAGCGCGTACCGAGGCTGGCAGAGCCAGCCGGGCGGTGTGGTCACTGTTCAAGGTTGTGTTGAACAAGGCCTATCTATCGTTGCCAATGAGCCGGTTAAGGTTGTCTGTGCCGGTCGAACCGATGCAGGCGTGCACGGTAGTTATCAAATCATCCATGTCGATACCCATGCGCTTCGGAGCGAGCGTGCATGGGTGCGGGGTACCAACACCAATATACCCTACGACATCAATATCCGTTGGGCAAAACAGGTTCCTGACAGCTTTCATGCCCGTTTTTCTGCGTTAGAGCGGCGCTACCGTTATGTGATCTACAATGCCCCTGTGATGTCAGCTTTGCTGAATCGTCAGTTGACTTGGACTCATAAGCCGCTTGATGAAAAGCGAATGCAGCAGGCGGCGAATTATTTGTTGGGTGAGCATGATTTTACCTCCTACCGTGCGGTGGGCTGCCAGGCGCATAGCCCCGTCCGAGAGGTCCGGCGACTGGATGTCAGGCGGATCGGAAAGCTGATCGTGATCGATGTCAGCGCCAATGCTTTTTTGCACCACATGATCCGCAATTTTGCTGGCGTGTTGATGAAAATAGGCGCGGGTGAGGCGGAGCCGGAGTGGGCTCGGCAGGTGTTAGAGGCTCGCGACCGTCGTCAGGGGGGGGTCACAGCGCACCCCTTAGGGCTCTATTTTATTGATGTTCAATACCCATCTGAATACGAGCTGCCTAAATCGGAGTTGGGGCCGCTATTTTTACCCCAGTTCGACTAACCAAAACTGGTGGCTTCTGATACTATTTCCGCTTTGTGATTGGGGTGGCCGACAGTGAGAACTCGGGTCAAGATTTGTGGTCTTACTCAAGCCGAGGATGCTCGCCAAGTTGCCTTGGTTGGAGCAGACAGTATCGGGTTGGTGTTTTATGATCCGAGTCCGCGAGCGGTATCTATCGAACAGGCTCAGCAGATCTGTGCGGCATTGCCCGCCTTTATTACCGTAACGGCCTTGTTTGTCGATGAGCAGCCGCAGCGTATACAGCAAATTTTGCAGCAGGTGCCGATTGACCTGCTCCAGTTTCATGGTGATGAGAGTGCAGGCTTTTGTCGTCAATTTGATAAGCCCTACATCAAGGCGTTACGCGTGCGTCCAGAGCTGAATCTGCAGCAGCAGGCAGAGTGTTATCATGATGCCAGAGGGCTATTATGTGACGCCTATAAGCCGGGTGTGCCAGGCGGTACCGGAGAAACCTTCGATTGGCAGTTACTTGAGGCGACATTACCGCTCCCGGTGATTCTGGCGGGAGGCTTGACGGTCGATAATATCGCCCAAGCCATCGCAGAAGTTGGTCCCCAGGCGGTTGATGTCAGTGGTGGTGTTGAAGCCGCTAAAGGCATTAAAGATATTGAATTAGTTAAACGATTTATTGAAGAGGTGGCTCGTGCCGACAGAAATTGATACCCAGTCGCTGATGCAACTGCCGGATGAACTCGGGCATTTTGGCCCTTATGGCGGTCGCTTCGCATCAGAAACGCTGATCAGCGCATTGGACGAGCTGACCGAGTTGTTTGAGCGGTTGACTAAAACTCCTGAGTTTCAACAGGAGTTTGATAAGGATCTGGCCCACTACGTCGGCCGTCCGTCACCGTTATACCATGCTGAGCGATTAAGCCGGGAGCTGGGTGGGGCGCAGATCTACCTTAAGCGCGAAGATCTGAATCACACTGGTGCCCACAAAGTGAATAACACCATTGGTCAGGCGCTGCTGGCTAAAGCGATGGGTAAACCGCGGGTGATCGCCGAAACTGGTGCGGGTCAACACGGGGTCGCCTCAGCTACCGTAGCTGCCCGGCTCGGTTTGGAGTGTGTGGTTTACATGGGCTCGGAAGATATTAAGCGACAAGCGCTCAATGTTTACCGGATGAAATTGCTCGGTGCCAAGGTGGTACCGGTTGATTCGGGCACCAAGACGCTTAAAGATGCGCTTAACGAGGCGATGCGAGACTGGGTCACCAACGTTGATAACACCTTTTACATTATTGGTACGGCCGCTGGTCCGCACCCTTATCCGAAGATGGTGCGAGATTTTCAGTGCGTTATTGGTCGTGAAGCACGTGAGCAGTGCTTGGCTCAAGCGGGTAAGTTACCCGATGCGTTGATTGCTTGCGTTGGTGGTGGCTCCAATGCTATCGGATTGTTCCATCCGTTTATTCCTGACACTTCGGTGCGGATGATCGGTGTTGAAGCAGGCGGGCACGGAGTCGAAACCGGCCAACATGCCGCGCCGCTGTGTGACGGCCGTCCGGGTGTATTGCATGGCAACCGTACTTATTTGATGGAAGACGATGCTGGACAGATCGCGGCAACGCATTCGGTCTCGGCCGGCCTAGATTATCCTGGTGTTGGGCCTGAGCATGCCTGGTTGAAAGATACCGGGCGGGCAGAATATGTCGCCATCAACGATGATGAGGCCTTGGCTGCATTCCGTACCTTGACTCAGGTTGAGGGAATCATGCCAGCACTGGAATCGAGTCATGCGATTGCCCAGGCGATCAAAATGGCTCCGCAGATGGATAAAGACCAAATTTTGCTGGTTAACCTGTCGGGACGTGGTGATAAAGATATCCACACCGTAGCAGAAATTGACGGCATCGTAGTATAACGATTGCGCAAGCTGATTAGATCGAGGTTTTAATGAGTCGTATACAAACTTGTCTGCAGAGTTTAAAGGATCAGGGGCGTAAGGCGCTGATCCCTTATGTTACTGCGGGCGACCCCCAGCCCGGTGTTACCGTTGGGTTGATGCATGCGCTGGTCGGTGCTGGCGCCGATATTATCGAATTGGGGATACCTTTCTCCGACCCGATGGCCGACGGCCCGGTGATTCAACTGGCTTGTGAACGCGCGCTGAGTCATGGCACCCGGCTGGTTGATGTGTTGGCGATGGTGAAAGAATTTCGTCAGCGCGATGATTCGACCCCGGTCGTATTGATGGGCTACCTGAATCCGATCGAAGCGATCGGTTATGAGAGTTTCTTGCAGCAAGCATCGCAGTCAGGAGTCGATGGTGTGTTGACGGTTGACCTTCCTCCGGAAGAGGCCAGCGATTTTTGCGCGGGCTTACAGCGTCATCAGCTCGACGCTATCTTCCTGATAGCGCCAACCACGACAGCAGAGCGAATCGAAAAGATTTGTCAGGCCAGCAGCGGTTACGTTTATTACGTGTCGGTGAAGGGTGTTACCGGCTCGAGTGAGTTGGATGTCGATGCCGTGGCGAAGAATGTTAACAACATTCGCCAGTATTCAAACCTTCCTGTCGGTGTCGGTTTTGGTATTCGCGATAGCGTTTCGGCTGCGGCTGTGGCCAAGGTGGCAGATGGCGTTATCGTCGGTAGCGTACTGGTCAATAAAATTGCCGAGTTACAGCAACAACCCGAACAAATTCCCGCTGCGGTCGCCGAGATTATTGCCTCGATGCGTGCCGCTATGGACAATAGTTAAACTGCTGCGATTTGCAGTGATCGATAGACCGTCGATAAAAATGGATTATCCGATATGAGTAACTGGCTAGAAAAAATCGTTCCTTCTCTCGGCCGTGCCGAGTCGCGTAAAAAGAGCGATATTCCAGAAGGTCTGTGGAAGAAGTGCCCCAAGTGTGCGGCCGTGTTGTATCGCCCTGAGCTGGATAAAAACCTCAATGTCTGCCCTAAGTGCAACCATCATATGCGTTTGAGTGCCAGGCAGCGGTTGGAGTGGTTTCTTGATGAGGGCGGCCGGATCGAGATCGGTAGCGATGTTGAGCCGGTTGATCGATTGAAGTTTCGTGATTCCAAAAAATATAAAGATCGTCTGGCTGGCGCTCAGAAGGCGACCGGCGAAAAAGATGCATTGATCGCGATGAAAGGCCAACTGCACGGTCTAGATGTGGTGGCTGTCGCGTTTGAGTTTTCGTTTATGGGTGGATCGATGGGAGCGGTAGTGGGCGAGCGCTTTGTCCGTGCGGTCAATGTCTGTCTCGAACAACGTATTCCGTTGGTGTGCTTTGCTGCCAGCGGTGGCGCGCGAATGCAGGAAGCGTTGTTCTCGCTAATGCAGATGGCTAAGACCAGTGCCGCGCTAGAGAAACTCAAAGCCGAAGGTATTCCGTATATCTCGGTGTTGACCGATCCTGTGTTTGGCGGTGTGTCTGCTAGTCTGGCGATGTTGGGTGATCTCAACGTTGCCGAACCCAATGCGCTGATTGGTTTCGCGGGTCCTCGAGTGATCGAGCAAACGGTTCGTGAAAAATTACCCGAAGGGTTCCAGCGCAGTGAATTCCTGCTCGAACACGGCGCCGTCGATATGATTGTCAACCGTGATCAGATGCGAACTAAGCTGGCGTCTATTCTGGCCAAGTTAACCCAGCAACCGGCTATCGCAATCGACGACTGAATCGCACTTATGCCGTCATCACTACCCGAGTCATTATCGCAATGGCTGAGTTTTATCGAGGCTGCTCATCCCGCCGAGATAGAACTTGGCCTCGAGCGTAGCCGTTTAGTCGCGGATGCATTGCAGCTGAGGCAGGGCTGGAACTGTCCGATTGTCACCTTGGCTGGGACCAATGGTAAGGGCTCAACCCAAGCCTATATCAGCCAAATCATGGCCGAACACGGCTATCAGGTTGCCAGTTACAGCTCTCCACACCTGCTGCGTTATAACGAACGGGTTTGTCTTAATGGCGTGCCGACTAGCGACGAGCAGCTTTGCGACGCCTTTGCGGCTGTTGAGCAAGCTCGTCATCAGCTTGATGTCACACTGACCTATTTCGAATTCGGTACACTCGCCGCGCTGTGGTTGTTTCAACAATGGCAACCGGACTTGGTATTGTTGGAGGTCGGTCTAGGTGGCCGGCTGGACTCGGTCAATATTATCGATCCGGATATCAGCGTCATCACTACCGTCGCGTTGGATCATCAGGGCTGGTTGGGTAACGACCGTGAATCGGTTGGTTTTGAGAAGGCCGGAATCCTGCGTGAGGGGGTTCCCTTTGTGTATGGCGAACTCGATATGCCTGCCTGCGTGCTGGCGCATGCCCAGTCGCTGAATTGCCCGCTATACCATTGGGGGGACGATTTCGGCCCTAAGGGAGAATCTGAGGGGTGGAGCTGGTTTGGTGTGTCGGCCCAAGGTCAGTCACTAGACTATGGCCAATTACCGTTGCCAGAACTGCCATTTGAAAATGCCGCTACGGCATTGCAGACCATATCGCTGCTCCCTATGAATGTCAACGAAACAGCCATTCGTGTTGGTCTCAAGCGTGCGATGCTGGCAGGGCGGCGTCAGCGGTTACCGCTTGATGGGCGCGAACTGCTATTGGACGTCGCCCATAACCCGCATGCAGCGGCTTATTTGGTGCGCCGATTATCACCTATAGCTGGAAAAACCTGGTGCGTACTTGGGATGCTACAGGACAAAGACTGTAGCCAGACCATCACAGCATTAGCACCGGCTGTGGATGAGTGGCTGCTGGCCGATCTGTCGGTGCCGCGGGGGTGCCATGCCGATCAGTTGCTGTCTGAGCTGCCCAGCGGCCAGCAAGCGCTTTGTTATCACTCGCCTTGGGTTGCATGCCAGGCGGCGCTAGAGAAGAGTCAACCCGGTGATCGTATTTTGATTGTCGGCTCGTTTTTTACTGTGGCGGATATTCTTCAATCACTGCAGGAGCAGCAAGGATGACACGGCAGGCTAAGGAGCGATTGGTCGGTATTCTGTTGCTGCTGGCAATTGCCGCTATCTTTTTGCCGATGGTGCTCGATGGTGAAGGGGTTCGTCAAGGGCGCCTGCAGGCGGTGATTCCAGAGCCTCCCGAAGTGGTCGAAATTGTCCATTATCAGCCTAAGAATTTACCGCATCGAGATAGCTCTGAATTGGCTGCCCCCGAGCCGACTCCCGCAGTAAAACTGAAACCGCCTCCCAAACCATTGGCTGCGGCTAAACCTGCTTCAACTGCCACCACGAAAGCTCCAGCCGTCGCCGCTAAAACACCTCCCAAGGTGGCCACAAAGTCATCGATGGGCACCGACAAGCCAGTGTTGGATAAGCAGGGTGTGCCCGCTGCTTGGACGTTGCAGTTAGCCAGCTTTAAAGAACGTACCAATGCCGAAGCACTGCAGCAACGTCTGCTTAAGCGGGGTTATAAATCCTATATCCGTGCTAAAGGTGAACTGAGCAAAGTGTTTGTCGGGCCGGATCTGCAACGCTCGGTCATTGAAGGGCTCAAGGTGGAACTCAAACGCGAGCTTAAATTAGAAGGCCTGGTGTTGAGGTTTAAACCTTGAGTAATAGCGGTTGGGAGCCAGCCAGGGCTCTGTTAGAATGCGCGCTTTTTTCACCACAACCGTTAGGGGTGCGTGCCAATGAACTGGGCTGATTGGGTTGTGGTTGCCCTGATCACGGTTTCAGCATTGCTGAGCCTTAAGCGAGGCTTCGTCAAAGAAGCCTTGTCATTGGTGATCTGGATAGCCGCCTTTGTTGTTGCTCGGTTGTTTGCTGACCCGCTGAGCGCGGTGTTGGCCGCCTATATCGACACACCCTCTGCTCGGGTGGTCGCCGCCTTTGTGTTGTTGTTTGTGGTGGTGCTGTTTACCGGTGCGTTGATTAATAATTTTATTGGCATGCTGATTCGTGCGACCGGTTTGAGTAGTACCGACCGTATTTTGGGGATGGTGTTTGGTATCGCCCGTGGCTGTATTCTGGTGGTTGTAGCGGTAGCCTTGCTGGCGATGAGCCCGGTGAAACAGGATCGTTGGTGGGCCGAGTCGACGCTGATTCCTCACTTTCAGATGATGGAAGACTGGACCCGCCAGGTTGCAGGAGAAACCTCCGATCTGATTATGAATGTCGGCCAATAATAAGCTTATAATACACCTGCCTACCGGGTAGGAACGAAGTGGTAGTTAGCGGCTTTTAGGTCGTCTAACTTTCCTAAGTATCAGCAGTATATGAGGTGCTCAGCATGTGCGGCATTGTCGGTATCGTTGCCAAAAATCACGTCAATCAGATTTTGTTTGACGCGTTAACTGTTTTACAGCACCGAGGCCAGGATGCCGCAGGTATGGTGACCTGCGAGGGAAGCCGCTTTCATCTCCGTAAGGATAATGGATTGGCTAACGGGGTCTTCAGAACCCGTCATATGCGCGACCTGCGTGGCAATATGGGTATCGCCCATGTTCGCTATCCGACTGCAGGGAGTGCCAGTTCCGCCGAAGCGCAGCCTTTTTATGTCAACTCTCCTTACGGTATTGCGTTGGCGCATAACGGTAATTTGACCAATTCTGCCGAGCTGGCTGAGGATATCTTCCGGACCGATCTGCGTCATATCAATACCAATTCCGACTCGGAAGTGTTGTTGAATGTGTTTGCTCATGAACTCCAGCAACTGGGTAAATTGACCCCTTGTGCGGAAGATATATTCACCGCCGTGGAGCAGGTCCATCGGCGTTGTCGTGGTGGCTACGCCGTGGTCGGTATGATTACCGGTTATGGAATCGTCGCCTTTCGTGACCCCCACGGTATTCGTCCAGTGGTCTACGGTAAGCGCGATACGCCTGAAGGGACTGAGTATATGGTCGCCTCCGAGAGTGTTGCGTTGGATGCCAGCGGTTTTAAACTGATCCGTGACTTGCAGCCGGGGGAAGCGATCTATATTTCGCAGGAAGGTGAGGTCGCTACCCGTCAGTGTTCGCAGCAAACCGCCTTGCATCCTTGTCTGTTTGAGTTTGTTTATCTTGCTCGCCCTGATTCCATCATCGATGGCATCTCGGTCTATAAGGCACGCCTGCGTCAAGGTGAGCTGTTGGCCGAGAAGATTTTGCGCGAAAAACCCGAACACGAAATCGACGTGGTAATACCTATTCCTGATACCAGCCGTACTGCTGCACTGGAGATGGCTGGCCGATTAGGGGTTAAGTTCCGCGAAGGTTTTATCAAGAATCGCTATATTGGTCGTACCTTTATCATGCCGGGTCAGGAGTTACGCGAAAAAACCGTGCGCCAGAAACTCAATCCAATTGAACTCGAATTCAAGGGTAAGAATGTGTTACTGGTCGATGACTCGATCGTTCGTGGTACGACCTCGCGTAAGATTGTCGAAATGGCGCGTGACATGGGAGCCAAGAAGGTGTTCTTTGCTTCTGCCGCGCCAGCCGTTCGCTACCCCAATGTTTACGGTATCGACATGCCTTCGGTTCATGAACTGATCGCGCACGACCGGACCGATGAAGAAGTTGGCGAACTGATCGGTGCCGATTGGATCGTCTACCAAGACCTACAGGATTTGATCGAATCGACTCAGTGGGGCAGCTCACCGGTCAAACATTTCGATTGCTCTGTTTTTAACGGTGAATACATCACCGGTGATATCGACAAGGCGTATTTGGATAACCTCGATGCGGCGCGTAACGATGCTGCCCAGAGTGGTAACGATTCGGTTAACAGTAACGAAGCTAATAGCCTGCATCATAAGATGTAAGCAGGCATAGAGAACTCCTCATGAGCAGTCATTCCAAAGCGCCGTCGTCGCGGCTCGACTCGGATCTACGCGGCGTAGAGCTGGCGACGTTAGCTGTCCGCAGTGGTCATAATCGCACCGCTGAAGGAGAGCATAGCGAGCCGATCTATCCTACTTCCAGCTTCGTCTTCAGTAGTGCTGCGCAGGCAGCCGCACGCTTTGGTGGTGACGAGCCGGGTAATATCTATTCGCGTTTTACCAATCCAACGGTGCGTATATTTGAACAGCGCATCGCGGCGATGGAGGGAGGCGAACGTGCGGTGGCCACCTCTTCGGGGATGGCGGCAATCTTGAGCTTGGGAATGGGTTTGTTGAGCCAAGGCGATCATATCGTTTGTTCTTATAGCGTATTCGGTTCGACGGTATCGTTGTTTAACAAGTATTTCGCTAAGGCCGGAATTCGTACCAGCTTCGTCGATCCCAGCGATATCGATGCCTGGCAACAAGCGGTTGAACCGACCACCAAGCTGTTTTTTCTGGAAACCCCATCCAACCCATTGGCCGAGATCGCCGATATCACGGCGATTGCCGATGTCGCGCATGCGGCGGGTGCCTGGTTGGCGGTCGATAACTGCTTCTGCACCCCGGCGCTGCAACGTCCGTTAGAGTTGGGTGCCGATATCATTATCCATTCGGCGACTAAGTTTCTCGACGGCCAGGGACGCTGTATTGGCGGGGTCGTGGTCGGTTCTGATAAGTTGATGGAAGAGGTATACGGTTTTGTCCGTACCGGCGGTACCTGTTTGAGTCCGTTCAACGCTTGGGTCTTTATCAAAGGCTTGGAAACGCTTGAACTGCGTATGTTGGCGCAGAGCGAGCGGGCTTTGCAACTTGCCAGTTGGCTAGAGCAGCAGCCGCAAGTCGAGCGAATTTACTACAGCGGTTTGCCGAGTCACCCGCAACATCAATTGGCTGCCCGGCAGCAGCAGGCCTTTGGTGCCGTGGTAGCATTCGAAGTCAAAGGTGGCCAAGAGCAGGCCTGGAAGCTGATCGATGGTACTCGGATGATCTCGATTACCGGCAATCTGGGTGATGTTAAAACCACCATTACCCATCCTGCGACTACGACGCATGGGCGGCTTAGTGCGGAGGAACGGCAGCAAGCTGGGATTCAGGACAATCTGATTCGTGTCTCGGTTGGGCTTGAGGCATTGACCGATATTCAGGCGGATCTTCAGCGTGGATTGTCGGCTCTCTAACACGGCAACCGATAAAACGTTACCTAGCGATCTCCAGGCCTTGGTTCATTGATCAGATTGGGGTAAGGTCTGAAAAAACGGATTGGGGGTATTCCGAATGCAGGCATCAGCAGCACTGACCGAAGTTTTCGATGGTCTTCAGGCGCTTTCTGATAGCGCCTTTCCTAAACAGTGCACAAGTTGTGGCAATAAATACGCCACCCTAGAGCAACTGATTAGCGAAACAACACCACAACAAGGTAGCGGTTTGAAAGAGATGGCTGGTGGTTTATCGCCTACCGTTGAGGTTGAACGCTTGTGTGGCTGTGGCAGTACTTTGACAGAAAGCTTTAACGATCGCCGCTCCAGCGGTGGGGTCGGCAGTCAACGACGGGGCTTGTTTGACCGCTTGTTAAGCTTGCTGACCGAGGGGGGCATGCCCCAGAAAATGGCTAAGAAAGAGTTACTCAAGGTGATGAAGGGACAGCCCAGCAACCTGCTCGATAAAGAACAGTTAGCCCGTTTCTTTTCCTGATCGATAACGGTGACGACTCGTGATAGCAACTAGCACGCTTTGAGCGTGCTTTGTTGTTTCTGAGGCAAGCAGAACCGCTAAGGCTGAATAGAAGGACCCAATAAGGAGCTCGTCATGAAACCGTTAGGCATAGGGTTTGATGTGTTTGGTACCTTGGTAGATCCCTTGCAGATGGGGCAGCTACTGGGGCAGATGGTGGGAACGGAGCATGCGTCTACGGTTGCCCGAGTCTGGCGTGAGAAACAGCTGGAATACACTTTTAGACGCGGATTGATGGGAGCTTGGGCCGACTTTACTGTCTGTACCGAGCAGGCACTCAGTTACGCCTTAACAAACGCTGGAATTGAGTTAAGTGACCAGCAATGCCAGCAGTTAATGGCTGGTTACGAACAGTTGACGCCCTTTGCGGATGTGATTCCAGCGCTAGAGCGACTGCAGCACAGCGGTTGCTCGGCGGTGGCATTTTCCAACGGCACCGCCGACCATGTGACCCGGATTCTTGGCAACGCCGGCGTGCTACCGCTGTTGCAGCAAGTGATCAGTGTTGAAACTTTGCAGACGTTTAAGCCCGATCCGAAGTTGTACCATCACCTGAGTTCTCGGTTGGGAACCACTCCAAGCCGGACATGGCTTATTTCCAGTAACCCTTTTGATGTGATCGGTGCCAAGCATGCGGGGATTATGGCGGCCTGGATCCGGCGCCAGCAGACGGCACAATTTGATCCCTGGGGGATTGAACCCGACTTGGTCGTCGGTGATCTTAATGAACTGGTCGATAAATTATTAGTTGGGAAATGTGATGCACGTTGAAGATAAACCCTTAAATCGCTATCCATTCTGGCTCAAACCGTTTTTCTGGAGCCAAAAACGCCGCTATGGAGAGGTGTTAAAACCGGGTTTGCTGTGGGCGAGAGTGCCCAAGCTGTTTGCGGCCGTGGCGCTGCTTTATGGCGTATTGGACCGCAAGGGATCACCGATCACTCCAGTGATTCGTTCGCTGGTGACGGTACGGGTTTCACAGGTCAATCATTGTGCGTTTTGTGTCGATATCAATGCGGCAACCTTGATCCGCCGTGCCGGCACTGAGGATAAGGTTGAGGCGCTGTCATGCTGGCAAGACAGCGAGATTTTTAGCCCTTTAGAGCGGGCGGTGTTGGCCTACACCGAAGCGATGACTTATAGCGACCAAGAGGTTACCAGCGAGCAGGTGAGCGAGCTGAAGCAATTTTATAGCGATGATCAGGTAGTAGAATTGACCGGCTTGGTCGCTTTCCAGAACCTTTCGAGTAAATTCAACAGTGCGCTGGATGTGCCGGCTCAGGGGTTTTGCTCTGTGCCGTCAATCAAGACACAGAGCAAACAGGGCGATGATTAACGGAAGTCAGGGATACAGCCCATGCCTACTTGGCCAGCAAAACTGCTGCAGCGACGATCGTTGCGGAATTTAGCCCCTTCCATCTGGGCCGACATCATATCGAGCGATTGAGGATCGCTATCGATATCCAGGTGCTCCATCAGGCTCCAGCGCAGGTCTGTGTTGCGAAACTGAGCGCTGCTCAAATCGGTGCCTTTAAACTGAACACCCTGCATATTGGCGCCATTGAATCGGGTGTTGCTAACGCGTGCGCGGGTTAGATCGCTACCGACCAGCTCTGCATCGGTTAGATCAACATTGTTGAGGTTGGCGTTGCTCAGATTGCTCCAGCGAATTTCAGCGCCCCTTAGGGACATGCCGCGCAGGTTGGCCCCCTCTAGGTCGCAGCCATTACATTTTTTATCGATCTGCAATTTGCGCAAATCATCCGAGTCATAAGCCCAGGCAGGGGTGGCCAGAGTGATCGCCAGTGCAACTGCAAGAGAGCAGAGTTTCATCGACAAGTCCTTTCGCTAAATATTAACTGTAGAGATTGTAACAGTAGTAGCGCACAGCCGTCTGCTGCTCATACTAAGTCAGGGTTTAAGGAGAAGCTATGCGGCGCAAAATGGTTCGACAACTGGTGACCTTGACGTTGTGCTGTGCAGGCCTGGGAGCAGGGTTACCTGTCCAATCGAAAGAGCCTGATTGGGGGCTGTATCAGCAATTATTAACCGAGTATGTCAGTCCGCATCAAAGCCAGGGTATCGATTTGAGCTGGTTGGATTACAGCGGTTTAACAGCCGATTCGCGGTTTGACCAGTTACTGCAACAACTGGCCGATTTTTCTCCTCAGCAGTTGCAAGGGCGCGATGAGACGTTGGCTTTTTATATTAATGCTTACAACATCCTGGCAATTAATGTGGTGCGAAGTTATTGGCCTGTTACCAGCATTAAACAGGCCGCGCCCTGGTATCGGTCGGTATGGCAGGTCGATGCCGGCAAGATAGACGGTCAGCTCATATCACTCGATGCGATTGAGCATCAAATATTGCGCCCGCTTGGCGAACCTAGAGTCCATTTTGCGATAGTTTGCGCCTCGCTTAGCTGTCCGGATCTACGCGATGAACCCTACAAAGCTGGGCAGTTGCAGCAGCAATTAGAGCATCAAGCTGGCGACTTTATCGGCAATCCGAGTAAGGGCGTTCAAGTTCGTGCCAACGGGGTATATCTATCAAAAATATTTGATTGGTTTGAAGATGACTTTGGCGGTAATCAGGCACTCATAAAGCGGCTAAATGGCTATCTTGAAAGCCCTATCAACCGAGTCGACGGTTATCTTGATTACAACTGGTCGGTTAACGGCGGTTAGACCTGAGTCTGTATCGCGGTTTCTGTTAAGCATTGTCACAGTAGGTTCTGGACGTTTACCAATGAAGGTTGGTACAGTGCGGCACACCTGTCATTTTGCTAATGGATACGATGAGCGAAATTTACAAGATAAACATTCAAACACAAGCCTTTGAAGCCGAATTGTTACCTAAGTTGGTCGACGGTGATAAAGCCAGTTTTAACCGGGTTGTTGAGGCCTATTACGGTCCAATGTTGGGGTTGGCTCGCTCGATTGTGGGGGAGGCGATTGCCGATGAAGTGGTGCAAGAAGCCTGGTTGTCTGTCTATAAGGCGTTGCCGAAATTTGAAGGGCGCTCGAGTTTAAAAACGTGGATCTTGCGTATTACGGCCAATGAAGCCAAATCTCGATTACGTCGAGAGTCGCGTCATGTTTCGCTTGAGGCGATCAGTGGTGGAGAGACCGATGTGCTGCCTGGACGTTTTCAAAACAATGGTCATTGGTCTGTCCCGCCCAATGGCTGGCACGATGAAAGTCCGGATGCGTTGCTGACAAACGCCGAGATGGGGGATTGTATCGAATTGACGCTAAACCGGTTACCGGAGCTGCAACGGGCCGTGTTCAACTTGAAAGAGCTGGAAGATTTCAGCTTCGAAGAGCTGTGTAACATCCTTGAAATAAGTGCGTCTAATGCACGGGTTTTGCTGCATCGGGCGCGCATTAGCCTGTACGGTAAAATCGAACACTTTCAGGAGAGCGGAGAATGTTAAGATGCAGGGATATAGTCGATCAATCCAGCGAATTCCTGGATCGAGAGATGTCACTCAGTCGTCGCATGCAATACCGCATTCATCTTTTTATGTGTCACCATTGCCGCCGTTTTACGCGTCAGTTTCGTGCCAGTGTCGCGATGACAAAACGCTTGCCAAAAGCGCCGGTCTCTCAAGCCCAGGTTGATGCCGTCAGACAACAGGTAGACAGTCTTTAATAATAACCACTATTTTGAAGTGGGAATTAGACTGTGCGGTCTAGCTCGCTTAAACTGTTGCGATTTAACTAGACCAGGGTTCTCCATGAAACAGATCATGTCTGAGCTGCATCAGGATCATCAGCATATCGGCGCACTGCTGACGATTCTAAAGAACAAACTGGCGACACTGGAAGTGGGCAGTCGTCCCAATTTCAACTTAATGCTGGATGTGTTGGATTATCTGGAAGACTACGCCGATGGCCATCATCATGTTCGCGAAGATCTGATCTTTGGCTTTATGCGCAACCATCATCAAGAAACGGATGGATTAATCGATCAGGTGGACCGAGAGCATCGTGAGCTGGGGGAGTTAACCCGTGCCTTGCGTGCTTCTGTCGAGCAAGTGTTGCTCGACGGCCCTTTTTCCATTCAAGACTTCACCAAACGACTACGCCGCTACATCGATAAGCAAAGCCAGCATTTGAATCTTGAAGAGGGGCGCTTGCTACCGTTAATTGAACAATTGATGACGCCGGCAGATTGGCAGGCGTTTTCTCTGCAAGCCCCGCAGCGACAAAACCCGCTGTTAGATGCATCCCGTCATGAGCGGTATCAGCAGCTTTATAATGCATTAATTGAAGATTTAGCCTAATGAGCGAGTTGCTGCCCCCCGACTCCGACCTTCGCCGTTCCGAACGGCTAGATACCCACCTCAATGCGCTGGTGATCAATAGTTGGCAAGAGCAGTGCGCCGCCTTGGTGACCAACATTACTCGCGAAGGCATACGGCTCGAAGGCAGGCGTGAGCTGGTGGATATTATTTTTCCCAATTTCAACGCGGCACGACCGGCGCTACGTCATACCATTAATCTGCGTTTAGCCTTGGAGGAGGGGGTTAAGGTAACTGACCTCAACGGCATCGATATACGCTGTAACAGTGTCTACGTCGTTAGGGAGCGGCAGGACTGGTTTCAACTTGGCTTGAGTTACTGCGAAATAGATAACGCCACAGCGGTTCGTCTGGAGGCTTTCATTAATGAGCTGGAGCAGTCTCAGGTAACGCTGTAGTTAGCAATCTACCTATATTTCCCTAGCTGGATAGTGCGACCTGTTCGTCGGCGGTTAAGGTGGTGCTGGTCTCATTGAATGGGCTGTAACAGACTTGATCGCGCCCTTGTGCTTTGGCTTGATAAACCCCTTTGTCAGCACAGGCTACCAGAAGGTCGGCGAGATCGGCGAGCCCGGTTGGCTCGAACTGTTGCACCGGACAGGTGGTCGCCCCGATCGATAAGGTCAATCCAAATTCGGCATTATCATCTGACAGGAAGCGTTGCTGTTTGATCGCTTTTCGAACCCCCTCTGCGATCTGCATTGCCTGTTGCTGCTGGCAACCGGGCAGCAAGATCGCAAACTCTTCGCCTCCGTAGCGGGCAATAAAGTCAGTTTTACGCAACTGATCCTTGATGGTCTGTGCACTACCTCTTAATACTCTATCGCCGGTGGGGTGGCCGTAGGTATCGTTAATCTGCTTAAAGTGGTCCAGGTCGATAAATAGACAGCTCAGCGGTTGTTGGTTGCGACAGGCGCGAGACAGTTCTTTAGACAGCTCGGTATTGAACGAGCGACGATTATGTACCTTAGTCAGCACATCGATCATGCTGACCCGGCGTAAGGTTTCCTGGCTGATACAGTTCTCGATACAGACCGCAATGATCGAGGCCAGATGAGTAATATAGTCGGTAGCCACATTGGGGTTATAACGGCTGGGGTCGTAGCTACCTAAATGGAGGCTGCCGATGATGCAGTTTTGCCGAACCAATGGCAGCAGTGCTGAGCTTTTGACCCCGCTGGCAGGGCCAAACGCGGTTAGGGTGAGGGCATCACTGTGACTACCCAAGCGGGGCCGGGGCTGGCGATGGTAAAGCTGACGCAGATCGCGATAGCTTTCGCTAAACTCGAGACAGTTAGCGGGCTTGGGTGGCGTATAGTCGAGGATCAGATCGCGAGCGGCGTGCTCTGGGTCGAATAGTACCAGTCGTACTTCGTCTAGCCGGAAGTACTCTCTGAAGGTGATCAACAACATGTCGAGCAGATCGGCCAGTGAGTTACAGGATAATAGCCGCAGTTCGATCTCCTGGAATGTATGCAGAATATCGCGGTTGCGCTCAGCTTTGCTGACCATTACATGCAGGGTGCGCTTGAGGCTGCGGTTTTCAGTCTCTAGTGGATTCATGCCAGTCTGTTCCAACGTTGACTGCTGACCATAGCACTCTGAAAACCGGTTGCCTAGCGAGGGGGTAGCCGCCGTAACGGAGTCTGATCTACATCAGTTTTTTGATGGTTAGCGTTGGGCTAGCACCCGTTCTACCGTTTCAACAATCGCCTGGGTCTGCGGGTCGACTTCAATGTTGACCCGTTCTCCATTCTGACGCGTTCCCAGGTTGGTGCGATTGAGGGTTTCGGGGATAAGGTTGACGCAAAAACGGTTGTTTTGTACTTCACCGATGGTCAGGCTGATCCCGTCGATGCCGATGTAGCCTTTATCGAACAGGAACTTGGCAAATTGTTGTGGCAGTTCAAACCAGACTTGACGGTTGTTCGGCGAGTTGATGATTTGGGATATTTGGGCGGTGCAGAGGATATGTCCAGACATCGAGTGGCCACCGATCTCATCGCCAAAACGGGCGGCGCGTTCGACATTGACCGCGTTGCCGACCGTTAGTTGGCCCAGATTGGTGAGTGCCAACGTCGCTTGCATCAGATCGAAACTGACACGGTTGCCCTCGATCTGAGTTACGGTCAGGCAGCAACCGTTATGAGCCACCGAAGCGCCAAGCTCTAATCCGGTTATCAGGGCATCATCGAGCAGGATGGTGTGGGTACGAAAATCCTGTTTGGCTTCTATGGCGGTAATTTCGGCAGTGCTCTGCACAATACCTGTGAACATAACTGGTTCGCTCCTCGTTAGATCGGTTGCTATGCTGTGTTGCAGGGGCGTTATTGTATCGGAAGCAGCTAAGGGACAGCTAGCAGCTATGAAACTACTGATTACCGGAGCATCGGGATTTATCGGCTCGGCGCTGATCGATCGATTGTTGGCTAATGAGCATCAGGTTATCGGCTTGAGCCGAAAGCCCGAACGGCTACAGAAAAAAAGGGGCGGATCGTTTAGGGCGATTAGAGCGCTATCAGAGATTGCCTCGGATGAATCGATAGAGGCGGTTATCAATCTGGCTGGCGAGCCTATTTTGGATAAACGCTGGAGCGAAGCTCGGAAGCAGCTGCTCTACGATAGTCGACTCGATACAACCGCTGCCGTGATAGCGTTAATAAAACGGCTTGAACAGCGGCCACAAGTGTTGATCAGCGGTTCCGCGATCGGTTTTTATGGCTCGCATCAGGGCGATAGGATGCTGGATGAGCAGAGTGAAGGCCGCCTCGGTTTTACTCACAAGCTGTGTTCTGATTGGGAGAATCTGGCTTTGGACGCGCAGGCGCAAGGAGTACGTGTCTGTCTGCTTCGTACCGGAGTCGTATTGGGAAATGGAGGGGCGTTGAAGCGAATGCTACCACCGTTTAAGTTTGCCTTGGGTGGCCCGATCGCCAGCGGTAAGCAGTGGTTTTCTTGGGTTCATCTAGCCGACATGGTGGCGATCATTCAGTTTTTACTCGATCACCAAGTGCTCAGTGGTGCCTTCAATGCCACGGCTCCGGAACCGGTTACCAATGCCGTATTCAGCCAGAGCTTGGCGCGTACGTTGCACCGCCCTGCGGTATTGCCGATGCCCGGTTTTGTGATGCGACTGCTGTTAGGTGAAGGTGCAGAACTACTCTGTGAAGGTCAGCGAGTAGTACCCGCTCGCCTTCAAGAAGCGGGCTTTGAGTTTAGCTATCCTCAGCTTGATCAAGCACTTAAATCGTTGTTGTAGCAGCCGGTTGTTTTTATACGAACAGCGCGCTTAGTCGCTGATGGCGACGCGAATGCCGTCTTGTCGGCTGCTTGATTGACGGCTTTGTTGACGAATCCTGCTGAGGCGTTCCAATAACAGGTCGCCATGCCAACTGTCGCTGGGATCGCTGAGCTGGTGCTCTAGGTTTTTTAGCAGATAACTGAGCGTTGGGTCGTTGGCCAGCGCTTCGATGTCTGCCAGGGAGTTCACACGCATACCCGGCCAATGAGCCGTGGCCCACTCGAAAAGGCAGTGATAGGCTAGTTCCGGGTCGTTTAGATGGCAGGCTTCGGACAGGTCGGAGAAGGTGTTATGCGGGTTGTTAGCGTGAACGGGCTCAGCAGTAACCGGTTCTTGAGTCTTGGCCCGTTGCACGGTGTTTAATTCCAATTCCAGCCGCTTGCTGCGTTGGACGCTCAAGCTCCAACCCAGTGCGCAGATCAGCGCAATCCCCGCCCACACCCAGGCTTGCCATTGAGTATCCTGCTGGCTGCTAGATGAAGGGGTCGACAGGAGGTCTGGTTTGGGGTTGGTTGATGAAAGCGAAGAGGGTTCTTGATCCTGAGCTTCACCAATAAACGGCTGTACTAGGATGTTCGCAGCTTGAAGCTGAGCCGTTTGAGGCTTATCACCAACGCTATCCCACCAGTGCAGCGACACCTCGGACAGATGCTGTTTGCCGGGCTGAGTGAGCAGCAGTTTGAAGTCGATTTGCTTGCGGCTGACCAACACGCCGTTGACACTATGCTGCTGTAGTTGAGCGGTTTGTGGATAAACACTGACCCCGTCTGAGTTGGCCAGTTGAATGTCGGGTAGCCATTGCGCCGGGACGCCGTGGGCTGTCAGCGTGATGCTGCGAGTTAGCGTGTCACCTGCACGTAGGTTATCGAAAGATTGCAGCCACTGTTGTTGCAGTTGGACTTCGGAGGCGACCAGTTGGGGTTGTGCCGAAAGCCCATTGGGCAGCGGCATGATGTTGAATTCTACCGGCTTGGACTCGATCGCGATGGCGCTGCCTCGACCATCGGTACCGTTGAAGTGCAGTGCAGGAATCAGGTGGCGCCCAGCGCTATCGGCTTGTACTAGGTATTGCTGCTCGATCACTTGGTAGTTTTGTGAACCGAGGGTTTCGGTATAGCTCTGTTGATCGCCAAACAGCTCGACTCTGGCACCTTCAATTTTGGGTTGGGTCAATTCTGCGCTTTGCAGCGCTAGGTTGTAGTAGAGCTTGACGCTGAGGTTGATGACACCACCTTGGTATGCGGTGGGGCTGTTGAGCAGCGCTTTAAGAATTAGCGGCTTGGCTTTAGGGCGAGGTTTGGGTTGAACCTGAATGTTCTGAGGTTGGCTCCATTCCTGCTTGACCTCGATGGCAGGTATCTGCAGCGAACCGGCCCGTTTGGGACTCAAACTCAGGGTCCAGCGAGCAATAAACACGGTTCGTCCTGCGCGTTTCTCGGTCAGGTACACCGACTTGTTGGAATGGATCTGAAAGTCTTGCTGTAATGGCCCCAGTTGTGGCCCACCGATTATCGAGCGAAATTGCGCGGACTCAATTTGCAGTTCAAAAGGCTGCCCGACTCGGCCTTGATTGGTGCTGGCCGTAACACTAACTTCAGCTTTGACCGACAACGCCAGTGTTAGCAGCAGTAGGGTACAGCAGATCAGGCTTAACGAGGATCGCGCCACAAAGCATCCTTGGGTGATAGCGGTTGGAGAGGTGCTGTATTTTATCAAGCAGCGAAGTCGCTGCAACAGTCCTTTTGAGTTTTGCTGTTTTTTAGCGGGAAGTTAGTCTTTGCTCGCGCTACGTTGGGCGGCTTTGAGAATGCCGCGCAGCATATTGAGTTCAAGTGTCTCTGGGCGGGCTCGATTAAACAGCCGCCGAAGTTTGGTGAGAGACTTTCCTTCGTGGTTGGTGACCATAAAGCCGATATCGCGGAGTGCCTGTTCCAGGTGTTGGTAGAAGTACTCCATCTGTTGTTGCGAGGGGTAATCGGTGGCGTCCTCGATGCAGGGCGAGAACTCTTGTTTGGTTAGGTGTTCTTTCCAGATCTCGTAACAGATCACCTGAATGGCGGCGCTGATATTGAGCACCGGGTGTTCGGGGTTGGACGGAATAGCGACGTGAAAATGGCACTGCATCAATTCGTCGTTGGTCAGTCCCATTCGCTCACGGCCAAAAACGATGGCTACCGGCGCTTGCTGTGCTTCAGCGACGCTCTTCTCGGCACACTGTTCGGCGTCGAGCATCGGCCAAGGAAAGCTGCGGCTGCGGGCGCTGGCACCGATGACTAGTGGGCAATCGGCAATGGCCTGTTCCAACGTCTCGACCACGGTCGCGGTGTCGAGTAGCTCCGTCGCTCCCGATGCGCGTGATTCAGCTTCTGGATCGGGAAAGCTGCGAGGGTCGACTAGATACAGTTCATTGAGTCCCATGTTCTTCATTGCACGGGCCGCTGCACCGATATTTCCAGGGTGAAAAGTATTGATCAAAACGATGCGAATATTGGCGAGCATGATAATGGGTTCGGTGGCAGTGAAAGCGGCATTATAAAGTCTGATTTGTTAGTAGCAACAGCTGGCTGATCGGGTTATGCATAAAGCCGAGGGAACCTGCGAATAAGTCCAAAGTGATTGTGCAAGACCTAAAGTGTGCAGAATCTAGGCGTAGACTGCCGTTAATGACCGTAGTCCTTAACAAAGGCTGCAACAAAGAGTCTGCACACTTTAGGTTTTGCCCTAAGGGGTCTTCAGCGTGATCCGCACTCTGCGTTGCAGCTTTTTGCAAGGTCTAGACATTACTGCAAAGCTGCGCCTGGATTGCGAACCAAGCTGAAGGCCAGAATTCAACTGGGACTTGTTCGCAGGTTCCCTAGCTTGGCGCTACAATAGCGCTCCTTTGGATTAGGAATATTCGGTTTCATGAGTGATACGTTTGACGCGCGTTTCGGTGGTACCCGTCGCCTCTATGGCGAAGCGGGGGTGGAGGCTTTAAAGCAGGCCCATGTCTGTGTGGTGGGCATCGGTGGGGTCGGATCTTGGGTGGCCGAAGCCTTAGCGCGTAGTGCGGTGGGGCAGATAACGCTGATCGACCTGGATGATCTGTGCATTACCAATACTAATCGCCAGGTCCATGCGCTGAGCCAGACTGTCGGTCAGTCGAAGGTGGCCGTAATGGCAGAACGGGTGCAGGCGATTAACCCTGATTGCCGTTGTCATCAGGTTGAAGAGCTTGTCAGCGAGGACAATGTTCGCGAGCTGTTCGATCAGCCGTTTGATTATGTTATCGATGCGATCGACGATGTTCGAGCCAAAGCCGCGATGATTGCCAGTTGCCGGCGTCGCAAACTACCGATTATTACTATCGGTGGCGCCGGTGGACAGATCGATCCGACACAGATTCAAATAGCCGACCTGAGTCGTACCCAGCATGACCCTCTGGCTGCAAAAGTCCGTTCGCATCTGCGCCGTTTCTACCGCTTTCCCGCTAATCTAAAACGACGCTTTAATGTTCCTTGTGTATATTCGACCGAACAACTGCGCTATCCCCAACTCGATGGTTCGGTCTGCGCTCAGAAAACCCAGACCGAGTCGGGGGACGGGATGCGATTAGATTGTGATAGCGGTTTTGGGGCCAGTACCTGTGTCACCGCCACCTTCGGTTTTGTGGCGGTAGCGCGGGTCATCGACAAACTGATCGAACGGGCGGCTCGTTCACCGCAACCGCTTTCCTGATTATTCGATGAAACGTTTCCAGCTACCATCGCTTTCGAGACAAAACAGGTAGCTGCCGTTAGATGCTTGGTCGTGTTTGTTAAACAGTGTTATAGCGGTTTGTCTGCACGATTTCCCCGCGCGCATCTCACTACTGGAGGGAACTAGGACTCCAGAATTTTTTGATTTGTGATTGGTCCATGAGCTGGGCTGACCATCGGGGTTGTCATTGAGTGCTCCCTGCAACATCTGTCCGAGCAGTTCCCAATCGTGCTTATTAAAACTGCTGGCAGGGGTGTGAGCGATGTTCCAGCCCTCGGCCTCTTGACAGTAATCGAACTGGTAACGTTCGAGTTTGCGATTATTTCTGGAGAGTAAAAAACGAGCTTTGCGGCAGTTTTTCTGATCATACTGGTAGCTCGCCATCGGTTGGATTTTGACTTCAAGCTGTTGCGAATCGGACAGCCAAATACTGGTTTTTTTGTCTTCAGATTGGTCCAATGCGTGATGAATGGCGCTGCGCAGTGATTCCCCGTCCTGTTGGGACAGTTCCGATAGTACCGAATGGGAGAGAAATAGCAGGTTGGATCCCAGTGCTTGTGTGGTGAATATGCTGGCTAACACCAAAACCATCGAGCGAATAATAGCGCGGTGACTCATGTTGATCCCTTAGAGTGGCTGACGGAGTTTGGTCAGTGTGGTTTATTAAATGGGGTCTGTTTTATTGTCCCAGCAAAGCATTCGCGACAATATGATTCATATTTCTGGGCATGGGTAGCAGGAACACAAGGGGTGGTGGCTTCGTTCTGAGTTCCTAATGAGTATTTTTTCTGTATGTTAGACCACTGTATCGCAATGTGTTGTCTGAACTAGGATCAAATTTTGATAATTTTGATAATTTTGATAATTTTGATAATTTTCAAATTGATAACCATTAATGCTTCTAATATATGCTGGGTGGTAAATATCGTATGATTAGTGATCGACTGTTGGCGATGGAGTCTATGAAGTTTGTATCGGGTTATTCTTTCTACTCAGCGATCAGGGGCGGGCATTAATACGTTCAGTCGTTCTCTGATGAACTACCACAACGGAGCGTTGTTGTGCTGCTTATTGAGTGGCGGAAGCTACGCAGCAGGACCTGACTCGTTGGTTGAGACAACGGAGGTGTTGCCGGAAAGTAGTTGGTTTTTGACCACGGGCGAATGGCTCGAACTGAAACGCGATGAGTTTTCCGAAACGGTTAATGAATCGGCCAAAGGGGTCGACGCTTATCTGGCTCGCGATCTAGTTGATGAGTCGTTGATCAATGACAGTTACCTGCGGGTTCGATTCAAGTGGCGGGTTGAAAAATCGGGCTACCGAAAGCTCGAAGCCAATGTACGCGCCAAAATGCAGTTGCCCAATGCCAAACGGCGCTGGAAGATCACCTTCGATAGCAATCCGGATGATTTCGACAGTATTTCTGACCGGCGCCGGGATCAAACATCGGGGTCCAGTTCGGCGCAAGATCTGCAAGATACAGCCGTCGCAGGCATTAGTCTGGACAAGTATCTGGGTAAGAACTGGGACCGTAATTACAATGTCGGGATGAAAATACGGGTTCCTCTTGACCCCTACGCAAGGGCAAGTTGGACCCATACCGCAGAGATAAACGAGCAGTGGAGGAGCCGCTTTAAGGAGACCATTTCTTACTTCGACTCCGAAGGTTGGAAGACCGAAACCAGTCTCGATTTTTATCGCCCGATCAGCGACGCTCTATTGCTTCAGTCGAGCAGCGCCGCGCAATATATTGACCAAGATAACAACTGGGAGTTTTTTCAGAGCCTGTCGCTACACCAGCGGATCAGTGTTGATACCCAGTTTGAACACCAGGTCGGGGTGTCGGGTTTCAGTCGCCCTTCGCTTAAAACCGGCGGCTACTGGATCCGTAGCGAGTTAAGGCATCGGTTATATAAAGACTGGCTCTATGGAAAAGTATCGCCTGAGCTGGCGTTTGATCGCGAGAGCAATTTTGATCTATCGCCGTCGATCTTCTTCGAACTGGAGATCTTTTTTGGCAAGGCTCCAAAGTCTTAGGGGCCGATGGTGTGGCGATCGGCTATCGTCCGCATCTCGTCAATGATGGCACGCAGTCCGTTGCTGCGTGATCGACTCAGGTGCTGGTCCAGACCCAGTTGTTGGAACAGATCATCGAGTTGTTGATCGATAATCTGCTCGGGTGTTTTTTTATTGAACAGTTCTAATATTAACATTCCGATCCCTTTGATGATTCGAGTATCGCTATCGATCTGGTAGTGCAGGGTGTGGGCCTGCTTGTCGTAGCGATAATCCAACCAGACTTGGCTCGAACAACCGTGCAATAGCAGATGCTGCTGCCGTAAAACCGGATCTTGAGGGGTGTTTTGAGCCGCTTTCATTAATAAGCTGTAGCGTGCTTTCCAGTGATCAAGTTGGAGTAACTGCTGCAGTAACTCGGGCTGATTTTGTACTAGCGCGGCAGTGTTGGGCTCTTCGACGGATTCGTCTTTGGCGGACGGTGTTGCGTTATGGCCCGTCTGCGCCAGCAGTTGAGTCAGGGTGTCAGCAAGGCGGTCAATCTCTTCAATGCGATTATATAGGCCAAATGATGCGCGGACCGTTCCTGCCAAACCTAAGTGTTGGTGCAGCGGCATGGTGCAATGATGGCCGGTACGCAAGGCAATGCCGTGTTGGTCGAGTAGCGTGCCGATATCAAAGTTGTGAATACCTTCAATGATAAAGGGCAGCAACCCCACGCGTTGCTTGGGGTTGCCGATCAGCTGTAGTCCAGGGAGCCGGGCTAACCGCTCGGTGGCGTGCTGCAACAACGCCGCTTCGTGTTGCTGGCGTTGGCATAACGCGAAGCAACTGAGATAGCGGATCGCTTCGGCCAAACCAATCGCCCCTGCGATGTTGGGGGTGCCGGCCTCAAACCGAAAAGGAGGCGGCTGAAACGTGGTTTTTTCTATGCTGACATGCTCGATCATCTCGCCGCCAGCCTGCCAGGGAGGCATCGCTTGGAGCAACGGCTGTTTGCCATACAGCACGCCGATACCGCAGGGGCCGTAGAGCTTATGGCCTGAAAATAGATAAAAATCACAATCGAGCGCTTGCACATCTATCTCAAAGTGGCTGACCGCTTGAGCGCCATCGATTAACACCTTGGCACCAACGGCGTGCGCTTGCTGGATCATCTCTTTTATCGGATTAACGGTTCCCAGCGCGTTGGAAACATGGCTCAGCGCGACCAGCTTGGTTTGTGAACCGAGCAGGGATCGATAGGCGGCTAAATCCAGTTCAGCATCGGCTGTCAGGGGGACGACTCTGAGCGTTGCGCCGCTACGTTGAGCCAGTAGTTGCCAGGGCACGATGTTGGCATGGTGCTCGAGCATCGTGGTGATGATCTCATCACCGGGGCCGATGGCCAGTTGGCCGAAACTATACGCGACGAGATTGATCCCTTCGGTGGTGCCGCGAGTCCAGATAATCTCATCGGCATGCGCCGCATTGAGAAATTGCTGGACGGTTTGTCTTGCGGCTTCGAAGGCCTCGGTGGCTTGGCGGCTGAGGCGGTGCGCGGCGCGGTGGACGTTGGCGTTGTGATGACGGTAATACTGGTCGATCGCGGTTAACACGCACTGCGGTTTCTGGGTGGTCGCCGCATTATCGAGATAACAATCGGAAGAGTTGGCAATCAGCGGGAAATCGGAGCGCAGCCGTTCGATATCGAACGGCTGCGCCGGGGTAGGTGTTGGCATCGTTAGGATCAGGCGTCTTCGGCCATAGCCAGCATCGCTTCTTGCGCCCAGGTTAGGCTGTGACGGTAGGCACTCTCGTAGATGCCGTCGTTGATCTCGAACTCATCGAGGCGTTCCCATTCGCCGCGCTCGTAGGCCAGTGCCGCCTCTAGCACCATTCCCATGGTGCCTTCGTGTTTGCCGATTGCCGCTTTGATCTCATCGTTAAGCGGGATCTGCTCAAGCAGCGAATCCATATCCATATCCAACAATGCGTTGATGTCCGACATCATCCCGACCATAAAGAAGTTGCTGGTGTTGGGGTAGTTCATCGACTCGGCCAGCAGCTCGCACATACGACCGCGTGCCAGCAGCGAGCGGGACAACTCGTCAGGTTTGTCTTTGCTACTGCTGAGTGAAATCAATGTGGCCCATTTTCTGACCTGCTCCATGCCCAACATCACCACCGCCTGGTTCAGCGATTCAACCTTGCGTACTAGCGAATAGGCCGCAGAGTTAACAATACGCAGTAGTTTAAAGGTCAGAACAGGATCTTTGACGATCAGTTTTTCCACCGCAGCGGCGGAAGTACCGGGTTTCTGCAGTTCTTGCACCACCTGCATTAGTGCTAGCGAGTTGGCACTGATCTTTTTGCCTTTGACAATCTGTGGTTTGCTGAGGAAATGGCCTTGGAATAGTTTGAAACCCAGATCGACACATTCGTATAGGTGCTCGAGGGTTTCTATCTTCTGCGCCAGCAACGTGACGCGATAAGGTGTCAGTTTGTGGATATGTTCTTTGAGTTCCTGCTCGGATAGCTGCTCGACATTGATCTTGACGATATCGACCAGCTTGAGCAGCGGGATATATTTGTCGTCGTAAAAAAACTCATCCAGCGCGACCTTGAAGCCATCCACTTTGAGCTTTTTGACCGCCTCGATCACCTCGTCGTCGATGGTGGTGTCTTCGAGCACCTCGATCACAATCTGCTTGCGCAGTAATTGAGGAACGCTTTGGCTGATCAGCATTTCACGGCTGAGGTTTAAAAAAGCGGGTACCCGTTTGGCCGATCCTTCGTCGCTGATACTGGTATAAGCGTTGAGCAGCATCTCACTGGAGGCTTGCTCGCCATTCAAAAAATCGGCATCGCTCTGAGTGTCACTGCGGTATAGCAGTTCGTAGGCGATGACTTTAAGTTGGCGGTCAAAGATGGGCTGACGCGCCATCAAAACTTGATTATTGCTGCTGTTGTCGATCATTTTTGATTACTTCTACCCAATCCGTTCGCGCCATTCTAGCCCAATGCAGGGCATTCGCCTATGGACTCAGATGATCATTATTAGCCAGCGTATTAATACGCTATAATCGCGCCCCCGAAACGATAATCAGGAGTTGGGCCGTTTATGACCATTCAATGGTTCCCCGGTCATATGCATAAGGCGCGCAAAGAGATCGCAAAAGTGATTTCTGAGATCGATGTCGTGATCGAAGTGCTTGACGCACGCTTACCTCATTCCAGCGAAAACCCTCTGGTTGGCGAGCTACGTGGTCAAAAGCCGCTGATTAAAGTGCTTAATAAGAGTGATTTGGCGGATGCAGGACGCACCCGTAAATGGCTCAAGTATCTGAATACCGATAGCACCCTGGCGATGGCGCTGCGGCTGGATCAAAAGCAGGAGCTGAAACAGCTGATCGCGCTCTGCAAAAAAACGGCGCCAGGACGGGTGGCAGCAGATCGGCCGGTACGGGTGATGATCATGGGGATCCCCAATGTGGGGAAATCGACCCTGATCAACGCGTTGATGGGGCGTAAAATCGCTAAGGTAGGCAACGAACCAGCGGTTACTAAGACTCAGCAGCGGTTTGTCACCCATAACGGTCTGGCTATCTTTGATACCCCGGGTATCTTGTGGCCAAAAATTGAAGATCACGACTCGGCGTATCGACTGGCTGCCAGTGGCGCGATTCGTGACACGGTGGTTGAATACGAAGATATCGCTTTATATAGCTTGGATTTTTTGATCAACGATTACCCCGCATTGCTGCTGCAGCGATTCAAGTTGCCACAACTGCCCGCTTCTGCAGACGAAGCTTTGGATGAAATTGGTCGCCGTCGGGGTTGCCTTAAAAGCGGGGGGGTCATAAACCGAATACAGGCTGGAGAAGTGGTCATAGGCGACCTGCGTTCCGGGTTGATCGGTCGGCTTAGCTTCGAAACGGTGGGGGAGTGGGTCGAGAAAAAACGCTTGGCTGAAATACAGGCCGAGCAACAGCGGCAACTTGAGTTGGAACAACAGCAAAAAATGGAGGCTGACAAGGCCTACAAGGGCGACTACCGTCCGATTCCACAATACGATAACCCAGTGTCTGGTGTTGAACCGGACGATGAGGATAGTTAAGAATGAGTCGTCAAAAAAAATCTCGATTGAAGGCTGGCCGTGTTCCTACGCAGGATATGGCTGAACCAGAGGTACGTGATAGCCACACCAGTTTGAGCAAATTAAAGCCCAGGCAGCGTAGTGTTTATGAGACCAGCCTGGAGAAAAAGCAACAGCAGCAGGCACAATCCAAGCGCAAGAATCGGTTGAAGTCGGATCCCGCAGAGGTCGCGGCTCGTTCGCGTGAGCTGTTGGCACAGCAAGATCAAGATGATGCTGTTAAGGATGATTCAACAAAGGATGACTCAATTAAGGGTGAGAACGAATAGCCCTGTGCTCCGGCAGCCCAATAGCCGTTATTGACTCCGTATTTAGCTCGTCTGCTCCCGGCCATGCACCGAAGGTATGGCCGTCTTACCTTAACTCCCCGTTTTTCACCCCTCTCTAAGAAATACAGATCTAACCGTCGCACCGAAGTCCCGCTGCTATCCTAAATAGATCGGATTTGGGCAGGGGGACTCAGCCATGGTAGATAGGGTGTCGAATCGCTATCAGAATACGTTGAACCGATTGCAGGAGCAGTTGGAAAAACGTCTACCCGAAGGACAAGCCGAGGCGATCGGAAGGTTTGCCGCGCTGCTGTACCGTTCTGTCTCGGCCCAAGAGATCGAAGGGGTACCGATCGATGAGTTGTATGGTTCGATTCTTGAGAGTTGGCAGTTCCTTCAACAACGCCAAACGGGGCAGACCAAGATTCGGGTGTTCCAACCCGATAACGAAACCAACGGCTGGACCTCCCCTCACTCGATTATCTTGATTTTGCTAGACGATATGCCCTTTCAGATCGATTCGATTCGGATGGAGGTGAATCGGCGTGGTCTTGCGCTACATAGCATTCAAAACATGATCATTGATGTCGCGCGTGACAAGGGCAAGCTGCAGCACTTCAGTCAGAGTGATTCCAGCAGCGATAGCCCGAGTGAATCCTTTATCTATATGGAAGTCGACCGTTACGCTAAACCTTCTGAACAGCGAGGTTTGCGCCAGGTGCTGCATGAAGTGCTGGGCGAGGTACAGGCGGTAACCAGCGACTTTCACCCGATGCTGGATCAAGCCAAGGCACTGTTTGGGAGAATTAAACACGGTGATTTACAGGCGGACTTAGCCGAAGAACTCGGCACCTTTATCGACTGGATCGTCGACAACCATTTTACCTTCCTCGGTTATGAGTTGCATCGAGTGGTGAAGAACAAGTCCGGTCTGGGTCTGCGGGTTGATCCCAACAGCCGACTAGGGCTCTGTCGAATGCCCTGGGGTGAGCATGAGTCCCGATTACTGGCCGATATTCCACAGCAATCGATGCCCCATCTGGTGTTGGATGATCTGATCGGTTTTGCCAAGTCGAGTCACCCGGTGCGGGTACACCGGCCGGTGTATGGCGACTATGTGTTGATACGAGAGTTTGATGAGTCGGGCCGGTTGCGCTGCGAGCATAGAATTTTAGGGCTTTATACCTCACCGGTGTATCTACAGAGCTCCGAATCGATCCCGGTAGTGCGGGCCAAGGTGGCGGCAGTGCTGGAGCGCAGTCCACTGCATCGAGGCAGTCATGACTGGAAAGAGTTGCGCCAGATCCTTGAGGTCTACCCGCGTGACGACCTGTTCCAGATCGGTACTAACGAGTTGTTTGAAAGTGCGATGGGGATTTTGCATATTCATGAGCGCCGCCAGATTCGGCTGTTTGTGCGGCGCTCCTCGTACGGTCGTTATTACTCTTGCTTAGTGTATGTTCCCAGAGATCAGTACAGCACCGCGTTTCGAAAGCGGGTTCAAGAGCTGTTATGCGAAGCCTTCGATTGTCAGCAGGTCGAATTTAACACGCACCTCTCCGAGTCGTTGTTGGCACGGACCCAGTTTATTCTGCACCTGGATGCACCGCGTAGTGAACTTAACGTTGATCTGGCAATGCTGGAGCAACAGGTCAAGCATGCCGCACGTAGTTGGCATGATGATCTGCTGCAAGCGTTAGAAGACAATTTTGGCGATGCTCAGGGCGCGGCGTTATTCGGCCGGTTGGAGCATGCGTTTCCGGCTGCATATCGTGATGATTTTTCTCCACGCGCCGCGGTTGCCGATATCGAGCGGATGATAAAATTGAGCCGCTCGCAACCGTTAGGGATGAGCTTTTATCGACCGCTGGATGGCACTGTCGAGCAGTTGAATTTCAAACTGTTTCACTTCGGCCGCCCGATCCCGTTGTCAGAAGTGATCCCGGTGATGGAGCACCTGGGTTTAATCGTTTTAGACGAGCACCCCTATGCGATCCGGCTCGATAAGCAGGAGATCTGGTTGCACGATTTTGGCTTGCTCCATCGAGCTGGCGATCAGATTGAACTGGGTGAAGTCAGGGATATCTTTCAGCAGGCTTTTGCTCATACCTGGCGTGGCGATACGCTTAGCGACAGTTTTAATCGACTGGTGCTCAGTGCTGGTCTGGACTGGCGTCAAGTGGCTGTGTTGCGTGCGTATGCGGCCTATATGAAACAGACTGGAGTAGCGTTAAGCCAGGAGGCGATAGCCAACAGTCTGCTGGCCAATATCCATGTGGCTCGATTACTGCTGGATATCTTCAGTCAGCGCTTCGATCCTGACGGTTCGGCATCAGATCAAGCGGAGGTGGCTCGCCAACAGCAGCAATTTAGCTCGGCCCTAGATCAGGTGTTGGGGCTGACTGAAGACAGGGTACTACGGCGGTTTAACGAACTGATCCTGGCAACGGTACGGACCAACTACTTTCAGCGTGATGAGTTGGGGCAGATCAAACCGGCACTGGTGTTGAAGCTGATGCCCCAGCAACTAGCCGATATGCCCAACCCC
>JBALWS010000175.1:0-7292 GCA_036960405.1 Halopseudomonas sp. | reverse complement strand
GGTGCTCGGCCGCCAGCGACTGGATCATCTTCTTCCAAGTCGAGGTGTTGGCGAACGAGCCGTGAATAAACAGCATCGGCGTGCCGGAACCCTGCTGCTCGTAATAGTGATCGATATTCATTCGGTAATCTTAGACGGGTCTGCATCGTGATGATGGGTCAAGGATAAAGCATCGGAACAGGGGCGTGTTAAAGGTGTTTCGGCTGGTGGAACTCTATGGAGTTGGCGTTATGTCAGTGGATTTAGTTTTTGATAGATATCGCCGAGTTGTGGATGCGGTTAGTGAGTGGGATGTTCGGATTTAATATCTGAGCATCTGAGCATCTGAGCTAAAAAAGGTCGGATATGGCCGCCAAGGGTGCTTAGCTAATACCGTTCGAAATTGGTCCCAATCCGGCCATACACTCAACGACAGCAGCAGACTTCTAAATCGACGTAACAGCCTTTGATGAGATCGACCTGTCTGAACAGGGAACTCATAGCGCTCCCTGTTTTACGGCAACTCCATGTCTCTATCGAGCGGAAAAATGGGCCGTGGTACGTTGCGGTAAGGTAGCCGGTCATAGCGGGGGGTGCAGAGGGCGCCGCTGTCGCACACGATCACTTGTCCTGCAATCGGTTCGAACGCGGCGCGAAAGTGCTGCATCGATTTTAATGCCACCACCCGCTGGTGCTGCGGCTCGATTCCGAAGGCTCTGAATTGCTGTAGATCGAGTATTTGCCGGGCGATACTGACCACCAGTATCTTGATCCCTTTTACCTGCAGGACCGCACTCGGGCCGAAGCTTCCGTGAAGCCCATGAATCATGGGACCATCGCCAATAAAGTGGCCGTCGCTGACGCAAACCAGTTCACCTTCAAGGGGCAGAGGTCCACCCCCGAAATCCGGATCGGTCTTACCTCCCAATGTTATCTGGACGCGTTGCCCCACCGTAGCCATGCTTAATTCCTGTACAGCCTCGGCATCTACCATAGGGCCGAAACAGGCGTTGTCGACAGCAGCTTCAAACAGTGCCCGCAACAGCTCGGTTGAATCACCGTAGCCGCCGGCGCCCGGATTGTCGGCGTAATCGGCTATCACCAGTGGGCCGTCAATTGGCGTGTAACGGGCGGCGAATGCTGCCGCCTCTGCTGCGCTGAGATAGTCGTTCAGCACCTCAAAACGGCTGTTCCAGATACCCTCTGCGAGGGTCTCGGCGAACGCGCTGTGGGCGGTGAAATCGCCCTGTCCTGTTACCAGAACCGTTGGCCCTACCTCTGCCACATCGGCACTGGCGAAGCCTGCGTTTATGCTAACGGCGAACACGTCCTCCCCCGCTTCATAAGTTCGTGCGGCGGCCATGCGCGCGACCATGGGGCCGATATCGGTACGTCCACCATTGACCTCCTCAAGCATCGGCCGGCTCACACGTACCGTGCGGGGGTGTATTTCGCCCGCCATCGCCCGCTGGAGAATGTCGCCTGCATGGCGACCGGTGGCGCGCATATCAATGTGCGGGTAGGTTTTGAAGGAAACGATAATGTCCGCCAGCGCACACATCTGCTGGCTGACATTGGCGTGAGGATCCAGGGTAATGGCGATAGGCAGTTCCATACCGACCCTATTACGGATGCGCCGAAGCAGCTCGCCTTCACCGTCTTCGCAGAAATCGAGTCCCATCGCGCCATGTAGTCCGAGTAGAATGCCGTCGAATTGGTTGTTCTCGATGGCCGAGAGGATGGGCTCGCAGATCCATTCAAACGCCTTACGCCTAACTTTTCCGCTAGGCCCGGCTGCCGCGCTTAATACGTGACTTGGCAGCCAGTTATGCGCCCGTCCGGCATCAAGAAAGCCGGCCAGCTCGGTGTTTTCATCGCCGCGCTCGACGATGGCTGCGTCGCCCACCAACACGTAACGGGCCATAAACGCCTTTTTACCGGTTTTATGCAGGCTAAAGGAATTTGTTTCGTGAGAAAATTCAGCCGTCAGAACGTTGAAACTCATGCGATTTTTCCGTGGTTTTGAAACAGCTCGGTCAACCGCTGATACCGTCAAAATTGTGCATGACTGCAGGTACCAGATCTGGGGTGGGAGATGCTCGTAGTACTTTGGCGACAAAAGGCGAGGTCATGGCACCAACCATCGCGCTGTAATTGAGTTTAAAACGGACCTCTGCACCGACCGGCAGGGGGAGGTCGCCGCAATCGATGATGAGGTGATCACTGCTGGCGCCGATAACTTTGATGCCCATGGGACCCTCGAGACCGTCGGGGTCAACATCCTGTCGGCCGATGGCCAGAATGGCCTGGGAGATGTTACCCCGATCTACCGCCGGCGCTTGTTCGCCGAACGCGGTTTGGGCGATCTCGCCCCAGGGCTGCGATGGCTTGATCTTTGATTCGATCACTTCGGCGACCAGAGTGATGGCGTTGGTATAGAGGCCATCAATCGGCTGACGATGCAGCGGTTCGCACCCCAGCAGAACGGATTCACCCAACCGCAGGTTGTTGATGCGGCCGCTGTCTGCGCCGCTGAACGCCCAGTTTAGATTGGCGGAATTGCCGCCCGATATGATCTCCAGTGTTATGCCGAAGGTGGCCTCCACGGAGTCTGCCAGCGCCGACAGCTGATCCATATTGCGGCTGTCCGGCGATACGCCGCAGTGGCAGGCCAAATTGGCGCCGATTCCCTTTAGGTCGATGTTCGGCATATTCAGTACCGAACCGACGGCGTGTTCAAGGTCGGACGGCATAATCCCTTCGCGCAGATCACCTAGCTCGACCATCAGTATCACGCCGTGCCGTCTCCCGGTCGCTTTTGCGGCGCTGGAGAGTTGGCGGATAACGTCGAGTTCGCTGTTGAGACTCAAATCGGCGTAGCGCACCACCCGCTGGGTATCGCTGATCATCGGCGAGCGAATCAGCATCATCGGTGCGTCGACGCCTGCGCGGCTCATCGCTTCGATATTCTCCATCCGTGAGTCGCCGATCATGTTTACCCCAGCCCGTAACACGGCGCGGGCAATCTCGGGTGAGCCGAGGCTGGCTTTCATCACCGCGGTGACCGAAATACCGCGGCCGGCCAGGCGATCGACTAGAGTCTTGGCATTGTGATGAATCTTGTCGAGATCAACCTCCAACCGTGGAGCGCTCACAGGGCGCACGCGGTCAGCTTTTCTCCCAGATCGGGGAAGGCCCCTAGCACGATATTTACCAGGCGTTCGGGTGCGTGAGTCAACGCATCGGTGGCGGGGATGCCGAACTCACGTTCATAGTCGTCGACGGCTAGATTAACTTCGGTATCAGTCATGTTTTCATGATTGAGAGTTAAACCAATGACCTGAGTGTCGGAAAAGGTCTGGATTAAATTAATCTCTGCTGCTGGCAGCGGCATGGCCATCCGGTCGAAGTCGCAGCGGAAAGCGCGACCCGGTGCATGCTGCAAGATGACGCCGTCGGGGCAGCTGCCACGAAGGATAAACGAGGTAGTCGAAAACGCGGGGTGGCTGAGAGCCCCCTGTCCTTCAATGATGATGACATCAGGCTGCTCCGCTTTGAACGCCTCGACGATGATCGCTTCCAGTTCTCCGGCGCAGAACTGCGAAGGTACCGCGTCGAGGGCTATACCGTAGCGTGCGCCCTGGATCAATCCGGTTTGGCCGGTGCCGACCATCACCACGTTCATGCCGCGATCTCGCAGGGCCTGAGTGAGGATGGTCGCCGTGGTGCGCTTACCGATGGCGCAATCTGTACCTAGCACGGCGATACGCGGGCAAGTCACTTCTTTGATGCGGCCGCTGAACATGCGCAGGTCTTTCTTTGCCCTAGGTCTTCGGACATCAAGGATCGTCACATTATTAGCGCTGCTTGCCGCGATAAACTCGGGGTCGTCGTTCAGGAACTCGTGCAGGCCGTTGACAATATTCATGCCCTGATTAATGGCCTCAAGTACTAAACTGCGCTCGGCGGTCGACAGCATGCCGCTGGAGGGCGCCATCCCGAAGATGAAAAAGTCGGGTACCGCGTCAGTCCGGGACAGGGCATCGGCCAGATCGCGACAGATGGGGATGGCGTTCGGTTCGCCGTCAAGCACCGTACCTGCATCCTGCCCGGCTTTCTCGCTGTCAATGACCGATAGGATTTGGTATTTCTCCGAGTGCCGGACCAGGCCGTTGGCGGTCTTGCCATCGATGGCACCGAAGTTCGCTTCGCAATAGACAACGGCGGTGGTGAGGCGTTTTGGGGTATTGAGTTTGCCCTTGGTGAGGAGGATCTGTGGCGTAGCAGCGAACTGGAGTGAAGAAGCCAGAGTGTCGGTAGGGGGCAGGGTGGTACGTTGTGTGTCTAGTAGTGGGTGTGCAGGTGTTGCCGTGGCGGAGGGTCGATTCTCGGCGGCTGGTGGCCCCTGCGGTGAATAATAACTGGCCTGCGGGGGAAGCTGCGGAATGTTAGACATGAAAATAACCTCGGGGGACGTAGGCTCAGGGGGCAGCGGGATCGGGCCGGACTGCTTAAACCGGATGTCAACAAGAGGTCCCCACTAAGCGGTGGGGTGAAGGTAGATACTAACATAATTGGGTGCCGGATTTTGGATAAAGCCTGCCGAATCTGGAATGAGTACAGAGTTACCGATCCTTTGTAGTTTCATCCGGGCAACGATCATGGGGGTTAGTGCTTGTCGCAGTTTCTGCCGTTGCCTAACGCTGAGAATAGCAAGATCCGTGTTCGCTCCTGTGATTTTGGTAAATTGAAAAGATTGCTGTGTTCTCAGCGTTCAAGTGGTAGCACTAGCACTGGGTCGACAGCTGCGCCGATTTCATTCGGCACTTCCTGTCTCTCAGTCTTCGGCCAGCCTATGGCTGTGAAAATTGGCTCTCCTGCCAATTTGTCACTGCGCGATCACCAGCCAATGGTCGCAGCAGAGCCTGCCAATAATCTTGCTTTAGAAGTGATACGAAGACCTGCACTAGTATTGCGGCGGTAGCAGGGCGCGTTCACGCAAATAGGGGTGGAACGCCACGGCTGCTTTGATGTTCTGGATCGCTAGTGCCGAGCTGCCTTGACGTAGGCGGATCATGCCGCGACCGGCCAGGGCACCGAAGTGGCGTGGTTCGCGTTCCAAGGTTTTGGCCACAGCCTCCAGGGCTTGTTCGTAGTCGCCGCGGTGGAAATAAATCGTGGCGCGTTGGTTCCAGGCTTCGGCGTAGCTCGGGTCTATCTCGACGATCTGGTCGAGCAGGAGGAGCGCTTTATCGAAGTCGTACCAGCGTCTTGCTTGCATCGCTTCTCCCATCAATCGATCGACATCGGGGTTCTCCGATCTCATCCACAGGTTCCAGATCTGATTCTCGGTAACCCGCGCACTGGCTTCATCGGGCGCCTGTTTCAAACTGACGAAAAGCTGATCGAGTTGCTCTGCGCGAGTTGCTGTGTCTGCTTGCAGCGCAGCGGCAAAGCCAAGCGTTATCAGCAGTGTTAAGGCGGTCCAGTAGTGAGAAATAAGCCAGCCCTCCGGTCGGTTATCTTAGCTGAAACTGTAGCAGCTAGAGTCTGAACCGGTCGTTTAGCGGAGGGTGGTTTGGTTATATTGAGGGATTAACATTGGCTAGCCGCTAAGGCTAAGAGGCGGTGAATATGACCGCCTCGAACCCGCTTGTTTAGCGCGCTGCGAATAGCCAGATCGCCACCAATACCGCCAGGAACAGGGTGTTGGCCAGCATCAATAGCATAGGTTTCCAGCCCATTGCTGCGAGCTCCTTGAACGATGCCTTCATCCCCAAACCGACCATCGCAATCACCAGGCACCAGCGCGATAGCTCGATCATCGATTCGGTCACGATCTCGGGTAGTTGGCCGGTGCTGTTGATCATGACGATGATGACGAAGGCGACCAGAAAACCCGGTAGCGGCGACGTTTTCTTGCCACTCTTGGTGGTCGCTTTACGCGCCACGAATATCGATATCAGCACCACGACAGGCACCAGCATCGCCACCCGCAGCAACTTGGTGAAGGTCGCTACATCACCGACATTGTCGGACATCATATAACCGGCACCGACCACCTGTGCGACATCGTGAATGGTTGCACCGAGGAAAATACCACTCTCGGTTTCACTTAGTCCCAGCGCGGCAATAATCAGTGGGTAGGCGATCATCGCAACGGTACTCAGGGCGGTGACACTGATAACGGTGAAGATCAGGTTCTTTTCCGACTCTTTATTCTGTGGCAGTACCGCAGAGACAGCCAATGCTGCAGAGGCTCCGCAGATGCCTACCGCGGCGCCAGACAGAATGCTTTGGTACTTTTCCAGCTTTAGCCATTTGCCGCACAGGACGCCAAACAGGATGGTTGCCGGGACGCCGACCAATACGATGGCGATGGGGGTAAATCCCAGTCCTAATAGCTGTTCGATGGTGATTCTGGCACCCAGCAAGGCGATGCCAAAGCGCAACACTGACTTGGCTGCGAACTGGATGCCGGGAACACAGCGCCCCTCGAGCGATAGGTAATTGAGAGCCATACCCATCAGCAGGGCGTACAGAATCGTCGGACCGCCGTAGTGTTCGGAGACAAATTTTGCCGCCATGCCGATCATCAGACAAAGCACAAATCCGGGGCCTAGCTCGAAGAAGCGCTGCCCCATGGCCGTGTTTTGCAAAGCCGATAGTCTACGAGTAAAAGTCGTCATTGATTAGTCCTGCAGTACATCACTAAAAAGGGGCTGTAGAGGTCTCAGCGTCGGTCGTTGGCCAGCAGTGCGACCACTTCGTCGAACAGGGCGTTGTCCAGCGATTGGCTGATATCCAGCGCTAGGCTGCGGCGGTAGTAGCGGCTCAAGTCTAGACCGACCCCGAGGGCCAGCAGTTCGATCTCGCCGCGTCGCTCGATCGCTTCGCTGACCTGCTGCAGATGTTTGTCGAGATAGTCGGGTGCGTTGTGTTGGTAGGTCATACTCTCCATCGGGCAGCCGTCGGAGATAACGATCAATATTTTGCGCTCGGCTTGACTGGCCTGCAGTCTAGCACTGGCCCACAGCAAGGCTTCGCCGTCGACGCCTTCGCGGAACAGGTTGGGTTTGAGCAGTGCTGCGATATCGGGGCGGGCGCGGCGCCAAGGTCTTTCGGCATCCTTGTAGACGATGTGACATAGCTCGTTGAGACGACCCGGATCGGCAGGGCGACCTCGGCCTTGCCACTCGCGGAAGGGTTTGCCGCCGTTCCAGGCAGCTGTGGTAAAACCGAGGATTTCCGAACGCGCGCCGGCTTGCTCGAAGGCGCGACTGAAGACGTCGACCAACATGGCGATCGATTCG
>JBALWS010000174.1:0-7319 GCA_036960405.1 Halopseudomonas sp. | reverse complement strand
CGCTACGCCGGTGAGCTCGGCGCAGGTCAATTCCCAGGCGGTCTCGTTGATATCGCAGGCGGCATACAGCGCATCCAACGGCGCGCTGATGGCGACACTGATGCCATCTTCGAACAGTCGATAACAGCTCTGCTCGACTTGCCAGCCCAGATCATCCAGCAACTGCCGGACATTGAGCTGCCATTGATTTACCACCTGCTGTTTGTCGATACCCTCGACAAAGGCATCGATGATCGCGCCGGGGTGGTCCCAGAGCAGACTCTTGCCGGTCAGGCGCCGACCCTCATCAAGGGTCAGCTGGATCGCGCTGCTAGCCATCTAATCGCTGCCTTCGTCAAATTCAGCCACCACCCGTACGCCACGTTCGTCTTTGACGATTTTCATCCCCGATTCCAGCACAAAGGGGTCCGGCGCATTGCTATCCAACATCGACACCACCGTTTGTACCGGGGCCAACTTGGGTTCGGGTTGCACGCCCGATTTACCGTCAAAATGAATGATCTGTTTCCAACAACGCGAAATGGCATCACCGAACACCATCACCAGATCATTCTGTACTGCCAGACCGAGCGCCTTGTCGATGGCTTCTACCTCGTCAGGCACGATCAGAATGTTGGCTTCGCTGATCCCCTGTTCTTTTAGCACCCGGGCGACTCGCTGGGGCACTTCGTCGTGGCCACGACCACGGCGGTTATCATCGGCCTTGCAGATATAGATATCGAAATGACCGGCTGCCGACTTGGCAATCTCATCCAAGTCTTCATCTCGACGATCACCGGGGCCTGCAATCACCACGATGCGTTTACCCTCTACGTCCAGCTTGCTGGCCAGCTCGCTCATGCAGCGAATACCGTCAGGGTTATGGGCGTAGTCGAGAATGACCCGGAACGGATGCTCGTCGTAGACGTTCATCCGACCCGGTGCCTGGAAGAAGGTGGTGCTGAAGGTGCGCAGACCGTGTTGTATATCGTCGATGGACTTGTTCAGACTGAAGGCCAGCGCCGCGGCAAACATCGCATTCTGAACATTGTGGGTGGCTTTACCTTCGAGCGTTGCCGGAATCAGGTGGGTCCATAGCAGCGGAATATGCGCGCCATTATCGAATATGGTGATCATGTCGCCGTTGATGCCCTTCTCGAGTACCACTGCCCGACCGCCAGCGCGGATGTGCTCACGAACCAAGCCATGACCGATGTTCATGGTCACATAACACAGGTGCTTGGCCTGGGTGTGTTCGGCCATTTTGAGGCATTCGATATCATCGGCGTTGAGCACCACGGTATCTTTGGCCACTTCCACCACGATCCGTTTGATCTCGGCCAGCTGTCCCAAGGTATCGATACCCTTCATTCCCAGATGGTCGGGCTGAACGTTAAGACAGGCGGCAATATCGCTTTCGCGGTAGCCCAGGCCGGCCCGTAAGATACCACCACGGGCCGTTTCCAGTACTGCGACATCCACCGACGGATCGCGCAGCACGATCTGTGACGCGACCGGACCGGTCATATCGCCTTTAACCGACAGATGGCCATCGACATAGACACCGTCGGTGGAGGTCATGCCAACCACATGCCCGGCGGTCTTGAGGATATGCGACAACATCCGCGAGGTGGTGGTCTTGCCATTAGTGCCGGTGATGCCGGCAATCGGGATTCGTGCCGGGGCGCTGGGCGGGAACAGCATGTCCATCACTTTACCGGCGACATCGCGGGGTTTGCCCTCGCTCGGGGCAACGTGCATTCGAAACCCCGGTGCCGCATTGATCTCGACGATGCCACCACCGATCTCCTTATACGACTGGGTGATGTCGGCCGTCATGAAATCGACGCCGCCGACATCCAGGCCGACCGCTCTTACCGCCCGCTCAGCCATGGCCTTATTGTCGGGGTGCAACAGGTCGGTCATATCGATCGCGGTGCCGCCAGTAGACAGGTTGGCGGTGGCGCGCAGATAAAATATCTCGCCCTCGGCCAGCACGCTGTCCTGATTCAGGCCGGCCTCGTCCATCAAGCGCCGCCCCTGCGTATCCATCTCCAGTCGGGTCAGTACTTTTTCATGCCCGACCCCGCGACGGGGATCCTGGTTAACCGACTCGACCAGCTCGGCAATCGAGCTATTACCATCGCCAATAACATGCCCCGGCACCCGTTTAGCCACGGCCACCAACTCGCCATTAACGACCAGCATACGGTGATCCAATCCAGTCAGAAACGATTCAACCAATACCGCGCGGCTGGTGCCGTGTTCGCTGGCGTGGTCGAAGGCAGTGATGATCTCCGCTTCGGTGCTCAGGTCGATCGAAACACCGCGACCGTGGTTGGCATTCAGCGGTTTAACCACCACCGGTAGACCAATACTCTTGGCCGCGTTGAACGCCTGCTTGGCCGAATACACCATGCGCTGTTGTGGCACTGGCAAGCCGAGATCGTTGAGCAAATTGTGGGTATCTTCCTTGTCGCAGGAAATTTCGACGGCGATATGGTTGGTCTGGCTGGTGATTGTCGCCTGAATGCGTTGCTGGTACTTGCCGTGGCCAAACTGCACCAGACTGTATTGATTGAGTCGTAACCAGGGAATGTTACGTTCTTCGGCGGCACTGACCAGCGACTGGGTACTGGGACCAAACTCCTTGCGCTGGGCGAAGCGGATGAAATCCGAGAGTTCATCGGCGAAGTCGAAATCGGTCTCCAGCTGGGTATCCAGCTGCGCTTGAACGGCGGCAGGTATCAACGATACCAGCAGCTTTCTGGCCAGCTGGGCGGCTTCTAATCCGACATCGCGCTGCATGTACTGGAATACCATGTTGTACTGGCCTTCTTGGCCGGTTCCACGGGTTTTACCGAAGGTGACTTCGGTACCCGCCATGCACTGCAGTTCGAGGGTCACATGCTCCCAGATATGGGCCATCCAGGTGCCTTCATCTTCCTTTAATCGGCGGATGAAACCGCCCGGCTCGCCGTAAGAGCAGCCGTGTTCCTGCAGCCCGGGTAGCGCGGTGACTAAGTCTTCGACAAAGCTATCGCCGAGCTTGGTGGACGGAAGCTGCTCCAAAACACCGAGGTTAACCACATGGCGAATAACAGGAAAATGGGCATAAACGTTGGGGCCGACGTACACGTTTGAGGAAATAATTTTCATTTGTTTTTCCTAATGCAATAAAGCAGTTGCGTGACTATTCAACACCGCACAAAGGTCGGTCTCATCACCTCACAGGAGGCGTTTTTACAGCAAAAATAGAATACCAAGTGGATCGCAAGAAGAACTGTTCAACAGGTTACTCATTAATCTACATAATATACCGCTGATATTTACCTAGTGGCATTGCTTAGGCCAAGCCTGGCGGGTATTCAGACAATATTTGGCGCCGCTGCTGAGCATATGCAGTTTCAATCCAATCAGGGTGATAGACTCACCCGAACTGGCTTCAGCCATGGAGCTATGTTGCAGATCCGATGGATCAACCACGGTAAGGCTGCCGCTACCGACGACTTCGAGAATACCGTCGGGGCCGATAAACGCTGCAGTGTCTTCGCAGATACCGACACCCGAGGCGAAGGGGTTATAAGACACAGCCGTCAGCAGCCGTCCCAGGCGATTACGCTGGCTGAAATGCTGATCGAGTATCACCTTACGGATCAGCCCCATGCCCGGAGCAAAGGTGACGCCTTGCTCGTTAGGCAACGCCCCAGTAGCGCCCCCGGCGATCATATGCTCGGGCATGATGGCGGCTCCCGCCGAGGTACCGGCAACATGGACACCCGCCGCATTCGATCTTCTGATGCATTGCGCCACCGGCGTGCCGCCCAGTATGGTCGATAACCTCAGCTGATTACCGCCGGTCATAAAGATCCCGGTGGCTTGGGACATCTCTTCGAGATAATCATCGCGCTGGGCATCTTCGCGGGAACAGATCGGCAAGGAGGTCGCTTTGGCGGCGCCAAGCTCAGCAAAAACCGCCTCATAATTGGGACCGGTTTCCTCCAATTGTGACGCCGTGGGGATGATCACGATACGGGCGTCATTACCACCGCAGAGCGCGACAAAACGCTGCAGAATAACCGGGTCTTGGGTCCGCTCTTCGGCACCACCAATGGGGATAACAAAGCCACGTTGAACACCTTCATCACTCTTTGCAGGACACATAAATACCTCTACTCAAACGTTCCAATAATGACCGACGTTCCGTTGCGCTTGTGCCAGTGTCCTTTGGCCATCACGTCGGTTACTTGATAATTTTCATTTAACACCAGCAGGTCGGCATCAAAGCCGGGGGCGATCCTGCCTTTAGTCTTCAATCGTAATAGTTTGGCGACATTGCGGGTAAACATCGGTAGCAGCGTTTCCAGAGCCAAACCTGCTTTCAATCCCGCCTGGATGGTTTCGAGCAGCGTGCTGGCGCGACCAAAGTCCATATGTTGCAGTTCACCCTTGGCGTCAAAACAGGGTAGGCAGCCGCCACCGTCAGAACTCACAGTGATCCGGTCGAGCGGAAGATTGCTGTTGATCGCCAGTTCAATCGCCTCAACCGCTTCTAAACCGGGATCAGCGGTGCTTTTGGGAAAGGCCGTAATGTCTACATAGCCGCCACTGCTCAGTAGTCGGCAGCTGGCGTCGAACAAGTCTTTATTACGATTAATATGGGTGGGGTTGAATACCCGGGCGGGGATTTCGGTTTCGGCGATGGCGCGCTCAATCAGTTCCAGACGACGCGCACCATCACCCAGATGGAAGTGGATGACCCCGGCTTTACCCGTCATCAAACCCGCTACGTGAACTTCGCTGGCCAGCCGGATTACCTCTTGATAGCTGGGTTGGCTTGAACGGTGATCACTGATAGCAAACTCACCGATGCCGATGACCGGGTCGAGGTAGACGATATCGGATTTGGCACTGCCGGTCAGCGTCGTCAACGGGTAGTGGTAGCCGCCGGTCCAGCAATAAGCCGACATCCCTTCCTCTCTCAGCCCGTAGACCCGAGCCAACAGGTTGCCGGTGCTGCGGGTCGTGTCGTCAGTCCCCAAAAGCCCGACAACGGTGGTAACGCCAGCGCCGGTGAATTCTGAAATCGGTACTGGGGGTACCTGGGAGGCGAATCCCGCCTCCCCACCGCCGCCAGTTATATGGGCATGGCTATCGATCAGGCCGGGAACTAGCGAGGCGCCTGAAAAATCGATGAGTTCCACGTTCCAATGCTTGGGTAGACTGTCCTGATCGCCCGCGTTGCTATCAAAAACTGCTGCGATTTTTCCACCCGCTATCAGTACATCTTTTATACCAACAAATTCCGGGGTATAGAGGCTCACGTTTTTCAGCAGAGAAATCATGGTATCGGTCACTAATTGGCTCAATATTCGGCACTTTTTCTATAGAACCGACAGTATGCCGCATGCAGCCAATTTCATGAAAGAAAACAGGCAGCCTTGATAGATTGTTAGTTAACGACCCATTGAACCCACAGCGTAAACGGGTATTGATCCGTCCCACCATTGATCTGTACCAGACATTGCAGACATACAGGACTGACTAATATTCGAATTGGTTCATACTCTTCGCGATCCGAAACGAATTTTAAGGATTAAGTAAGGGGCTTGGCCTTCATTCAGACCATCATCAAAAAATAAGGTTACCAACCTTCGCCCAACAAAAAAGGGCAGAACCTCTCGGTTCTGCCCTTTTTGATGTTTCTCAGCCTATTGAGGCGAGAAGTTTGGCCTATCTTGATTTCTCAGCAGGCCAAATAACGGTCGAATCTTTAGATAGCTTCGATGTTTTCTGCTTGTGGGCCTTTCTGGCCTTGAGTAACAGCGAACTGAACTCGTTGGCCTTCAGTCAAGGTCTTAAAACCTGAACCAGCAATAGCACTAAAATGAGCGAAAACGTCTGGACCAGACTCCTGCTCGATAAAACCAAAACCTTTAGCTTCGTTGAACCACTTAACGGTACCAGTAGTAGTAGACATATATGTATCCTATTTATTCAAGAGTAATTGAGGCCTTTAATAAGACCAATTTGATTGGAAGTAGAGATATTACTTATGAAAACAGGACGAACTACTAAAGGTAGAAGATCGAAAAGGAGTGCATAAATATTTAGATGTACTTTCAAGCTGAAAGCATTATATGCCGCTACTGCTTATAGTCAACACTATTTTCTTCTATCTAGACTTGCACGGAATAAAACTAAGCAGAAGAAACAGATACAAAGGCCTGTAGAGACCCTCTCTCACCCATTCAACTCCTCCGAAGCAATCATAACCTTCTACAGCTTGGATTGGCCCTTGCTGGGAAGAACATCCCAGCCGACGCCGGCACGGGTCGCTAGATGCTCGCAGGACCCATTCGACAAAGGTCATATCATGCAGCGAAACATCGCGCAGTAATTGAGCTAAAACCTGACAGCCGAATCAGCCGGCAGGTCGAAGTAGCCTCCTTCCAAACAACTTACTCCCTCTGCAGCAAATCATTTGTTTCAACGCTGGTGAGATAGCCGTCCTCAAAAATACCGGGGAGGTCTCAAACACACTTGTATACAACTAATCTTCTATCTGTAGGAGATCGATACAGATCATAGAAATAGCCCTCAACCCTGTAAAAACGGGAGAAACCAAGCGACAGGAGGGTATTATTATCAATTTTCTGACTTTAAGGTCAAATTATATATTGACTTAACAGTCAGGTTTTACTTTAATCGATGTATACCATCTCCCGTCAAAACAAATACAAAAAGGAGGTCTGCCTTGATCAAGTTCTTACTCAACCAGGAACTTCGCGTCGAACAGCACATCGATCCGAATATGACCGTCTTGAACTACCTACGCAGCCATGTCGGTAAGACAGGCACTAAAGAGGGTTGCGCTTCCGGTGACTGCGGAGCCTGCACGGTTGTTGTCGGCGAGCTTGATGGCGACCAGATCCGCTATAAAAGCATCAACTCCTGCCTGACTTTCGTTTCCGCGCTGCACGGCAAGCAACTGCTTAGCGTAGAAGACCTGAAAGATCAGGGCCAACTGCATCCAACTCAGCAAGCGATGGTCGACTGCCACGCTTCGCAATGCGGTTTCTGCACCCCCGGTTTTGTGATGTCGATGTTTGCTCTCGGCAAAAACGTCGCTAACCCAGCCAAGGAAGAGATCGAAGAGGCACTATCGGGCAATCTGTGCCGCTGCACCGGTTACCGCCCCATCGTCGATGCGGCCCAAGCTATGTATAAAGAGCCAATGTACGACGCCGCCGAGCAGGACCAGTTCGACCGCCACCAGCAACAGACTGTCGAACGGTTGAAAGCTCTGCAGATCGATGAGCAGCCACAGCTCAGCGATG